>JAJZWB010000146.1 GCA_021846845.1 Actinomycetes bacterium | reverse complement strand
CAAACGCGCGGGTAGCACAGGCTGCTGGTGCGCGCCTTCGCGGGCTTCCGTCCTTTCAGCGAGCGTGACCTCAATCTGGTCGGCGGGCGGTGTGTTGATGCGGCGCTCGAGCATGAGCGGCCGTCGCTGTTGCTGGTGCGGCTCTGCGAGATCCTGCGGGCAGAGCGGATCGAGCGGCCCTCGATCGATCGCATGGTGCGCCTGGTGGCGTGGGCGCGGGAGCGCGCGCACGAGCTGACGTTCGAGCGACTCGCGCCGCAGCTGACCGGCGAGGTCCGCACCAAGCTCGACGCCCTGCTGGTGACCGACGCCGGCCGCTGCGGCCACGCATGGCTGCGAGCCCGGCCGACGAGCGTGAGCTCTCGGGCGCTGGGTCGTGAGTTGGAGAAGCGTGCGTTCTTGATCGCGGAGCTCGGCGCGGATCGGTTCGACCTCGAGGGGCTGCCGCCGAACCGGCGGGCGTGGCTGGCGCAGACCGGCCGCCAGCAGACCAATCAGGCGCTCTCCCGGATGGCGCCGGAGCGACGCTTCCCGGTGCTGATGGCGTTCTGCGTCGAGGCGCTCGAGCGCACGACCGATGACGCGATCGAGATCTACGACCGCGCGCTCGGCGGCGCCGACCGCGCGGCGCAGCGCAAGCGCGAGGAGCTCGAGCGTCGTGCCCGCCGCGACACGCAGGCAACGGTCCGCAGGTTCATCGACCTCTCCAGCGTCGTCTTGGAAGCGCACGATTCCGGCGGCGATATGCTCCGGCTGATCGAGCGGCGGATCGGGATCGAGCGGTTGCGCTCGGACCGTGACCGCGCGCAGGGCATCGCCCGGCCCACGGACACGGGCTACCTCGATCTCCTCATCGCCGATGGCGGCAGCACCGGCCGCAAGCTCCTGGCCGCCGTGATCGAGAGCCTCGAGCTGCGCCCGGCCGGTGTCGACGAGGACGAGCTCCTCGCCGCGATTCGCCTCATCCGCCAGCTGGCCGGTGACAAGCGACGATGGCTGCCCGGGTTCTCGCCCAGCGCGTTCATCGACAACCAGTGGCGACCGCACGTCGTCGACACGAGTCGTGGACGTTTCGATCGCCGCGCGTACGAGCTCTGCGCCGCCTACGAGCTGCGGTCCGCGCTGCGGGCCGGGCGGGTCTGGGTCCCCGGCAGCCGGCGCCACGTCGACCCGTCGAGCCTGCTGCTGCCCGAGACGCAATGGGAGCAGTCCCGCGCGTCGTTCGCCACGGCGATCGATCAACCGCTCGACGGCGCCGACCGGCTCACGGTGCTCGCTCGTGAACAGCATGAGCTGCTCGAGCTGCTCGCACGCGAGCAGGACGCGAGCGCGGAGGCGCAGCTCGCCGACGGGGAGCTGACCGTCGACAGCCCAGACGCTGCGGAGGCGGGGCGGCTGCGGAAGCTGATCGAGCCGAGACTGCCCGAGGTCGACCTGCCGGAACTCCTGATCGAGGTCGACGGCTGGACCGGCTTCACCGACCACCTCACGCCGCTCTCCGGCAACCGCCGCCGCTCGGCGGACGTGCCGTGCCTGCTTTACGCCGTGATCCTCGCACAGGCCACGAACCTCGGCCTGTCCGGCATGGCCAGAGCAAGCGAGTTCAGCTACCAGCAACTCGAATGGACCTGGGAGCAGCTCTGCCGCGAGGACACGCTGACCGCCGCGAGCGCGACCCTCGTCGACTACCACCACGGGCTGCCGCTCGCACACGAGTGGGGCGCGGGCCGGCTGTCCTCCTCCGACGGGCAGAGGTTCGCCGCCCGCGGCCGCGGGCCCGGCGTCGCGCCGTTGCCCCGCTACTTCGGGCATCGCCGCCGCGGCCTGCAGATCTACTCGTGGACCTCAGACCAGTACAGCCAGTACGCCAGCAAGGTCGTGACCGCCAACATCCGCGACGCGACGCATACGCTCGACGGGCTCCTCGACAACCAGACGGTCCTGCCGATCGAGGAGCACACGACCGACACGCACGGCTACACCGAGATGATCTTCGGCGCCTACGACCTGCTCGGCCTGAGGTTCGCGCCACGGATCCGGGACCTCGATCGCCAGCGGCTCTACCGGCACGGCAGCCCACTCGACGTCGAAACCGCCGAGCTGCTCAAACACAAGCTCCGCCCGGAGCTGATCACGCCGTACTGGGACGAGTTGCTCCGCCTCGCCGCCTCACTACGGCACGGCTGGGCGCCCGCCTCCCTGCTGCTCGCCCGCCTGCAGGCCGGATCCCGCCGCAACCCGCTCGCCCAAGCCCTCCAGGAATACGGACGGCTGATCAAGACGAACTTCGTGCTCGCCTGGCTCGCCGACGAAGAGCTCCGCCAGCGGATCGGCCGCCAGCTCAATAAAGGCGAGCAGCTCCACGCCCTACGCCGAGCCATCTTCTACGCCAACGAAGGCCACGTCCGACAGCGCACCCCCGAGCAGCAACGCGAGCAGGCGCTCTGCCTGGCGATCGTCGTCAACGCGATCATCGCCTGGAACACCGTCTACACCAGCCGCGTCCTCGACGAGCTCCGTGCCGGCGGCGACGTGATCACCACCAGCGAGATCGAGCACATCTCCCCGCTCGCCCATCAGCACATCCATCTCTACGGCCACTACCCCTTCGATCTTGCCACGCGCCCCGATGGGCATCGGCGGCTCAGGACGCCTGAGGCAGCGCCGGCGCCAGCCGTGAAGACGCCGAACCGCGTCTAACGCTTAGCGTGAAAATCCGCGCCGTTACTAACTTTGGCCCGCCCGGGCGGCGCGGGCCCGTTCCGGACCGTCGCCGCCCTACCGGGTCCGCGGCCTGATCGCGACCGTGACCCGGGAGACGGCGCACAGCCGTCCACGGTCGTCGGCGAACTCGACGTCCCACACCCAGGTGCTGCGTCCACGGTGCCTGGCCCGTGCCCGGGCGCTGATCGTCCCGCCGGTCACGGGTCGCAGGAAGCTCGTGTGGTTCGACATCCCCACCGCGATCGCGCCCTGCGCCCGCACCGCCACCGCCGTGCCGTTGCTCGCCAGGCTCTCGGCCACCGCGGCGTATACGCCGCCGTGCACCAGGCCCGCCGGCTGCCGGAGGGAGTTGCGGACGGCAACGGTGCCCGACGCCAGCCCGTCGCCCAGCTCCTCCAGCCGCAGGCCGTAGAGGCGATCGAAGCCCACATCGAACTCGAGCTGATCGGTCGTCATCGGAGCGCACCATAGTGAGTCGCGCGCCCGGACTCCACCAGCGGTTCCGACTGGCTGCTCAACTACCCTATATGCCCGATGTCGACATTGGACAGCCTCCCCGGCGACCAGCGCGCGGTCCTCCAGCTGGTCCTCGGCAAGGGTCGGGGCTACACGGAGATCGCGGGCATGCTCTCGCTTGACCCGGGCGCGGTCCGGGCTCGCGCCGTTGCGGCCGCCAGGACGCTCGTGCCGCCGACCTCGGCTCCGCCCGGCATGGCGGATCTGGTGGTCGACTACCTGCTCGGTCAGCTGGACACCGATGGCGTCGAACGCGCCATGGCCCTGCTGGCCGACTCCCCCGGCGAGCGCGCGTGGGCGAGGGCGGTCGCCGCCTCTCTGGCACCGCTGGCCCGGGTCCCGCTGCCCGAGATCCCATCCGAGCCGCTGGCCGGATCGCCGTCCGCGCCTGACCCCGGCTCGTCCAGCGGCGACATGCAGCAGCCATGGCAGTCGCAGCCGCCCGCATGGGCGCCGCCCGAGGGACAGGCACCCCCGCCCGCATGGGCGCCGCCCGAGGGACAGGCACCCCCGCCCGCATGGGCGCCACCCGAGGGACAGGCACCCCCGCCCGCATGGGCGCCACCCGAGGGACAGGCACCCCCGCCCGCATGGGCGCCGCCCCCGCCGGTGTCGACATCCTGGGACCAGGCACCCCCAGCTCCCGTGCCGGCCCCAGCCCCGCCGCCAGCCCACTATCCGGCGACGGGCGCACCGGCCCCCGCGCCCGAGCCATCGAGCGTCCCAGATGCCGACGAGCGGTCGCCCGGCAGCGGCCGCCGTCGCCGGAGGGTGCGCGAGGACGGGGGCGGCAGGCACTCGGACGGGCCCCGCACCTCCAGGATCGGCGGTGCGGTGCTGATCGTCGTCGCGGTCGCGGTCGTGCTGATCCTGATCGTGCGCGGGACGTCCTCCAACCCCGGGCCGGCACCGACCCCAAAGCCGGCCGCCTCCGCGAGCTCCAGCTCGACGCCCGCCCCGGCCTCGTCGCAGGCCTCCAGCTCGACGAAGTCCGGGTCGACGACGGCGACGAAGGTGCTGGCCCAGATCAACCTGCTGCCGCCGGCGTCGGCTCGCAGCAAGGCCGCCGGGATCGCCGAGATCCTCCGGGAGGGCGGCGCAGACGGGCTCGCGATCGTCGCCCAGAACGTGCCGCCCAACGCCACCAAGCCGCCGAACGCCTACGCGGTCTGGCTTTACAACTCGCCGACCGATGCCCGCAACCTCGGGTTCGTAAACCCGGGCGTCGGCACGTCCGGGCGTTTCTCGACCGCCACCACGCTGCCCGCCGACGCCTCCCGTTACCACCAGCTCCTGGTCACGGTCGAGACCTCCGCGTCGCCGAAGGTCCCGGGCAGGGTCATCCTCGAGGGCCCGCTCAGCGGGCTGTGATCCGCAGCAGGGCGTCGAGGGCCTCGGCCAGCTTGGCGGCCGAGGCGCGCCGCACCATCAGCCCACCGGTCAGCGAGTAGCCGCGCAGCTTCTGGTGCTGGGTGATCGTCACGCGCGTGCCGCCGTCCGCGGGCTCCAAACGGACCTCGACGGTGGACTCACGCAGGACGCGGGCGAACGGGGTTCCATGCACCTGCTGAGTCCAGGCGCGCGTCCACGGGCGATCCGACTGCATCACGCGGAAGTCGGCCCTGACCGGCTTCCCGCGACGCGTCCTGAGAACCTGGGTGAACCGCTCGGGGGTAACGCCCTCCATGCGCACGACGCCGGGCCACCAGCGGGGCATGTGCTCGGGGTCGGCGACCAGGTCCCAAACCTCCGGCTGCGGGGCCGGAAGGACAGCGCTCCGCTGCGCCGGTCGCAAGCTAGGAGCCGAAGTCGATCAGCGAGTGGACCGGATGGGGAGCGAGGCGCTCGCGGCCGCCGAGCGCCGTCAGCTCGACCACGAAGGCGCAGCCGACCACCCGCGCGCCGCTCCCGGTGACGAGCTGGCAGAGCGCTCCGGCGGTGCCGCCTGTGGCCAGCAGGTCATCGTGAACGAGCACCCCCGCGCCCGGGGTCAGCGCGTCGGCGTGCAGCTCGAGTGCGTCCACCCCGTACTCCAGCTCATACTCGGCGCGCGTCGTCGTCGCGGGCAGGCGACCGGGCTTGCGCGCGGGCACGAAGCCGGCCTTCAGCTCGCGGGCCAGCGCGGCGCCGAGGATGAAGCCCCGAGCCTCGGCGGCGATCACCAGGTCGACTGCGCCGGGATCGAACGGCGCCGCCAGCCTCGTGACGGCCGTGTCGAGCGCGGTCGCGTCGCCCAGCAGCGGCGTGATGTCGCGAAACAGGATCCCGGGCACGGGGAAGTCCGGGATCGCACGGATGAACGCCTCAAGCTCGATCGCGGAGACCACGGCCGGTCAGGTCGCGATCCTGCGCAGATCGCGGATCAGCAGCAGATGCTTGAGGTGGCTCGTCACCGATGCGAGGTTCTCCAGCGCCTCGACGGCCTCCCGGCGCCGCTCCGGATTGCGGGAGCGCAGCGCCGGCGCGAGGATGCTCTGCAGCAGCTGCGCCTCCCGATCGGCCGAGCTGCGGAACACGCGCAGGTTGCGGCCGCCCACCCCGTAGCGGGCCAGCTCCGAGACGGCGCGCACGATCTCGCGCTCGGTCTCGTCGAAGTACCGCGTCCCGCCCCGGCTCTCGCCCTTGACCACGCCGAAATCCACCAGCTCCCGCACCAGATCAGGCTCGGCGCCGGTCTCCTCGACCACGTCCTGGAGCGAGTAGAGCGCGCCCGAGCCTCGGACGGTCACCCCCAGCCGGCGCGGCGGCACCGTGCGCTCCCCGGCCGGCGGCTGGACTTCGCCGTCCGCGCGACCGCCCGCGAGCTCCTGGCGGATCACCCGCAGCGGCAGGAACTCGTCCCGCTGCAGGCGCAGGATCGTGCGCAGCCGAGCGATGTCCGACTGCGTGTAGAGCCGGTAGCCGCCCTGCGTGCGACGCGGCGCGAGCAGCTTCTGGTCCTCCAGATAGCGGATCTTCGAGATCGAGATGTCGGGGAACTCCTGGTGCAGCGCCTTGCAGACCGCGCCGATCGTGACCGCCTTCTGGCGCGGGGGCTCGCGCTCGGAGGGCTCGGGGGGGAGCTCAAGCTCCGGCGTCTGCGCTTCCGTGCTCATCAGCGACTCAGGAACGCGAGCCTGTACTTGCCGATCTGCAGCTCGTCGCCGTCGACGAGCCGGTGCGACTCGATCCGCCTGCGGTTGACATAGGTCCCGTTCAGCGATCCGCAGTCGTCCAGGTAGTAGTCGCCGCCGCGCGCCACGATCAGCGCGTGATCGCGCGACACGGTGACGTCATCGAGGAACACGTCCGACTCCGGCCGGCGCCCTACCGTCATCCGCTCGCCCCGGAGCGGGAAGCTCTCCCCGGATCGACCGCCGCCGGCCCTGATCACGAGCGTCGCGCCACGCGCGACCAGATCCTCGAGCTCGACGACCTCGATCTCGCCGGTCTCGCTGATCCGGTACGAGGCGGTGGCGGCCGTGGACGTCGCGTCGCTCTGCGCCAGGAACGCCCCGCAGCGCTGGCAGTAGTGGGCGCCGTCGTCGTTGGAGAAGCCGCACTCGGGACAGTGCTGCGCCATCGCGCTGGGCCGGATCTCAGTCCAGGTCGCTCGCCGGCACCCGACCAGCCAGGATGTCGGTCAGCTGCTGCACGTCGGCTCCGGTGATCACCAGCTCGCCGGATTCGTCCTTCTTGCGCAGGCGGTTGACCAGCTCAGCGCGCAGGATGTCGATCTTGCCGTGGAGAATGCGCCGCCGGTAGGAGATCTCCGTCTCCTCTTCGGTCAGCTGCTTGATCAGGTCCTTCAGCTCCTGGTCGGTCAGCGACCCGAGGTCTGGGAACGTGTCCATGACGTGGCTCCTCCCGCGCCGGCGGGATCGAGGGGGTGGGCTCGACAGTATACCCCCGTGACGGGCAAAGGGTCAAGCTGAGCTTGAGACTGTGTGCCGGCTCAGCCTGCGAGCCTCGCCTGCGCGATCCCCGTCCTGACGTACAGAGCGGTCGCCGAGAGCGTCAGCGCCATGCCCAGGAACAGCAGCCCGAGCGCGAGCGGATGCACGCCCAGCATCGCGAAGAACGGCGCCGACATGGTCGGCGCGACGCCGATCCGGCCAAGCCAGTTGATCCGCAGCTCGAGCCGGCGAGCCAGCGCGTAGCGGCTGAGCGCGAGCATCGCCAGCTCCCGCGCGATCACGATCGCGATCGCCCACCGCGGCAGGAGCGCGAAGCTCCAGCAGACGACCATCGCGGACACGATCAGCAGGCGATCGACGACCGGGTCCAGCAGCGCTCCGAGCCGGCTGTACTGGCCCGTCAAGCGGGCCGCGAACCCATCCAGGTAGTCGGCCCACGCGATCACGGCGAACAGCACCGTCGCGGTCGCGTCCTGCCCGTCTGGGCTCGACAGCGCCAGCGCCATGAACACGGGGATCCCCGCCAGCCTCAGGTACCCGATCGCGTTGGGGATCGTCCAGGGCCGCCAGGGCTGGTCGGACCTTGTCTGGTCCGGCGGGGGGCCAGAGCGGTCCAACCCGAACAGCCGGCGCCTGGAGATCGGCGGGCTCACGGGCGTCGCTCCGCAGCCGGTGAGCTCAGTCGAGAGGCGCGTGCCCTGCGCGCGCGCCGAGTCGAGTCCCACCGGTCAGGGCAGCTCGCGCCATGGCGACCCGACCGGTCAGGGCAGCTCGCGCCAAAGCGCCCCCACCGCCACCGCCGCTCCCTGCACCGGCACCGTCCGGGACTCGCGTCCACGCCGCAGCTGCACCTCTATCTCCCCGGCGGCGAGCGTCCGGCGGCCGACCGTCACCCGGACCGGGCAGCCGAGCAGCTCGGCGTCGGCGAACTTCTCACCCGGGCCGGCGTCCCGGTCGTCGTACAGCGTCTGCAGGCCCGTCTCCCGAAGCTCGTCGTAGAGGCGGTCCGCGAGCTCCCGCTCGGGGGTCCCGGGCTTGGCCACCACCACCAGCTCCACGTCGAACGGCGCGATGCTGCGCGGCCACGCGATCCCCTGCTCGTCGGCATACTGCTCCACCGCAGCCGCGGCGGCGCGCGCCGGC
>JAJZWB010000017.1 GCA_021846845.1 Actinomycetes bacterium | reverse complement strand
CATGGAGCGCGACCGCTTCTTCAAGGCCCGTGAGGCGGTCGAGTACGGGCTGATCGACCGGGTGATCGAGCACCACTAGCTCGTTCGGGAGGCCCGGCCGCATGCGGCCACCCGAAGCGGGGTCGCATGCGCGACCCCGCGCGGGGCCGCGCATGCGCGGCCCGCCCACCCCCTGACGCGCCGCGCGGTCAGTCCAGGGCGTACTCTCCCCGCGCGACCACGACCGCGCTGCCGCCCACCAGCACGCGCTGCAGCCGCGTGGCGTCCCCGTCGACGCGCGCGTACAGGGTCGACGGGCGGCCGATCTCGGCTCCCTGGCGGATCTCGATCTGGCGGCCGAACGCGATCTCTCCGTGCCGCGCCAGATGCACCGCCAGCGGGCCGGCGGCCGAGCCGGTCGCGGGATCCTCCGCGACCCCGAGCGCGGGCGCGAACATGCGCGTCTTCACGTGGCCGTCGCTGATCGCGCAGCAGCTGACGCCGAACGCGCCCAGGGCCGCGATCGCGCCCAGGTCGGGCGTGATCGCGGCGACCTCGTCCTCGTCCCCCAGCACGACGTACACATGGCGTGGCCCGTTGTCGTAGAGCTCGATCGGCAGGCGGGCGCTGCCGAGGCCGAGCGCGTCGAGCAGCTCCTCGTCACGCTCGAACGGCTCCCAGGTCGGAAGCGGCTGCTCCATCTCCCCGTCGACGATCACGCCGTCGCGGCGCGTCAGCGCGACGGGCACGATGCCGGCGCCCGTCGCCAGGCGAACGACCTCCAGGCCCATCATCTCGCCGAGCACGAACGCGGTGCCCAGAACGGGATGGCCCGCGAACGGCAGCTCCGTCGCCGGCGTGAAGATCCGCACCTCGGCGTCCGCGTCCCCCTCGGCACGCAGCACGAACACGGTCTCGGACAGGTTCAGCTCTCGCGCGGCGCGCTGCATCGTGTCGATGCTCAGCCCCTCCGCGTCGAGGAACACCGCCGCTGGGTTGCCCGCCAGCGGAACGTCGGTGAACACGTCCGCCACGACGTACGCGCGCACGATCAGCCCTCCATCTCGGTCGACATCGCGAGCATCGTAGTGACCGTGGTCCAGTTGCGCGCGGTCGCGGTCACGCCGAGGCCCGGGCCCGCCAGCGCGCTCCAGAGCTTCGAGCGGGCGACGCCGTTCGGGTGCCAGGCGTGGATCTCGCGGCCCTGGATCGCGATCGCCTCCGGCTCGACCGCCAGCGCAACGAGGCGCTCCGCGACCGCCGGCGTGAGCGGGTCCGACAGGAAGCTCACCTGGTGGCGCCTGGGGTCGGTCGCCACCGCCCGGAGCGGGTTGCGCTCGACGACCAGCGCCAGCTGCGCGGGCGCGCGGGCCACCACCGGCACATCGAGCCCGAACCGGTCGGCGATCGCCCGTCGGGCCGGATCCGCGACGGCGTCCGGCTCAAGCTCGGAGCGCGCGACCACGTTGCCGCTCTGGCCGTGGGTGCGCACGTCGCGCAGCCCGGCGGCGGCCAGCGCGTCACGCAGATCGCCCATCGCGACCCGGCGCCCTGCCCCGAGGTTGATCCCCCGCAGCATCAGGACGACGACGCTCACGACCTCAGAACAGGTGTGGGCCTGGCCGGTAACGCCGGCATCCCGCCGTCAGTCCGAGAGGATCAGCGCCAGGCGGCGCTCGATCGAGAGCGCGAGCGCGTCGCGCACCTGCCCCTCGGGGAAGCGCTCGACCAGCGCCTCCAGGAACCCCTCTATCACCAGGCGCTTCGCGTCGTCCTCGCCGAGCCCGTGCGAGCGCAGGTAGAAGAGCTGCTCGGGGTCGACCTGGGCGACCGCGGCGGCGTGCGTGCAGCGCACGTCGTTGGCCTGGATCTCCAGTCCTGGGATCGCGTCGGCGTGCGCGCGCTTGGAGATGAGCAGGTTCCTGCTCTCCTGGAAGGCGTCGGTCTTCTGTGCGCCGGGGTCGACGATGATGTTGCCCTTCCAGACCGCCGTCGAGCGGTCGGCGAGCACGCCGCGGAACGCCAGGTCGGAGGTCGTGTTCGGCGCAGCGTGCTCCTGGGTGGTGTCGAAGTCGATGTGCTGGCGGCCCCGGCTCGCGTACGCGCCCGTGACCCGCGCCTCGGCTCCCTGTCCCACGAGCCGCGTCTCCATCCGCACATGGCCGCGGCTCGATCCGAACCCGAGCGCGACCCAGTCCATCCGTGCGTCGCGACCCACCTGGGCCCGCTGGGCCCCGAAGATCCAGCTGCGCTCCGACAGCCCCTGGCCGCACACGTATCGCAGCTGCGCGGCGTCGGACACGATCAGCTCGCAGACCACGTTGAACACGCCGTCGAGCTCATCCGCGCCCGACAGGAGCTGCTCCCACACCTCGGCCCGCGCCCCCTCCTCGACGACGACCAGCGTGCGGTGGTTGACGAGCGTGCCGGCACGCGCCTGGACGGCGGCGATCGAGATCGGTCGCCGCACGTCGACGCCGCGCGCGACATGAACGAGCGTGCCGCCGCGCGGCCCCGCCTCGTTGAGCGCGACGAAGGCGTCGTCGGACGGGCCCAGAAGCGACCCCAGATGACGCTCGATCAGCTCCGCGGGCGCCTCCTCAAGCGGGCAGACGAGCACCCCGTCGGGAAGCGGCTCCTGCTCGATCTCGAACAGCGGCCCGACGGCCTCGCCGAGCCCGCCGGGGAGCGCCCGCTCGTAGGCCGCAAGGTCCAGGCCGGAGATGTCGGTGAACTCCCAGCCCGGGCGACCCCTGAAGGTGGGCAGCTGGGCGACCGCGCCGTGATCGCGCGGCTCGATGTCCGCGCTAGCCAATCGAACCCTCCATCTGCAGCTCGATCAGCCGGTTCATCTCGACGGCGTACTCCATCGGCAGCTCCTTGGTGATCGGCTCGATGAACCCGTTGACGATCAGCTTCGAGGCCTCCTCCTCCGGGATCCCGTGCGACATCAGGTAGAAGAGCTGGTCCTCGCCGACCTTCGAGACGGTCGCCTCGTGGCCCACGTTGACGTCGTCCTCGGAGATCCTGATCGTCGGATAGGTGTCCGAGCGCGAGCTCTCGTCGAGCAGCAGCGCGTCGCAGACCACCTTCGAGCGCGCCCCGTGGGCGCCCTTGCCGATCTCAAGCAGGCCGCGGTAGGAGCTGCGCCCGCCGTCCTTGGAGATCGACTTGGCGAAGATGTTCGAGGTCGTGTTGGGCGCCGCGTGGATGATCTTGCCGCCCGCGTCCTGGTGCTGGCCGTGACCCGCGAACGCGATCGAGAGGATCTCGCCGTGGGCGCGCTCGCCCATCAGGTAGACGGACGGGTACTTCATCGTCAGCTTCGAGCCAAGGTTGCAGTCGACCCACTCGACGGTCGCGTCCTCGTGGGCGACGGCGCGCTTGGTCACCAGGTTGAACACGTTCGCCGACCAGTTCTGCACAGTCGTGTAGCGGATCCGCGCGCCCGGCCTTGCGATCAGCTCCACGACCGCGGAGTGCAGCGACGACGAGCTGTAGGTCGGCGCGGTGCAGCCCTCGACGTAGTGGACGTAGGAGCCCGGCTCGGCGATGATCAGCGTGCGCTCGAACTGGCCCATGTTCTCCGTGTTGATCCGGAAGTAGGCCTGGAGCGGCATCTCGACGTGCACGCCCTCCGGCACGTACACGAACGAGCCGCCCGACCACACCGCGCTGTTGAGCGCCGCGAGCTTGTTGTCGTTGGGCGGGATCACGGTGGCGAAGTGCTCGCGCACGATGTCCTCGTGCTCGCGCAGGCCCGAGTCCATGTCGAGGAAGATCACGCCCTGCGCCTCCAGGTCCTCACGCACCTGGTGGTAGACGACCTCGGACTCGTACTGCGCTCCGACGCCGGCCAGGAACTTGCGCTCGGCCTCAGGGATCCCGAGCCGGTCGAACGTGCGCTTGACGTCCTCGGGCACGTCGTCCCAGGAGCGCCCCGGCTTCTCGGAAGCGCGCACGAAGTAGTGGATGTCGTCGTAGTCGACGTCGGCGAGCATCGGCGAGCCCCACGTGGGCTGCGGGCGCGCCATGAAGTGGTCGAGAGCCCTGAGACGGAACTCACGCATCCAGGCAGGCTCCCCCTTGAACTCGGAGATCTTCTCCACGATCTCCCGGTTCAGGCCCTTCGGGGCCTTGTAGAGGTAGTTCTCCGCGTCACGGAAGCCGTAGCGCTCCTCGTAGTCCGCGTTGATCTGCGCCAGCTGCTCGTTCTCGCTCAGCTGCGCCTCAGCGGCAATGGTCGTGTCCTGCGCAGCCACGCTCACACCTCCAGCTTGATCGTTTCACCCTCGATGAGCACCCTGTAGGCGTCCACCGGTTGATAGGCGGGCAGGGTCAGGGCCCTGCCCGTTCTCAGGTCGAACAGCGACCCGTGGCGGGGGCACTCGACCGTGCACGCCTCCGGGTCGAAGGTGCCCTCGACCAGCGGCCCGTCGTCGTGCGTGCAGCGATCCTCGATCGCGAGCAGGGTGCCACCGCAGTTGAACACCCCGATCTCGAGGTCCTCCCACCGGACCAGGCGACGCTCACCTGGCGGCAGCTCGCTTACCGGGCACACGTCGATGATCTCCGACACGCGCCATATCCTAGCGCACGGATCGGATTTTCAGCGCCCGCCCGCGAAAGGCCCGGACGCTTCCGGCGCACCGCGGCGGACGCCGAACAGGTCGGCGTCGCTGCCGGCGTCACCCCGGGTGCCGGCGCGGGGGGAGACTCGGCGGGAGGCCCGCGACGTCGGGCCGGACGGGGCTAGACCGCGTCGCCAGCGCGCGAGGCCGCGTCGCTCTCGGGCGTGTCGGGCTCCCAGCCGGCCGCGTGGCCGAGCGAGGCGCCCTTGAGGACCTTCAGCGACAGCAGCGCGCACTTCATCCGCTGCGCCGAGATGTCGATCCCGAGCAGGTCGAGCACGAACGACCGGTCAAGTGCAAGAAGCTCGGAGACCTTCATCCCCTTGACCTCATCCGAGGCCATCGACGCGGCCGCCTGGGAGATCGCGCAACCGTGCCCCTCGAAGCGGACCGCCTGCACCCGCTGCTCGGCGTCGAGCTCCAGCTTGACCGTCAGATCGTCTCCGCACAGCGGGTTGAGGTCGTGGAACTCAAGGTCGACGCGCTCCAGCGGCGGCTCGGGCGGGCTCCAGTTGTGCGGCCGCTTGTAGTGCTCCAGGATGTTCTCTCTGTATAGGTCGTCCATGGCCTGATAAGAGCGTAGCGGGGTGAGGGAGCGGTCCGATCCGGGCGGCTAGAGCTGAAGGACCCGGATCACGGTGCCCAGGCCCTCGATCAGCCGATCGGTGTCGGCCGTCGTGTTGTGCACCGCGTAGGACGCGCGCGTCGTGGAGATCGCGCCGAGGCGGCGCATCAGCGGCTGCGTGCAGTGGTGGCCGGTGCGCACGCACACGCCCTCTCGCCCGAGGATCTCGCCCACGTCGTGCGGATGGGCGCCGTCGAGCACGAACGAGACCAGCGCCCCGCGCGCGGCCGGGTCCGCCGGACCGTGCATCCGCAGCCCCGGCACCTCCGCCAGGCGCGCCATCGCGTCGGCGACCAGCGCCTGCTCGTGGGCGCGGATCCGGTCGATCCCGATCGCCTCGATCCAGTCGACCGCCGCCCCGAGCCCGATCGCCTCGGCGATCTGCGACGTCCCGGCCTCGAACTTCCACGGCAGGTCGGCCCAGGTCGATTCCCGCTCGCCGACGGTCCGGATCATGTGGCCGCCGCCGATGAACGGCGGCATCTCCTCAAGCAGATCCCGGCGGCCGTGGAGCACGCCGATCCCGGTCGGGCCGTATGCCTTGTGGCCGGTCCAGGCATAGAAGTCGGCCCCGATCTCGCGCAGGTCGACGGGGATCTGCGGAACCGCCTGCGATCCGTCGACCAGCGCCACCGCGCCGGCGTCATGGGCGCGCCTGACGATCTCGGCGACCGGGTTGACGGTCCCGAGCACGTTGGATACGTGCACGACGCCGACCAGCCTGGGCCCGCGCGCCAGCAGCGCATCGAGCTCGTCCAGGTCCAGCAGCCCGTCGCCGTCCACGTGCACGTAGGCGAGCTCGGCGCCGCGCTCGGCGCAGACCATCTGCCAGGGCACGATGTTGGAGTGGTGCTCCATCTCCGTCAGCACGACCAGATCGCCGGGTCCGATCCGCGACCGGCCCCAGGAGTACGCCACAAGGTTGATCGCCGCGGTCGCGTTGGCGGTGAAGATCGTCTCCTCTGGCGAGGAGTGCAGCCACCGCGCGATCGTCGCCCGCGCGCCCTCGAAGAGATCGGTCGCCTGCACCGCCAGCGGGTAGACGCCGCGGTGAACGGAGGCGCGCGTCTCGGTGTAGTAGCGCGTCATCGCGTCGATCACCGGCTGCGGCGTCTGGGAGGTCGCAGCCGAGTCCAGGTAGGAGAACGACCCGCCTCCCCGGGCGATCACCGGGAACTCGGCGGCGACGTCTGTGAGCGCGGCGGTCGTGGTCATGCGCGAACGGTCGCGACTAGGCGGCGGCCTCGGCGAGCTCGTCGGTGATCCAGCCGTAGCCCTTCGCCTCCAGCTCGTGCACGAGCGACGGCCCGCCCTCGCGGACGATCCGGCCCTTGTACATCACGTGCACGTGGGTCGGGCGCACGTACTCCAGGATCCGCTGATAGTGGGTGATGATCAGCACCCCGGTATCGGAGCCCGCCTGCCCGGCGACCGCGTTGACTCCGTCGGAGACCACCTTGAGCGCGTCGATGTCAAGCCCGGAGTCGGTCTCGTCGAGGATCGCCAGCCGCGGGCGCTGGAGCGCCATCTGCAGGATCTCCATCCGCTTCTTCTCGCCTCCGGAGAAGCCCTCGTTGAGGTAGCGGCGCGAGAACTCCTCGGGGACCTTCGTCAGGCTCATCGCCTCCTGCACCGTCTCGCGGAACTCCTTCAGCGGGATCGGCTCCTCGCCGCGCGCGTCGCGGTGGGCGTTGAGGACCGTGCGCAGGTACTTGGTGACGGTCACGCCCGGCACCGAGACCGGGTACTGGAAGGCCATGAACAGCCCCATCCGCGCGCGCTCGTCGGTCGACGCCTCGGTGATGTCCTCCCCGCCCCAGAGGATCTGACCCTCGGTGACCTCGAGGTTCGGGTGGCCCATGATGACGTTGGCGAGCGTCGACTTGCCGGAGCCGTTGGGGCCCATCAGCGCGTGGACCTCTCCCTGACCGACGGTCAGGTCGACGCCACGCAGGATCTGCTTGTCACCTCCGGCGCGGACGTGGAGGTTGCGGATCTCAAGGTCGGGCATCGGCTGGTTCCTCGGTCTGTCTCTGGCTGTCGTGTTGGTCTGCCTGCGCGGATCTCGGATTGCGTCGGCGTGCTCAGGCGGCCCGAAAGGCGCTCGCCACCGGTTCGGCAGCGGGCACCCGCTCCACCACCGACACGGGCTCGGGGCCGTGGCGACCCGCGAACTGCACCAACTCCGCCAGGGTCGTGTTCTGCAGGGAGCGGATGATCCCGCCCTGCACCCGGGTCCACAGCAGCTTGGTCGCGCAGCCGCGGCCGGCGTCGGGCTGGTGGGAGCAGAGCACGCGCTCGGTGTTGTCGTGGACGAAGCACTCCATCGGCGCGATCGAGCCCTCGAGCGCCTGCACGACCTCGTCCATCGCGATCTCCTCTGCGGGACGGCTGAGCCAGTAGCCGCCGTGCGCGCCGCGGGCGCTCATCACAAGCCCGGCGCGGCGAAGCTTCGCCACCACCTGCTCCAGGTAGGCGAGGGGCAGGCCCTCGGCGTCGGCGATCGCCTTCAGGCTGGTGGGCTGCTCGGGGCGCTGGCGACCGAGCTCGACCATCAGTCGCACGCCGTACTCGGCTTTGGAGGAGAAGATCATCGTGGCGACAAATCCTACCAGGAAGGTCGGGTTAGGCCGCCGGCCGCCGTTCGCCACACGGCCGTGTACGGTCCCTGTAGGGTCCGCACATGGATACCCGCTCCGCGAACCCGAGCACGCTGCTCGCGGGCCCGACCGAGATAGAGGCCGTGGCGGCCGCCGCGCGCGCCGCCGGCCGACTGGGGATCGACACGGAGTTCATGTCAGAGGGTCGTTACCGGGCGCTCCTGTGCCTGGTGCAGGTCGCGGTCGACGCCCCCGAGCCGGGCGGAGAGCCGACGATCGTGCTGATCGACTCGCTGACCGGGATCGACGTCGCGCCCCTCGCCGTCCTGCTGGCCGACCCGTCGATCGAGATCGTCCTGCACGCCGGTCGCCAGGATGTCGCGATCCTCCGGCGCGCCTGGCACACGGACATCGTCAACATCTTCGACACCCAGATAGCCGCCGGGTTCGCGGGCGCGAGCGCCCAGTCCGGCTACGGCAACCTGCTCGGCTGGGCGCTCGGCCAGCGGGTCGGCAAGACCGCCAGCTACACGCGCTGGGACGCTCGCCCTCTGACCGCCGAGCAGCTCGGATACGCCGCCGAGGACGTCGCGCACCTGCTGGCGCTCGCCGACGAGATCCAACGCCGCCTTGGCGCCAACGCACGCCTGGAGTGGGCGCTGGAGGAGTGCCGGCGGCTGGAGTCGGCCACCGACGAGCGCGACCCGGAGACCGCCTGGGAGCGGCTGCCCCGGGCCTCACAGCTCGACCCGCGCTCGCGGGCAGTCGCCCGGGAGCTGGCGGCGTGGCGGGAGCGCACCGCCTCGCAGCTGGACCGCCCAGTGGGCTCGGTCGTCGCAGACCCGGCGCTGGTTGAGCTCGCGAAGCGCCGGCCCTCGACGATCGCCGGCATGGAGCAGATCCGCGGGCTTCACCCCCCTGCGATCAAGCGGCGCGGCGAGGCGATCCTGCAGGCGATCCAGCGTGGCATGGACGCGCCGCCGATCGCCCGCGACGACGGCCGCGGGCGATCCGAGCCGGGCGACGCGCCGCTGATCGCCCTGGCGGAGGCGCTGCTGCGGGCGCGCGCCCTGGAGGCGGGACTGGCCTACGAGCTGATCGCCTCGCGCGCCGAGCTGGAGCAGATCGTCGGCGCGGCGCGGCGCGGCGACCCGGAGCCCGACGTGCGCACGCTGACCGGCTGGCGCCGCGAGCTGGTTGGAGACGACCTGCGCTCGCTGCTGGCGGGCCACAGCGCCGTCCGCATCGGACCGTCGCGCCGGCTGGAGCTTACGCCAGCCTCCTAACCGGCGGGCGCCGCCCGAAGCGGCTACGACGGACCGCGCTCGAGCAGGATCGAGATCGCCGACGCTCGGTCGAAGATCGCGCCCGACAGGGCGTGGGAGATCGCGGCGGTCCGCTGGATCCAGCCGAAGTCGATCGCCAGGAGATCCTCGTAGGCGGGCGCGAAGGTCAGCCGCAGCTCGTTGCCGGGCGAGAGCGCCGCCAGCTCGTGACCCGTCTGGCCGTTGGAGAAGCCCCACTTCAGCGACTCGAGCAGCCTCTGCTCCGCGCCCTCGAGCGCGGCCGAGCTGCCGTAGCGCGAGCCGGTCACGACGAGCTGGACCGAGCAGTACGCGTTCGCGCCACGGTCGCAGCTGAGCGCGCGGGCCGCGATCGTGGTGCCGGCCGGAAGGGGGATGTCCTTCAGCCCGACGGCGCGGGCGCGGGAGCCGTTGCCGCAGCCCGCGAGCGCCAGGCAGCCCGCCGCCAGGAGCACCAGCCTCTTCACGAGCGAGATGTAATCAGGCGCCGATCGGGCGCCGCCGCGCGCGAACTCCGGACCCCGGCCACCGGCCGGGGCGCTCAGGCATCCCACGGCGCGAGCACGGCCGCGACCCCATCGCGGTCAAGACCCGCTCCCAGGCAGCAGAGCAGCGCGATCCGAGCCGCGGGCGCCGAGAGAAACGGCGCGCACACGGCGCCGCTGGCCCGCAGGTCGCGCTCGGAACCCTCGAACCCGTAAGTCGCGCGCAGCATCGCGCCGCGCTCGGGGCGCACGGTCACCACCACCGGCAGGCGCCTCGCGGCGTCGCGCAGCGCCTCCAGCATCCCCGGCGTCAGGTGGCCGGCACCGAAGGCGACCACGACCAGGCCGTCGGCGACCCCGGCGGCGGCCCGCAGCAGGGCGCCGTCGTCGCCGAGCGCCGCCGTCACTATCTGAACGCGGTGGTCAAGCGATACGGGGGTGAGCGGCGGCACCCTGCGCGGGATCGCGGCCAGCCACAGGCGACCGCCGACGACCCGCCCGATCGGTCCGGTGAGCGGGGACCCGAACGCCGTCGGACCGGTGCTGTCAACCTTGCGAACCGTGCTCGCGGCGTGGACCTCGCCGCCGAAGACCACCGTCGCTCCGAGCCCGGCCGCACGCGCCGCGCCCGCGACCGCGACCGCGTCAAGGAGGTTGGCCGGCCCATCGGCTCCAGGGGCCTGGGCGGTGCGGTTGGCACCGGTCAGCACTATCGGCGCCTCGGCGCCGTGCAGCAGCCCGCAGAGCATCGCGAGCTCCTCCAGCGCGTCGGTGCCGATCGAGATCACGACCCCGTCCCCGGCGACCGCCGCGGCGACCGCGCGGCGGGCGACGTCGAGCGCCTGCCCGAGCGTGATCTGGGCGCTCGGCAGCTCCAGCAAGTCCTCTACCGCCAGCCCCCCGAACGCGGCCAGCTGCGGGATCTCGGCCACCAGATCGCCGCCTCCCAGCGCCGGCGCGGCGTGCTCGCCACGCATCGAGATCGTGCCGCCGGTGGCCAGCAGCCGGACCCTTCGGACCGCTCCGATCTCCTCAGAAGTCGCCACCCGGGCGTGACACTACCCGCTCAGCGACCAACTACCCGCTCAGCGACTAATCTCAGCCCCGATGGCCACCGCCGCGGAGAACCTCGCCGACCCGGAGCTGCTCGACACGGCCTGGGATCTCGGCGCGCTCGTGGACGGCGACGAGGAGGGCGGGGTCCAGCGCCTGCTCGACGAGGCGCTGGAGCGCGCGACCGCGTTCGCGTCCGCCCGCGCCGGCCGCGTCTCCGAGCTGGACGCGGCCGGGCTGGAGACCGCGATGCACGAGCTGGAGTCGATCTACGACCTCGTCGGCCGCGCCGCGTCGTACGCGTCGCTGCGGTTCTCCACCGACACCGCCGACCCGGCCCGCGGAGCCCTGCTCCAGCTGGTCCAGGAGCGCGCCACGGAGATCGAGACGAAGCTGCTCTTCTTCGAGCTCGAGTGGGCGGCGCTGGAGGACGACCGCGCCGAGGAGCTGCTGGCCGGCGACCGGCTCGCGTTCTGCGCCCACCACCTGCGCAGCGCTCGCCGCTACCGGCCGCATCTGCTGAGCGAGCCGGAGGAGACGGTCCTGGCGGAGAAGTCGATCTCCTCGCACGGCGCGTGGGCGCGGCTGTTCGGCGAGCTGGTCGCCGCTCTGCGGGTGCAGCTGGAGGGCGACGAGGTCACGCTCGACGTGGCGCTCAGCCGCCTCCAGGACCCCGACCGAGAGGTTCGCCGCTCGGTCGCCGCGGCGGTGTCGGCCACCCTGGAGCCGGGTCTTCGCACGCGCGGGTTCATCTACAACACGCTCGTCCACGACAAGTCGGTCGAGGACCGCCTGCGCGCCTACCCGCACTGGCTCGCCGCGCGCAACCTCGCCAACGAGGCTTCCGACGAGTCGGTGATGGCGCTGATAGACGCCGTGCGGCGGCGCTTCGAGATCCCGCAGCGCTGGTACCGCCTCAAGGCGCGGCTGCTGGGGATCGATCGCCTGGCCGACTACGACCGCTCCGCGCCGGTGGTGCCGGAGGACCTGACGTTCTCCTACGCGCAGGCGCGCGAGCTGGTGCTCGACACCTACGACTCCTTCTCCAGCGAGGCGGGCCGCGTGGTGCGCCGCTTCTTCGACGAGCGCTGGGTCGACGCGCCGGTGAGGCCCAACAAGCGTGGCGGCGCCTTCTGCTCCTACACGGTGCCAAGCGTGCACCCCTATGTGCTGCTCAACTTCACCGCCCGCCGCCGCGACGTCCTGACGATGGCGCACGAGCTGGGCCACGGGCTCCACGCCGCGCTCGCGCAGCCCCAGGGGATCTTCCATCAGGACACACCGCTCACGCTGGCCGAGACCGCGTCCGTGTTCGGCGAGACGCTCGTGTTCGGACGCCTGCTGGACGAGGCGCCGGACGACGACGCCCGCCTCAGCCTGCTGGCCGAGCGGATCGACGGCGCGATCGCGACCGTGTTCCGCCAGATGGCGATGAACCGCTTCGAGCACCTGGTGCACACCCGCCGCCGAAACGAGGGCGAGCTGTCGGTGGACCGCATCTGCGAGTGCTGGGTCGAAAGCCAGGCGGAGCTGTTCGGCGACTCGGTGCAGGTCACCGACGGCTACCGCATGTGGTGGTCCTACGTGCCGCACTTCATCAACACCCCCGGCTACGTGTACGCGTACGCCTACGGGCAGCTGCTCGCGCTGTCGGTCTACGGCCGCTACCTCCAGGAGGGCGCTTCGTTCGCGCCCGCCTATCTGAGCCTGCTCGGGGCCGGCGGCTCCAAGCCACCCGAGCAGCTCGGCGCGATGGTCGGCATCGATCTCGCCGACCCGGGGTTCTGGGACGCGGGGTTGGACCTCGTGGAGCAGCAGCTGCTCGACGCCGAGGCGCTCGCCGCCCGCCGGATCTAGCCGCGATCCGAAGGGTGGGCCTTGGCGCGGCGGGTGCGCGCCCGCTCCTCCTGGCGCTCGACGACGCTCACGATCAGCCTCAGCACCTGCTCGACCCCGGTCGCCTTGGCGTCGCCGTGCGCGAACGCAGCCCGCCAGTCCTTCACCCGGCCCCTGGTCGCAAGCTCGTTGAACAGCGGCCGGTTGACCGCCAGCGTCACCCTCGCGTCCGACGGGATGTCCCTCGTGACCTTGGGGCCCGGCAGCTCGACCCGGTAGATCTGAAGGTCGCGGCCGCCGCGCAGCTCAAGGCCGGCGACCAGCTTCAGCGGCGCGAGCGCGGGCACCTCCTCAAGGAACCGCCGCACGGCGGTCTCGATCAGCGACTTTGTGTCCGAGGGCGACGACAGACGCGAGAGTCTATGCGGTAATGGGTTCGGCGGGCCCCGCCACGCGCGCCGACCGCCGGCCACGCCGACCGCCTGCCCCCGCGCTCCGGCCTGCCCCGCCGCGCGCGCCGACCGCCGGCCCCACCGCGCCCGCCGACCGCGGGGGACCGTGGTGCTCGGAACGCAGGCGGGCACGCCGCCTAGATCTTGTGGCGCTCGAGCAGCTTGCGCCCGATCACCATCCGCTGGATCTCGCTCGTGCCCTCGCCGATCAGCAGCAGCGGCGCGTCGCGGTAGAGCCGCTCGATCTCATACTCCTTGGAGTACCCGTAGCCGCCGTGGATCCGCAGCGACTCCTCAGCGCACATCCGAGCCGCCTCCGACGCGAACAGCTTCGCCATCCCCGCCTCGATGTCCGAGCGCACGCCGGCGTCCTTCATCCGCGCCGCCCTGCGGGTGAGCAGGCGGGCCGCCTCCACCTGGGTGGCCATGTCGGCGAGCTTGAACTGGATCGCCTGGTGCTGGGCGATCGGCTTGCCGAACGCACGGCGCTCCTGCGAGTAGCGGAGCGCGAGCTCCAGGGCGCGCTGCGCGAGCCCAACGCCGCGCGCGGCGACGTTGACGCGGCCCAGCTCGAGCGCGTCCATCATCTGCGAGAACCCCCGGTTGAGCCCCTCGTCCTCGCCGCCGAGGATGTTCTCAGCCGGCACCCGGTAGCCGTCGAACACCAGCTCGGTCGACTCGACGCCCTTGTAGCCCATCTTCTTGATCTGGGGCGGGACGTTGAACCCCTTGTAGGGCCCGGTGTTCTCCGCCACCCCCGGCTCCTTCTCGGCGATGAAGCATGTCAGTCCGCGGTGCCTGGGCTCGGCCTCGGGGTCGGTGCGGACGAGCACGAACACGAGCCCCGAGCGCAGGCCGTTGGTGACCCACATCTTGGTCCCGTTGATCTCGTAGTCGCCCTCGGAGGTCTTCTTCGCCGCGGTCTTGATCGCGGCGACGTCGGAGCCGAGCTCTGGCTCGCTCAGCGAGAAGGCGGCCCGGACCTCACCGGTGGCCATCGACGGCAGGTACCTGAGCTTCTGCTCCTCGGTCCCGAACTTCATCAGCAGGTAGGAGCCGATGAAGTGCGTGTTGACAACCCCGCTGATGGAGATCCAGCCACGGCTGAGCTCCTCGACGATCATCGCGTAGGTGGCCAGATCGAGCCCCATTCCGCCGTACTCCTCGGGGATCGTCACCCCGAACAGGCCGAGCTCTCGCATCTGCGCGACGATCGGCTCCGGGAACTCGTCCTCGTGGTCGTAGTGCTCGGCATTGGGGATGATCTGCTCATCCGCGAACTGGCGGACCATCTCGCAGATCGCCTGCTGCTCGTCGGTCAGGTCGGTGATGGACATCGCTTGGCTCCTGGGGTCTCGGTCGGGTTCAGGAGGATGTCACAGGAACGTGGCGCAGTGAAACGGAACCGTGCCGATCCCGGCGGTTCGGGGGCGCGGGCCGCAGACTTTGGGGGATGACTCGCGCATATCGCGAGAAACCCCCGAACATCCGTCGGTCGATGACGTCGCCCGGCTTGCCATGCGCGGGCACGGCAACGTCACGACGGCCCAGCTCAACGAAGCCCCCAGCCCCGCATCGAGCCCCCGCATCGAGCCCCCAGCCCTCACCCCGCGCACCGCGCACCTCCCCGAGCTGACTCAACTTCGGCATCCCAGGGCCGACTCAAAGGGCGATGGCGCGGGTGGCCGCCCGTCGCACCGGGACGGAGGCCCGACACAGCGGAGAAGCGATCATGGGAGCCAGGCAGCACCTGATCCGTCACCCGGCCTGGGTGGCGCTGGGCGCCTACTCGGCGCTCTACCTGAGCTGGATGGCACTGCGCTGGGGGCCCGGCGATCACCGGATCGTCGGCGACCTGTTCCAGGTCGGCCTCGCGTCAGTGCTCTTCCGGACCTGCCGGAACGCCGCGCGGCGTTGCGCGCCGGTGCCGAGCATGCGCTCCGCGTGGCGGCTGATCACGCTCGCGGCGCTCAGCTTCCTGCTCGCGCACGTCGCTCGGCTCGCCTACGAGGCGACCCTCCACGAGCTGCCCTACCCGTCGATCTCCGACGCGTTTGACCTGCTGACCTACCCGCTTCTGTTCGCGGGCCTGATCAGGTTCCCGACCGCGCGACCATCAAGGTCCCAGAGGCTCCAGATGGTGCTCGACGCGACCGCGCTGGCGATCACCGGGGCGATCGTCGTCTGGTACCTGGAGCTCGGACCGACGGTGATCGAGGCGTCCAGCGGGATGACGCTTCGGGTGATCGTCTCGGTCCTGTACCCGATGAGCGACCTGTTCCTGATCGCGGCGCTGGCGAGCGTGCTGACCCGCGGCACGGCTCGCTCGGCGACCCGCACCCTGAGGCTCCTTGCGGCCCTCCTGACCGTGATCGTGGCCGGCGACCTGACGATCGCCTACGTCACCATCAGGCTCGGAGAGCCATACAACGGCGGGAGCTGGCTGGACCTGTTCGGCTTCGCGGCGATGATCCTCGGGACGGTCGGCGCGAGCGCGCAGCCGCGCCCCGATCCGCGGGAGACGCGAGAGCTCGCGAACGCGCGCGTGCCGCGAAGGCACCCGTCCTGGCTGCCCTACGTGCCGGCCGCCCTGTCCACGGGGCTGCTGGTGCACGCGCTCCGGCACATGAGCTTCTACCCGGTCCTGAGCCTGCTGATCGCGGTCGTGCTGTGCGCGGCGCTGGTCGGCATCCGCCAGCTCGCCGCGCAGGCAGAGCTGATCTCCGCGCAGCGGGAGCTCGAGCGCACGAACGCTCAGCTTGAGACCGCGCACGGCGACCTGCAGGCAGCGCACGACGAGCTGGCCGCACTCGCGACCACCGACGCGCTCACCGGCCTGGCGAACCACCGCGCGATGGTCGCGGCGATCGACGACGAGCTCGGGCGCTCGCGACGGTCCGGGCGACCGTTCGCGCTGGCCTTCCTGGACCTGGATCACTTCAAGGCCGTCAACGACGCGCTGGGCCATGGCGTCGGCGACGCGACCCTGCGCGAGCTGGCCGATCGCCTTCGCCAGGCCCTGCGAGCGATCGACATCGCCGGCCGCTGGGGCGGCGAGGAGTTCGTGGTGCTGATGCCCGAGGCGGATGCTGACGGTGCCGCAGCCGCCGCCGAGCGGCTCCGCGACGCGATCGCACGGCACCGATTCGGAGGCGCGGGCGGGGCGCACATGACCTGCTCGATCGGCGTCGCGGTCCATCCAGCCGACGGGCGCGATCGTGACACCCTTCTGGCCAGCGCCGACCGGGCGATGTACGCGGCCAAGAGCCTGGGGCGCAACAGGGTGATCGCCGCGGGAGATCGCACGACCGCGGCGCTGATCGCCGATCAGCCGAGCCGCGAGGAGCAGGCCCTCCTGGGCACGGTCGAGGCGCTCGCGGCGATGGTGGAGGCCAGGGATCGCCACACCGCCGAGCATTCGATCAGGGTCGCCGCGCTGAGCTCCCAGATCGCCCTCGCGCTCGGATGCGGAGCCGACGAGACCCACATGATCGGACTGGCCGCACGACTTCACGACATCGGGAAGATCGGGATCGCCGACACGATCCTCAGCCGGCCGGCGGACCTGACCGGACCAGAGCTAGAGCAGCTGCGCCAGCACCCCCGCATCGGTGCCGAGATCGCCGCGCGCGTCCCCGCGCTGAGACCGGCCGCGCCGATCATACGGGCGCACCACGAGCGCTACGACGGAACCGGCTACCCGGACCGGCTGGCAGCGCAGGACATCCCGCTGGGCGCGAGGATCGTGGCCGTCGCCGATGCGTACAGCGAGATAATCAGCGACCTTCCTGACCGTCCGGCGACCGCCGTGCTGGATGCCCTGACGGCGCTGCAGCGCGGAGCCGGAAGCTGGTTTGACCCGAGGGTGGTCGACGGGCTCATGCTGGCCCTCCGTGACGAACGGCCCCCGGACGACGGCTGAGCGAGCACCCGTCGCGCACCCACATCCCCCGCGCGCGACCGACCCGGCACCCCGATCCCCGCGCGCGACCGACCCGCACGCACAACCCGCCGCGCACGCGCACCCCGACGCACCCACGCCCATCCGCCTGACGGCGCGCCCGACCGGATCTCAGCCCCGGGGGTGGGCGGCCTCGGAGGCTTGCTGGCAGACTGGGCCGCCGATGAACTTCGCGCGCGACGTGGTCGACGCCGCCCCCGCGGGGGACCGTGCGCTGGTTGAGATCGACCGCGCCGGCGGCCGCCGGGAGATGACGTTCGGCGACGTCGCCCGGCTCTCGGCGCGCTGGGCCGGCGGGTTTGCCGCGCGCGGCGTCGGACGCGGAGACGTGGTGATGACCGTGATCGGCAACCGGCCGCAGTGGGTGCTGACGATGATCGCGTGCTTTCGGATCGGCGCCGTGGTGCTCCCGTGCAACGAGCAGCTGCGCGCGGGGGACCTGCGGATGCGGATGGTGACCGCACGGCCGAGGCTGATCGTCGCCGACGAGCGCGACCTCGGCGAGCTTGAGGCCGCGCTGGCCGCGACGCCCGCCGACCTGAGGGGGCGGCTGAGTCTCCTCCTGATCGGCCGTGCTGGCGACGAGACCGAGGACGAGCGCTGGCTGTGCGGCAGCCGGCCCGCGCCCGCCGTCGAGCTGGCACCCGCCGATCCGTGCCTGATCACGTTCACGAGCGGTACCACCGGAGAGGCCAAGGGCGTCGTGCACGGCCAGCGATACCTGCCCGGACAGCGTCTGCAGGCCTCCACCTGGCTGCACGCCCGGCCGGGAGACATGGTCTGGTGTACCGCGGCCAGCGGCTGGTCCAAGTCGGCTCGCAACGCGTTCATCGCGCCGTGGCTGAACGGGGCGGCGGCGCTGTTGCACGACGCGCGGTTCGACCCCCACGAGCGACTGGAGATCCTGGAGCGCGAGCAGGTCAACGTGCTGTGCATGGCGCCGACCGAGTACCGCGTGATCGCCAAGCGCGCGCAGCTGCGCCCGCTGCCGGCGCTGCGCGGGCTGGTCGCCGCGGGCGAGGCGCTCAACCCGGAGGTGCTGCGCGCGTTCCGTGAGGCCACGGGGCTGGAGATCCGCGACGGCTACGGGCAGACCGAGACCGGACAGCTGACCGGCGTACCCGATGGCGGCGAGGTGCGCCCGGGGTCGATGGGGGTCCCGCTGCCCGGGGTCAGGCTGGAGATCGACGACGAGGAGCTGGTGCTCGCCGACCCCAGGACCGACCCGACGTTCTTCGTCGGCTGGCTGGACGGCACGCCGGCCCCCGAGGACCGTCCGTGGCGGACGGGCGACCGGGTCACGCGCGACGAGGACGGCTACCTGTACTTCGTGGGGCGCACCGACGACGTGATCATCTCCGCCGGCTACCGGATCGGGCCGTTCGAGGTGGAGTCCGCGCTCGTCTCCCACCCCGCGGTAGCCGAGGCCGCGGTCGTGGCGGCACCCGACGATGAGCGAGGGTCGGTCGTCCGGGCGATCATCGTGCTCCGCGACGGCCACGCGCCGAGCGATGCGCTGGCCGCTGAGCTGCAGGAGCACGTCAAGCTCCAGACCGCCCCGTACAAGTACCCGCGGATCGTCGAGTTCGCCGACGAGCTGCCCAAGACCCCGAGTGGAAAGGTCCGCCGGGCACTGCTGCGCAACGGCTGACGCCCGGCGCCCCGCCACGCCGACGCACCCGCCAGGGCCCGCCGGGCACCGCCGCGCAAGCGGCTGATGCCGCGCGCTAGGCTCGCATCGATGCGCCCGCCCGTGATCGGCATCACCGCCGCGGTCATGCACGCCGAGTTCGGCGTCTGGAGCCAGCGTTCCGTCGTGCTCCCGGTCGGTTACCTGGAGGCGGTCCACCGCGCCGGGGCGATGGCCCTGGTCCTCGCTCCCGACCCCGTCGCGACGGAGAACCAGGACGCCGTGCTCGACCGAATCGACGGCCTGGTCCTTTCCGGCGGGAGCGACCTGGACCCCGCCTCCTACGGCGCGGAGCCGGATCCCGCGACGAACCCCCCCGCGCCCGAGCGCGACGCGTTCGAGCTGGCGCTGGCGCGTGGCGCCGTCGCGCGGGAGCTGCCGATGCTCGCGATCTGCCGCGGCATGCAGGTGCTCAACGTCGCGTTCGGCGGCACCCTGCACCAGCACCTACCGGATACGCTCGGCCACTCCGAGCACCGTCGGGTGCTGGGCAGCTTCGAGGGCAACGAGCACGCCGTCCATCTTGCGCCAGGCTCCCTCGCCGCCACGGCCGCCGGCGAGGAGCTGCACACCGTCCGGTCCCATCATCACCAGGGAGTCGACCGGGTCGGCTCGGGGCTGGCCGTGACGGGCACCTCGGCGATCGACGCGCTTCCCGAGGCGATCGAACTGCCCGGGCCGGCATTCGTGCTCGGCGTCCAGTGGCACCCGGAGGCCGACGAGTCCAGCCGCGTGATCGCATCGCTCGTGGACGCCGCGACCGCCTATCGCGACGCCCGTGAGAGCGAGCGCGACGCGGCCGCGGTCTGAGCCGCAGCCGAACCCCAACGGGACGCTCACGACACGCACGGGGGCTCTGAGATCGATCCTTGAGGTCAGCCCGGGAGCGCCTCAAGGTCAGCCCGTGAGCGCCTCAAGTCAGCGCGTGAGCGCCTCAAGGTCAGCCCGTGAGCGCCTCAAGTCAGCGCGGGAGCGCCACGACCGCGTCGATCTCGACCTGGGCGCCGCGCGGCAGCGAGGCGACGCCGATCGCCACCCGCGCCGGAGGATCATGCTCGAAGAACGACGCGTACACCTCGTTGACCGCCGCGAACGCGGACATGTCCGTCAGGTAGACCGTCACGCGGACCGCGTCGCCGAGGGTCGCGCCGGCGGCCTCGCAGACCGCCGCTAGGTTCTCCAGGCAGCGTCCGGCCTGGTCGGCCGCGGTCGCGCCGACGATCTCGCCGCTGCGGGGATCCAGGGGGATCTGCCCGGAGCAGAAAAGAAGGCCGCCGGCGGCGACCGCATGTACGTAGGGACCGATCGCCTCCGGGGCGCGTGGCGCGGTGATCGACTCACGATGGTGTGGCAAGGGGTGGCTCCTCCTGGTTGGTCAGCGCCGCGAAGCGTATTGACCGTGGGCGCGCGGGGCGACGCGGGTACGCTCACGGAGTGGCCAACCGCCTCGCCGCACAGTCATCCGCCTACCTGCTCCAGCACGCCAACAATCCGGTCGACTGGTACCCGTGGGGAGAGGAGGCGCTGGCGCGGGCGCGTGACGAGCAGCGGCCCCTGCTGGTCTCGATCGGCTACGCGGCGTGCCACTGGTGTCACGTGATGGAGCGCGAGTCGTTCGAGGATCCCGAGATCGCGGCGCTGATGAACGAGCGCTTCGTGTGCGTCAAGGTCGACCGTGAGGAGCGCCCGGACGTCGACGCGGTCTGCATGGAGGCATGCCAGAGGCTGACCGGGCAGGGCGGCTGGCCGCTGAACGCCTTCCTCACCCCGGAGCAGGAGCCGTTCTGGGCCGGGACCTACTTCCCGCCCCGGCCGCGCCAGAGGCTCCCGAGCTGGCGGACCGTGCTGGAGGCCATCTCCGACGCGTGGGACCGGCGCCGCGACGACGTGCGCCGGCAGGCGGGCGAGCTGCGCGAGTCGCTGGGCGGCGCGACCAGGCTGCACGCGCCCGAGGGGCCGATCGACCCGGCCGTGCTCGGCGAGGCGCTCGAGGGGCTGCGGGCGATCCACGACCCGCTCAACGGCGGCTTCGGCGGTGCGCCTAAGTTCCCGCAGGCGCCGGCGATCGAGTTCCTGCTGGCGGCGGGCGAGACCGAGATCGCGCTCGGCGCGCTGCGGGCGATGGCGACGGGCGGGATCTTCGACCAGGTCGGCGGCGGCTTCTCACGGTACGCGGTCGACGCCGGCTGGATCGTCCCGCACTTCGAGAAGATGCTCTACGACAACGCCCTGCTCGCGCGCGCCTACCTGCACGGCTGGCAGATCTCAGGCGAGCCGCTGCTGCGCGAGACATGCGAGCGGACGCTGCACTGGGCGCTGACCGAGATGCGCGCGCCCGACGGCGGCTTCCACTCCTCGCTGGACGCCGACTCCGAGGGCGAGGAGGGGCGCTTCTACGTCTGGACCACCGCCCAGCTGCGGGAGGCGCTGGGCGACGCGGCCGAGTCGGCGATCGCCCACTTCGGCGCCACCGACGAGGGCAACTTCGAGGACGCCAACGTGCTGACGGCGCGCGGGCCGGTCCCTGAGCGCCTGGACGGGATCCGAGCCCGGCTGCTGAGCGCCCGCGCCGCGCGCGCGCGCCCGGGGCTGGACGACAAGCGGCTGACGTCCTGGAACGCGCTGATGATCTCCGCGCTGGCCGAGGCGGGTGCGGCGCTCGATAACGCCGACTGGCTGAGCGCCGCGAGCGACTGCGCGCGGCTGCTCCTGTCGCGCCGCGACGACCGCGGCAGGCTGCTTCGCACCGACTCCATCCCGGGGTTCCTGGACGACCACGCACACCTGCTCGAGGCCCTGCTCACGCTCTACGAGGCCACGTTCGAACCGCGCTGGTTCGCCGAGGCCCGCGCGCTCGCCGACACCCTCGTCGAGCAGTTCGCCGACGATGACGGCGGCGGCTTCTTCACGACCGCGATCGGCCACGAGCTGGGCTTCGAGCGCCGGCGGGACCTCGACGACTCGCCGCTGCCGTCCGGAAGCTCGTCGGCCGCGTTCGGGCTGCTGCGGCTGGCGAGGCTGACCGGCGACGGGGGGTGCGAGGAGCGCGCCGTCCGTGCCCTCGCGCTCGTCGCACCCGTGGCGGCCCGCTACCCCCACGGCTTCGGCCACGCCCTGCAGGCGATCGACTTCCATCTCGCGCCGGTGAGGGAGGTCGCGATCGCGGGCGATCCCGACGAGCTCGCCCGGGTGGTCCGCCGCGCCTACCGCCCGCACGTCGTGCTGGCCGGCGGTCCGGCCGACGGGGTCGAGCTGCTCGCCGGGCGCGAGCCGGTGGCCGGCCGGCCGGCCGCCTACGTGTGCGACCGGTTCACCTGCCGGGCTCCCGTCACGAGCCCGGAGGCGCTGGCGGCGTCCCTCGGGATCCCCTCCTGAGCCGGCGGCGACGCCGGCCGGCTCTTGCGGGTGTTCGGGGGCGCGCATGCGCGCCCCCGCGGGTGGCCGCATGCGGCCCGGCCTGCTCTACAGCACGGGCAGGTAGCGCTCAAGCTCCCAGGGGGTGACCTGCACGCGGTAGTCGTCCCACTCCTGGCGCTTGATCTCGATGTAGCGGTTGAACATGTGCTCGCCGAGCGTGCGCAGGACCAGCTCCGATTGCGCCGTCAGCTCGATCGCCTCGCCCAGCGTCTCGGGCAGCTGCTCGATCCCGAGCCGGCGCCGCTCCTCGGGCGAAAGGTGGTAGAGGTTCTTCTCCATCGGGTCCGGGAGCTCGTAGCCGTGCTCGACCCCCTCCAGTCCGGCCTGGAGCAGGACGGCGAACGTCAGGTAGGGGTTGCAGGCCGGGTCCGGACAGCGCAGCTCCATGCGGGTCGCGCGCTCGCGGCCGGGGTGGTAGAGCGGGACGCGCACGAGCGCGGAGCGGTTGCGGCGCGACCACGCGACGTAGACGGGCGCCTCGTAGCCGGGCACCAGGCGCTTGTAGGAGTTCACCCACTGGGCGAACACCGAGCACATCTCGCGCGCGTGGCGCAGTTGGCCGGCGATGAACGCCCTGCCGATGTCCGACAGGAAGTACGGGTCGTCCGGGTCGTAGAACGCGTTCGACGCGCCGCGGAACAGGGACTGATGGGTGTGCATGCCCGAGCCGTTCTTGCCGAACAGGGGCTTCGGCATGAAGGTGGCGTGCAGTCCGTACTTGAGGGCGTACTCCTTGACCGTGATCCGGTAGGTCATGCAGTCGTCGGCCATCTTCAGAGCGTCCGCGTAGCGCATGTCGATCTCGTGCTGGCTGGGGCCGACCTCGTGGTGGGTGTACTCGGTGTGGATCCCGAGCTGCTCCAGCGCCAGCACCGTCTCGCGCCGCAGGTCCGAGCCGGCGTCGAGCGTGGTGAGGTCGAAGTAGCCGCCCTCGTCGAGCACCTCGGTGGACTTGGAGTCGCGGAAGTAGAAGTACTCGAGCTCGGGTCCGACGTAGAAGTGGTCGAACCCCATCTCCTCGGCGCGCCTCAGCGCGCGTCGCAGGACGTGGCGCGGATCGCCCTCGTAGGGGGTCCGCTCGGGCGTCAGGATGTCGCAGAACATCCGCGCGACGCCGGCCTCGCGCGGGCGCCAGGGGAGCACGCAGAAGGTGCTCGGGTCCGGCTTGGCGATCATGTCGGATTCCTCGATCGCGTTGAAGCCCGTGATCGAGGACCCGTCGAAGCCCATCCCGTGCTCGAACGCGGTCGGAAGCTCGGTGACGTTGATCGAGAACGACTTCAGCTGGCCGAGGATGTCGGTGAACCACAGCCGGATGAAGCGGATCTGCTGCTCGGCGACGAGCTCGAGCACGTCGGCGGCGGTCAGCGGCGCGGTCGGCTGCGGCAACGGCATCGCGCGGGAACGTTACCCGGGGCCGGGACGCTCAGACGTCCGGTCCGCCGCCGAGCCAGCGGCGAGCCCACCGCTGCAGCTCGGTCAGCGCCGGTCCGAGCTCGGCGCCCATCCGCGACAGCGCGTACTGGACCCGCACCGGCGGTCCCGGGACCACCGTCCGCTCGACGATCCCGCGCGCCTCGAGCTCCTTCATCCGCTCCGACAGCAGCCTGTCGGACATCTCCGGGATCGCCTGGGCGATCTCCGAGAAGCGCAGCGGTCCATCCATCAGGACACGGAGGATGGCGCCCGTCCAGCGGCGACCCACGAGCTCGACCGCCTCGTGATACAGGGGGCAGCAGTTGCCGCGCGCACCCCTATCGGTGAACGTCTGCTGGTGCGAGGCCATCGCGGACGCAGAGCTTAACGCTCCCCTCCGCGGCTATGCCGCCTCCAGCGCGCGGGTCGACTCGCTTGAGCCGTCGACCGGCACGTCGCCGGCGACGTTGATCATCGCGGTGAAGCTCTCCAGCGAGACGGCGGCGATCGCCTCGAGCAGCTGCTCGTCGTCCCAGCCGGCCTCGCGCGCCTCCTCGTGCAGGTGCATGGCGGGCCGTCCCTCCAGCAGCAGCGCCTGCAGGTAGCGCAGCAGAGCCGCCTCACGCGGGTCGTGGGACTTGAACTGGCGCGCGAGCGCCACCTCGTCGAGCGCGAGGCCGGCGGCCCTGGCGGCACGGGAGTGCATCGCGATCCCTGGCTCGGACCGGTGATGCTCGGCGACCGCCAGCGCGATCCGCTCCAGGGTCGGGAGCGTCAGCCGTCCGTGTCTCAGCTCCGAGCGAAAGCGCGCGTAGGCGCGCAGCGCGGCCGGCGACCCGGCCAGCACGCCGAGGAAGTTCGGCAGCTGCCCGCCGGAGGAGAGGGCGCCGCGCAGAACGGCCATCGAGCCCTCCGGCGCGGTCAATTCGTCATGGATCTGGAATCGGCTCATGGTTGTCTTCATCGCTGACCACCGGAGTTCCTCAGGGTGAGGATGGGCCCGGAGCGGGCTCATCCCTTCAGTTTCGACATTAGCTTACGCGACATAAGTGTAGAAGCGCTCGTGCCGCTGCGCCCGCAGGGCACCAACGGCCGCTCGCGCACTCTTTGTACGCGGTGGCGATAAACCCGGATCAGGTCCGGTCTAATGGTTGTGTAAGCGTGCGCCCGCGCCATCCGGGCACAGCCGCAGTCGCCGGGGGGCGAAGCCGCGCCCGGCGGTCAGCGATGGGCGCGCGACGGCGCGGCCGCGCGCAGGACGTCCGCGTGGGCGTGCTGCTGCCAGGCCGCGTGCAGGACGTCCGCGTGAGCGCTCGTCGCGGCCGCCACGATGAGCATCAGCCCGAGCAGCACCGCCCACATCGCCGCGCGGTCGGGACGGAACCCGGACCGCTCGTGGCGCCGCTCGGGACGCCGCCGGGCGGCACGTGAGTGCGCGACGGCAGACGGCCGGTCCGACCCGTGACCGCGGATCGTGACCGTGCGCCTGTCAGCCGTGGCGCCGCCCGAGGCCGGTCCTCTGACCGGACCTGCCGCCCTGACCGGACGTACGGTGGTCCTGAGCTCGTCGCTCTGCATCTACGGGTCGGCGATCCTAACAGCGAGGTCGGCGGATGGCTGATCAGGTGTCGCGCAGGCTCCGCGAAGGGGCCGCTCGCCGCCGCTACTGTCCCGCGACGGCCGCGACGTACGCGGCCACGTCCTGCGCGTTGTGGCCCGCGACCAGACCGGCTGGCATGACGCCGTAGCCGAGGCAGTACTGAGCCGAGCCGGAGGAGGCGTTCGGCAGGCAGCCATTGGTGATCGTGTTCAGCACGAGCTCCGCGGACGGCTGCACGAGATCCAGGTCCGGCCCGACCTTGCCCACCGCATTGGCCGCCGCGAGCGTGTGGCAGACGGCGCAGTGCTCGCTGAACAGCTGGCGACCGGACTTCTCAGAGGCGGTGAGCTGTATCTTGCCCACGCCGGCGCTGGCGTTGGCGTGATTGTTGGTCAGGAGCACAAGGGGCACGGCGATCCCGAAGACTGCCGCGGTAGCCACGAACATCGACATCGCGGCGCCCACGCCGCGCCGGCTCGTCGCGGCGTCACCGCCGCGCATCGAGATCAACATGAGCAGGATGGCGACGACCAGCCAGGCGCCACCGATGATTGCCACCGTAAGCATCGACCGGCACCTTATCGCGCCGGCGCGTTCGATGGCGTGCTCGTCCGCGTGCGAGGCCCGTCGCCGGCGTGCTCGTCCGCGTGCGAGGCCCGTCGCCGGCGCGATCGTCCACGTGCGAGCTCATCGCCGGCGACCGGAGGCGAAGCTCATCGCGGGAGGCGCGACGGCGCGGAACCCGTGCGCCCCGGCCGCGGCGCGCTCTTCCGCGCCGCCGCGCCCCAGCTCCCGCCTGACGCCCTCATCCAGCAGCGAGAAGTCCTTGATCTCGGCGAGGACGCGGTCGGGAAGCTCTATCGACGCGACCCTGCTGACGAGCACGTTGATCGCGCCCCCTCCCGCGGCGAGCCGCTCAAGCCTCCCATCCGCAACGATCAGCGGCTCGGTCCTGACCGTCAGCCTGTGGCGCTCGTAGATCGCCGGCGGGACGACCAGGTTGATCGTCCCGTGCTCGTCCTCAAGCAGGACGAACACCACCCCTCCGGCGGTTCCCGGCCGCTGGCGGGCGACAACCAGGCCTCCCACCCGCACCCGCCCGCCGTGCGGGAGCCGCTCCAGGTCCAGGCTGGTGGCCGCTCCGGGCCCGATCCGCTCGCGCAGCAGCGCCAGCGGATGAGCGCCCGTGGTCAGCCCGGTGGCGCCGTAGTCGGCGATCATCGCCTCCCACTCCGACAGCCGGCGCAGCGACGGCGGCGCCGGTAGATCGAGCGCCAGCGCGAGCTGGGTGCCGCCGGGGACGCGGCGGCCGGGGGTGACGACGCCCAGCTGCCAGAGCGCGACGCGGCGGGCGAAGCCGGGACGCAGAACGGGCGCGGCGACCCCGGGCGCGGCGACCCCGGGCGCGGCGGCCTCCGCGACCGCCAGGGAGTCGCACGCCCCCGACCAGGCCAGCAGCTCCAGCGCCGCAGCGCCGCAGCCGGCCCGTGATGCCAGGTCCGACAGGCTGCGGAAGCGACCGCCGGATCGGCGGGCCGCGACCAGCGCGGCGGCATCCTCACCGCGCACGCCGCGCACGTAGCCGAGCCCGATCCGGACGCGCCGGCGGACGGCGCCCGAGCGCGGTCCGGCGGACCCCGATCGCGAGGTGGCGAGCTCTGACTCGATCTCGCACTCCACCCCGCTGTCGTTCACGTCCGGCGCGGCCACCTCGATCCCCCGCCGCTGAGCCTCGTGGATGAGCGCGTCGGGCGGATAGAAGCCCATCGGCTGCTCGTTGAGCAGCGCGCACAGGAACTGGAGCGGGTGGTGGACGCGCAGCCAGGTCGACTGGTAGGCGAGCAGACCGAACGCCGCCCCGTGAGCCTTGGGGAAGCCGAAGCCCGAGAACCCCTTGACCATCTCCCAGACCCGCTCGGCGGTCTCATCGTCCACCCCATGAGCGCGCTTCGCGCCGGCGATGAAGCGCTCGTGGTGGGACTCGATCGCCTCCTGCGAGCGCTTGCGGCTCATCGCCCGGCGCAGCCCCTCGGCCTGCCCGGGGGTGAAGCCGGCGAACGCGATCGCGACCTCCAGCACCTGGTCCTGGAAGATGATCGTCCCGAGCGTCTCCGACAGCGCCGGGACCAGCGACGGATGCAGGTATGGGACCTCGAAGCCCGGGTCGGCACGCAGCCGCTGGCGGCGCTCGATGTAGGGATTTACCGCCCCGCCCTGGATCGGGCCGGGACGGACGATCGCGACCTGGATCGTGATGTCGCGCAGGTTCTCGGGCCGGGTGCGGCGCAGCGACTGCATCTGCGCCCGGCTCTCGATCTGGAACACGCCGGTCGTGTCGGCGCTCTGGATGCACTGGAAGGTGGCGGGATCGTCGTAGGGGATACGAGACAGGTCGATCCGCTCGCCCCGGGTCGCCGCGATCAGCTCCACCGTGCGCTCGACCGCCGACAGCATCCCCAGCCCGAGCAGATCGATCTTCAGAAAGCCCGCGTCCGCGCACGAATCCTTGTCCCACTGCGAGATCTGACGGCCCTCCATCGCCGCCGGCACGATCGGACAGCAGTCGACCAGCGGCCGGGTGGCGACGATCATCCCGCCTGAGTGCTGCGAGAGGTGGCGCGGCAGGCCGTGAGCCTCCGCCGCCAGGCGCGCCAGCCAGGCCCATCGCCCCTCCGGCCTGCGACGCAATGCGCGCTCGATGTCGAGGGCGACCTCGCGCGCGTCCCATCCCTCGCTGCCGCGCGCGACGCGCTCGATCTCCGCCGGCGGCAGGCCGAGCGCCTTGCCAAGCTCTCGGATCGCGCCCCGGGCGCGGTAGGTGGGAAAGGCCGCTACGAGCGCCGAGCGGTCGCGGCCGTAGCGCTCGTGGATGCGGGGGATCAGCCGCTCGCGGATGTCACGCGGGAAGTCGAGGTCGATGTCGGGCAGCGCGGTCAGCTCGTCGTTGAGGAACCGACCGATCGCGAGCTCAGCCGCGATCGGATCGACATGCGAGAGCCCGGTCAGGTAGCAGACGATCGAGGAGACGCTCGAACCACGCCCGCGGCCCGGCGGCAGCAGCGCCCGGGCACTGTCGGCGCCGCGCACCTCCAGTGCGACCTCACGCGCCAGCTCAAGCATGTCGTGGTGCAGCAGGAAGAAGCCGGCCAGACCGAGCGCGTCGATGATCCGCAGCTCCTGCTCCAGGCGCGATCGCGCCTGCTCGCGGACCGCGGCCGGCGAGCCCGAGTAGCGGTCCTCCAGCCGCGCGCGGCACAGCGCCGCCAGGCGGACCGTGGCCTGCTCGTCCTCCGAGCCCGGATAGCGGTAGCCGAGGTCGCTGGTCAGGTCGAAGCGCAGCTCGTCGGCCAGCCGGGCGGTCTCGGCCACCGCCTCGGGGTGTTCGGCGAAGCGCGCCGCCATCGCCTGCGGCGAGCAGAGCACGTGGCTGAAGTTGCCGCGCCGCTGGGGCTCTGAGGAGTCAAGCGTCGCATGCAGTCCGATCGCGACGAGCGCGTCCTGGAGCGGGGCCCGGCGCCGGGCGTGGGCGTGGACGTCGCCGGTCGCCACGCACGCGAGCCCCAGCCGGCGGGCGAGCTGCGCCAGCCGCCGGTTGCGGGCACGGTCGTCCTGCAGGTAGGGGCGCTGGAGCTCTATCCGCAGGCGCTGGCGGCCGAAAGCCTCAAGCAGCCTTCCAAGCGTCGGCGCGTCGTGCACGCCGTGCAGCGCGCAGCCGCTCAGGCAGACCAGGCCCTCGGCGTGCTCCAGCACGGTCTCGAGCGGGACGCACGGTTCTCGAGCTTGCGACCTGCTTGGCGTCCGGCCTCGCTCTTCCCGGTCACGCTCGAGTCGTCCGGCCGGCGGGCCGTTCGGCCGCACATCACGCGTGCGCGCGTGCGCCCGCGTGAGGATGCGGCAGAGGTTCGACCAGCCGCGACCGTCGCGCACGAGCAGAGTCAGGTGGCGGCGCCCGCCCCTGCGGCGGGTCGCGGGCCCCTCATCCGGCTCGTCGAGATCGATCTCGGCGCCGTGGATCGCCCGCAGGCCGAGCGAGCGGGCGGCGACCGCGAACTCCATCGAGCCGCTGACCGAGTTGTGGTCGGTCAGCGCGAGCGTGCCGTGTCCGAGCGCCAGCGCTGCCGCAACCAACTCGTCCGGGAGCGAGGCGCCGTCCAGGAACGAGAAGGCCGAGTGGCAGTGCAGCTCCACGTACATCCGAACACATGTTCGCACTTGGCCAGGTCGGCCGCCAGTCGCCTGAGCCTGGTGAGATCCCGGGCGGGCGGCGGCGATCGAGATCCGCAGCGCCGGACCCGGCGACCGCGACGAGATCACGCGCCTCCTGTGCGAGCCGTGGGGATCGGCCTGCTCGCGCCTGTGGCCTGTCGCCTCCAACCAGCCAACCCTGACCTGCGCCGGCCGGCGGCCGCCCTACCCCGCCGCAGTCGCCGGGTTCCTTGACAAATTATTAGTGACTGCTATATTGCCTCCAACATTGCAGTTGGTGCTCACTAATTTCGATGATGGAAGGAGGCGATCCGGATGAGCTCAGCGAGGAGCCGTGGCTGGACGCTCGCGATCGTGTCGGTCGGCCTGTTCATGGTGGTGCTCGACAACCTCGTGGTCAGCGTCGCGCTGCCCAGCATCCACCGCTCGCTCGGCGCCTCCGTGCAGGCGCTCGAGTGGACGGTCAACGCCTACACCCTCTCCTATGCCGTGCTGCTCCTGACCGGAGCCGCGCTGGGCGACCGGCTCGGGCGGCGGCGGATGTTCGCCGCCGGGATAGCGCTGTTCACGGTCTCATCGGCGATGGCCGCGCTGGCGCCGGGCAGCAGCGTGCTGATCGCGGCGCGTGCCGCTCAGGGGATCGGCGCCGCGATCGCGACGCCGCTGACGCTCACGCTGCTGGCCGAGGCGTTCCCGCCCGACCAGCGGGGTCTCGCACTGGGCGTGTGGTCGGGGATCAGCGGGATCGCGGTCGCGCTCGGGCCGCTGGTCGGCGGCGCCGTGATCCAGCTCGGCAGCTGGCACTGGATCTTCTGGATCAACGTCCCGATCGGCGCCGTCCTCGTCCCGCTCGTGCTGGCGCGCCTGGGCGAGAGCCACGGCCCGGAGCGCGGGCTGGACCTCCCCGGCCTGGCGCTCGGATCGGCGGGGCTGCTGGGGCTCGTCTTCGGCCTGATCCGCAGCCAGACGCTCGGCTTCGGCAGCGCCGAGGTGGTCGCCTCGCTGACCGCCGGCACTGCGCTGACCGTGGCGTTCGTCGCCGTCGAGCGCCGCTCGTCTGACCCGATGCTTCCGATGGAGTTCTTCGCCCGCCGCGGGTTCGCGGTCACCAACGCGGTCTCGCTGGCGATGTACTTCGGGATGTTCGGGTCGATCTTCTTCCTCAGCCAGTTCCTCCAGAACGTGCTCGGCAACACGCCGCTGCAGGCCGGGGTCAAGCTGCTGGTCTGGACCGGCGCGATCATGGTCGTCTCCCCGCTGGCCGGGTTTCTGTCCGATCGCTTCGGCAGCCGGCTGTTCATGGCGGCGGGGCTGGGCGCACAGGCGATCGCGCTCGGGTGGCTGGCGACCCTGGCCGGAGTGCACCAGACCTACGCGAGCATGGTCGCCCCGTTCGTCCTCGGCGGCGCCGGGATGGCGCTCGTCTTCGCCCCGGCGGCCAGCGCGGTGCTGGCATCGGTGCGCGCCGATCAGGCCGGACAGGCGTCGGGAGCCACCAACGCGATCCGCGAGCTCGGCGGCGTGCTGGGCGTGTCGGTGCTGGCGACGGTGTTCACCAGCCATGGCGGCTACGGCTCGCAGAAGCTGTTCGTCGACGGCCTCGTGCCCGCCATGTGGGTCGGGACGGCCGTGCTTGGAATCGGCGCGCTGATCCCGCTGGTAGTCCGCTTCAACACCCGCGAAGCGGCGCTGGCACAGGTCCCGCAGCAGCCCGACGGGATCGCCCTGGCATCCGCCGAGGTCGCCGCGACCGTGTCGTAGGATCGCGCTCAGACCGAGATGGCCACCGTCGACTCATCCGCTTCTGATCGCAAGCGCGTTCCGGCCGCCGAGCGCCGGGACGCGCTGGTGCAGGCCGCGGTGCACGAGTTCGCGCACGGCGGGCTGTACGGGACGCCGGTGGACCGGATCGCACGCCGGGTCGGGGTCGCGCAGCCTTACGTGTTCAGCCTGTTCGGCTCAAAGCGCGAGCTGTTCCTGGCGGCCGTGCAGCGCGGCTTCGATCGCGTCGCCGAGACGTTCGCCGAGGCGGCGGTGCGATTCCAGGCGGGTGACGAGCCCGACGCGGCCGACACGCTCGACGCGATGGGTCATGCCTACATCGAGATGCTCGCCTCGGAGCGCGACGTGCTGATGCTCCAGCACCACGCGTACGCGGCCTGCGAGGACCCGGTGATCCGCGAGCGGGTCCGCGGCTGCTTCGCCGGCCTGATCACGCATGTGCAGCGGCTGTCCGGGGCCGAGGCGGAGCGCGTCGACGACTTCTTCCGCCACGGCATGTGGCTGAACGTCGCAGCCGCGATGGGCGTCGAGGACCTGTCGGCAGGCTGCGAGTGGGTGCGGGAGCGCCAGGCGGATTGAGCCTTCGGTCCGACGCTGCCCTTGAACCGGATCAGCCCGGGGGCCAGCGCTCGGGATAGCGAGGCAGGCCGTCGTCGGGGATCGGCTCCCAGGGCGCCGCGTACGCGACGAACTGGCGATACGAGGGCCTGATGCCGGGGTCGCTGTCCAGCGTTCCCATTCGCACTCCGATCATGCCCGGAAAGCGCGTGAACAGCGCCGAGCCGCAGTCGACGCAGAAGCACTTCTCGGCGCCGTCCTCCGGCTTGAACGAGCGGATCCGATCCTCGCCGACGACTATCCGGAACGAGTCCTCGGAGACCCTGGCGTTCGCCGAAGCGGCGGTGCCGCTCCTGCGCTGGCAGCGCGTGCAGTGGCAGTAGAGGGCGGAGACGAACGGAGCGGTGACCTCGAAGCGAACGGCGCCGCAGAGACAGCCGCCGGTGATCGTCGGCGACGGCTCGCTCATGTGCCGACCATCGTCAGATCTCGCTCAGGATCGATCCGCCAGCGTGCCGCGACCTCCACCAGCCGCTCGTCGAGCACCCAGCGGTCGGGCAGATCCTCGCCCTCGTGCGCCGGTGACGCGCCCTTGAGCGCCATGCAGCCGGTGTTGTCGCCCAGCCGCCTGATCTCGTCCACGTCCTCGTCGGAGAGGCGGATCTCGGCCGGGAGCGCCGCCAGCTCGGCGCGCTTGTCCTCGATCGAACGCACACCCCGGCCGACCTCCTGGATGAGGGTCGGAGCCGCGCACGCAACCGCAGGGTGGGCGAGGTTCCACTGGCACGCGAGCTGGATCGGCGTCAGCCCCGCGCGCCGCGCGATCGTCCGCATCGGCTCGATCCGCTCCAGCCCGGCCTCGATCCAGCCCGCGGGCCTGAAGCTGCGGTGATCGCCTGGCACGAGCTCGCTGCCGGGCCGCAGGTCGTCCCAGAACAGGCCGCCGTGGTCGACGACGCGCGTGATCACCCGCACGCCGGCCACGGCGGCGGCATCGAGGCACAGCTCCCCGGGCCAGGGCTCCAGCGGATTCAGGATCACCATCGCCCAGTCGATCAGCTCCCCGAACCTCTCAAGGCAGTCGATCACGTCGAGCGTGAAGCCGTTGGCCGGGCCGGGAGCGACGCCGATCGCGTGGGTGAGGCCGGCGTCCCGCAGCGCCGCCATCCCTTCCCAGACCACCTCGCTCGTGTAGCCGGTCCGATCGGGGTTGTGAAGCAGCAGCAGATCGAAGCTGTCGATCCCGCATCGCTCCAGGCTCCGCTCCGTCGCCATCCGCAGGTAGCCGGCATAGTCGGCCGGACCTCTGAGCGCGGGGTCGGTGAACCGAGGGAAGCCCTTGGCGCCGTTGCGCTCGCCCGCGTAGAAGTCGTGGCCGACGGCGCCCACGACGCAGACCGAAGCACGGGGCACCCCGGCCAGCGCCCGGCCGAGCATCGCGTCGGCGTCGCCGGTCCCGTACACATCCGCGGTGATCACCGTGTCGATCCCGCCGCCGGGGGCGACCAGCCCGATGAAGCGCTCGTCATCGATCGGCTCGCCGAAGCGCATGAACCGCCCGCCGCTCCAGGTGCCGACGGCCACAGGGCCGGGAGTCCGAGCGGAGCCGTCGGCTTTCATGCGCGTGAGTCTACGTCGCCTGCGCCGGCCCGTTCGTGGTGGCAGGCGCCGGCATCGGTCGGCCGTCCCGGGCGCCGGCCGTCACCGGTGGTCCGCCGTCACCGGTGGTCCGCCGTCACCGGTGGTCCGCCGTCACCGGTGGTCCGCCGTCACCGGTGGTCCGCCGTCACCGGTGGTCCGCCGTCACGGTCGTCGGCCCTCCCTGCGTTCGGTCATCACCGGTGGCGCCACCAGCCGCCGCCGATCAGGTCGTGGAACACGACCTCGTCGCGACCGCAGACGGTCACCACCTCCCAGTAGCGGCGGCGCAACGGCCGCTCGGTCCACCAGCGATCCTCGACCAGCCACGATTCGCGGACCGCGTCCACCTGAAGCCCGTCCACCACCAGCGGCCTGCCATCGGCGCCGGCACCGACCGCCACCCGCCGCGCAACCCCCAGGCGCCGCGGTCCGGTCATCGCCGGACCTCCGCAACCCCCAGGCGCCGCGGTCCGGTCATCGCCGGACCCCCGCAACCCCCAGGCGCCGCGGTCCGGTCATCGCCGGACCCCCGCAACCGCCGGGAGCCGCGGTCCGATGCCCCCCGCAACCGGCAGGCGCCGCGGTCCGATCATCCGCGCAAACCGCGACCCGCTCGGCCGATGGATCACGCCAGCCCGGCACAGGCGTGCACGCATCTCGCGTGATCAGCCCTCGAACGGAGCGAGCACCGCACGGCGCTCCGGGATCCGGGAGTCGGGGTCGACCTCCAGGACCCGCATCGCCGCCTCCGGCCCGGCCGCGACCCGTGCCTGGCCGACCGCCTCGCGCAGCCTCGCGAGGCGGGCGGCCGCGGGATCCTCCAGCAACGTCCGCTGCTCGGATGAAGGCGGTCCGAAGCGCTCCACCGCCAGCTGCAGCCGCTCCGCCGGCGCGGGCATCAGCGCCAGGCTCGGCGTGAGCGCGAGGCGCATCCGCACGGGGTCGGAGAGCGCCTCACGGAACACGACCCGACGGCGCCAGGTGCCGCCCCGCTGCACCAGCGTGGCGGCGATCACCACCGCCCGCAGCGTCCGGCCGCGCCGCTCGCGCCGAGCCAGCAGACGATCGATCAGCAATCCGAGACCGCGCTCCAGCTGGAGCCCTGAGGAGGCCTCGGGCAGCTCCAGCGACTCGCGCAGGAACTCGCTCGCCGGCCGCGGCCGCAGATCGGTGTCGCCACCCCGGGCGAGCTCATGGGCGATCAGCCCACGCCTGCCGAAGCGATCCGCCAGCGTCCCAGCGGGCAGCGACGCAAGCTGGCCGAGCGTCCCGATCCCGAGCCGCTCGAGCGTCTCCGGCATGTCGGCGAGATCCCGGCGCGCGCGCAGCAGGGAGACGGGAAGCGGTGCCAGGTAGGCACGCGCCAGCGCCCGGCCGTCGCGAGCTCGGACTCGGGCGGTCCCGGATCGGTCCGGAGCGACGACCTCCGGGCGGCGCACCCTGGCCCTGGTCGCCGCGGCGATCGCGCAGAAGCGGGACGGCGCGACCCCGAAGCGCGCCGGGGCGCCAAGCGCCCCGCGCGCCGCCCCCAGCACGCCACCCACTCCATCGTGCAGACGCACCAGTCCGCGCGCATCGAAGCACGCCAGCCCGGGACGCTCGGGCTCGACGGCGGCGCCGATCGACTCCAGGCGCACCAGCAGACGCTCCCAGCGGTCGTCGACGCCTGCCGGGTCAGGCGGGATCAGCGCCAGCCGCGGGCACCGCGCCAGCGCCTCGCCAAGGCGCATCCCGGGGTGGATCCCGAACGCCTCGGCCGCCGGCGAGACCTCTCCGACCCTCTGCGCCTCGCCCGGCTCGGGCGCCAGGGCGACCGGAAGCGACAGCAGCTCCTCGCGGTCGCCGGCGGCGGTGGTGAGCGAGAGGCGGGGGATCAGGACGCAGACGATCACGAACACATGTTCGTACCGATCGATCGCGTTGTCAACCTCACGAGAAGATCAAACCCGATCATTGCACTCGGTATTCGGTTGCCCTAATCTTCCGCTGACTACTAGCCGGAGGCTTTGAATTGGGTTTCGCCGAAACGGTGGTGCTGGGTGCGATCGCGGGCTTCACGATCTACCTCGGGCTGCCGATCGGGCGCCTCGCGCACGTCGGCAGCCGCGTGCGCGTCGGGCTGGCGATGCTGTCGGCCGGAATCCTGGCGTTCATCTTCATGGACGTGACCAGCCACGCGGAGGCGATCGTGTCGAACGCGCTCGACGCCTTCAGGCACGGGACCGTCGGGATCGGTCACGCGATCTGGCTGTTCGCGCTGCTGGCCGCCGGCTTCACGGCGGGGACCGCCGGAATCTCGGCGATCGAGCACACGGTGCGCCGGCGGACGATCGAGACGCCGCCGATCGCGGGCGCGGCTCAGGACGCCGTTGCCGCGATCTCCGTCACGGGAGGCCCTCACGCGTCCACGGCCGCCGACCCCCGCCGGCGAGCGCTGCAGACCGGGACGACGATCGCGCTCGCGATCGGCCTGCACAACTTCGCCGAGGGGCTGGCGATCGGGGTCTCGGCGCAGGCTGGGGCGCTCGGGCTGGCGGCCGTGCTGATCATCGGCTTCGGGCTTCACAACGCGACCGAGGGGTTCGCGATCGTCGGACCGCTGGGCGGCGTGCGCCCGTCCTGGCGGTGGCTCGGACTGTCGGGCCTGATCGCCGGAGGGCCGACGTTCCTCGGGACGGCCGTCGGCTATCAGGTGCACTCGGCCGCGCTGGAGCTCTGCTTCTACGCGCTCGCTGGCGGGGCGATCCTGTTCGTGATCGGGGAGATCTGGGCCGGGGTGAGGCGCTACGGGTACCGAACGCTCGGCCTCTACATGATCGCCGCCGGCTTCCTGCTGGGCGTGATGACCGACCTGATCGTCTCCTACGCGGGCGCCTGATCGCGGCGCCGGCGGACCCCCCGGCACAAGCCTGACCGCAGTGCCGGCGCCCGCCGCCCGGGAGGCCCTTTCGTCCGGTGCGTCGGTCAGCATGACCGGTCCCGTGCCCACGCTGCGACCGCCATCGAACCGCTCGTCACTGCGCGCGTGGCAGACCCGGGCGCTGGACGAGATGGCGCGCTGGAGAGGCGGGCCGTTCCTGCTCTGCGCCGCCCCGGGCGCCGGCAAGACGCGGCCGGCGCTGGAGCTCGCGCGGCTGGGCGCGGCGGATGGCGCGGCGATCGTTGTCGCCTGCCCGACCGCGCCGCTGACCCGCCAGTGGGCCCGGGCCGCCGACGCGCTCGGGATCGACCTGGCACCCGACGCCGATTCGCCCCGGCCCCAGGCCGGCTTCCATGGCGTCGCGGTCACGTACGCCCGGATCTCGAGGGCACCGGCGCGGTGGGGCAGGTCGCTGCCGGCCAACACGCTTGTGATAGCCGACGAGGCCCACCACCTGGGCGAGGAGCTGACCTGGGGCGAGGCGTTCGCGCGCGCGTTCGAGCGGGCTCCGCGCTGGCTGCTGCTGTCCGGCACTCCGTTTCGCTCGGACGCGACGCCGATCCCGGGCGTCCGCTACGACTCCAACGGGCTCGCCGAGCCGGACAGCGCCTACGGCTACGCCGAGGCGGTCGCCGACGGGGTCTGCCGGCCGGTCCACTTCGTCGCCTACGACGGAACGCTGTCGTGGCGCAGCGGGGACGACGTGATCGAGTCAAGCTTCGACGACGTGCTCTCGACACGGGAGGCCGGGCGCCGATACCGGACGGCCATCTCGACCGAGCTTCCCGACGGCCTGCCACGGATCCTGCGAGAGGCCGATGACAGGCTGCGGGAGATCCGCCGCGCGGGCCACCGCGACGCCGCCGGCCTGGTGATCGCGGCCGACTCGCACCACGCGCGCGCGATCGCGAAGCTGCTGCGCGAGGCCACGGGACGCACGCCCGTCGTCGTCCTGCACGCCGAGGCCCGGTCGGCGGCGAGGCTGCAGGCATTCGCCGGTTCCGACGACCCCTGGATCGTGGCCGTGAACATGGTCTCCGAGGGCGTCGACATACCGCGGCTCCGTGTCGGCGTGTACGCGACGGCGGCCAAGACGCCGCTGATCTTCCGCCAGATCGTCGGCCGCTTCGTGCGCACGCTGCCGGACGCGCCGGCCGAGCCGAGCTGGCTTTACGTCCCGGCGGACCCGGTCCTCCGGGACCACGCCGAGACGATCGAGCACGAGCTTCGCGGGTCGCTGCGCAGACGCGACGCGGACGCGGACGCGGACCTCATGCTCGACGAGCCCCCCGAGCGGCGTGAGGCGGAGCGCAGCGAGACGCCCGAGTTCGAGCCCCTGAGCGCGGACGTGGCGCCCCAGCTGACACTGTTCGGAGGCCCACAGCCGCCACCGCGCCGCCCGGGCCTGCTCGGCGCCGACGGCCGGGATGGCTGGAGCCGGAGCTCAGGCGGCCACCCGGATGCCCACGGGAGCAGCCGCGGCCGCGCGGACGCGGACGGCCACCGGCAGGGCCGGGGCCACGCCGGCGGGCCGCACACGATCCCAGCCTACGAGCGCCGGGCGGCGCTGCGAGAGGAGCGTCACCGCCTCGTCTCCGAGCTGCGACGGCGCGAGGGCTCAAGCCACCGGGAGATCAACGCCTGGCTCAACCGGGAGCTAGGGATCGCGAGCGTTGAGCAGGCGACGATCGCCGACCTGGAGCGCTCGGTCCAGCTGCTCGTCCGAAGGCTCAGCCGCCGCTGACCAGCGGGCAGCGCTCGGTCCAGCTGCCCGTTCGAAGGCTCAGCGGCCGCCTCTCGGCGGGACGCGCCGAGAGGCGGATAGGATGGGCTCTGCGCTGATGGCGCCCGACCTAACAGACCTGGCGTTCGGCGGGATTCGCACGCTGCGCGAGCTCGGCCAGCGCATCCCGATCGGCGGCGGCGTGCTGGCAGGCTCGCTGCACGAGGCCGTGCGAGGACGGATCATCATGGTCACCGGCGCCTCGTCGGGGATCGGGGAGGCGACAGTCCTCAGGCTCGGCGACGCCGGTGCCACCGTGCTGCTGGTCGCCCGGACGCGCAAGAAGCTGCGCGCGGTAGCCGCCGAGGTCCAGGGACGGGGCGGGACCGCGTTCGTGCACCCGTGTGACCTGTCTGACGTCGACGACGTCGACCGGCTCGCCCATGAGGTGCTCGATCAGCACGGCCATGTCGACATCCTCGTCAACAACGCCGGCAAGTCAATCCGGCGGTCGGTCGACCGCTCCTACGACCGCTTCCACGACTACCAGCGGACGATGGCGCTCAACTACTTCGCACCGGTGAAGCTGATGCTGGTCCTGCTGCCGGTGATGCGCGAGCGGGGCAGCGGCCACATCGTCAACATCTCGACGATCGGGCTGCAGGTGAACACCCCGCGGTTCGCGGCCTATCTCGCCTCCAAAGCGGCGCTGGACGCATTCAGCCGGTCGATCGGGCCGGAGGTGATCGGCGATGGAGTGCACCTCACGACCGTCTACATGCCGCTCGTGCGCACGCCGATGATCGCGCCGACCAGGATCTACGACAGGCTGCCGACGCTCTCGCCTGAGCAGGCCGCGAACATGGTCACCGAGGCGATCCGCAAGCGCCCCAAGAAGGTCGCGACCGCGCTCGGGAACCTCGGCCAGCTCACGTACGCGATCGCTCCCGGGGCGCAGGACCTCGTCGTCAACCGCGCATACCGGCTGTTCCCCGAGGCCGACGGGCCGCACGATCGCATCACCGAGGCCGAGCAACGCGCGTTCGCCCGGGCGACGCGCGGGGTTCACTGGTAGGTCGCGGCGAGCCCGGGCACGAGCGGCCGGTTCACGGCAAGCCGGTGCGGCGGACGCCACCCACGGCGCTCTGAAAGCAGCAGCGGCTTAGCTCCGGTCGCCACCGAGCCTGCGATCGACAGCGCTGCTGTCGAGTTGGCATTCGCGCGCCGCACGCGCGTTAGCTTCGATCGTCGAACCACCTTGCAGGACGCGTGCAAGCCACGAAGTGGAGGAGCGCATGCACGAGAAGCCGACTGTGAGTGACCGGGAGCGCGGAGATCGGA
>JAJZWB010000145.1 GCA_021846845.1 Actinomycetes bacterium | reverse complement strand
GAGACCCCGCCCCGGGCGTGTTCGGGAGATCCGGCCTCGGGGCGTGGGTGCAGGACGACCGCCGCTGTCGTTATGATCGCCCGATTCTCTCGGGGGCGAGGGCTGGGGGAGGCGTGTCCTGAAGACGGAGGCTGTCGCATGCGTGAGCTCGGGAACCGGCGCACTCTGGGTGCGCTCGCAGCGGTCTGGACGGCCCTTGCGGTGTTGCTTCCGGGCACGGGAGCGGCCTCGTCTGGTCAACACCGGTCGCTCGCGCGCCTGGGTTACGACCCCGCGGCGGCTGCGGCATGGTTCAACGACCAGCGTCACACTCCCGGGGTCAGCAGCGCCGCGGCGTACGCGCGTGCGCAGCAGAGAGCCGTGCAGCGCTCGATCTCGGAGCGCAGGACGGCGATCCGCAGCGCCGTCCCAGCGGTGGCCCCCACGCCGACGTGGCAGCCCATCGGTCCGGCGCCCCTGGTCCAGACCGGTCCGACCCAGAACGTCAGCGGGCGCGTGATCACGATCGCGACGGTCGGCAGCGGCACGAGCGAGAAGATATTCACCGGCCCGGCCGCGGGCGGCGTGTGGAGCGCGACGCTGGACGGAACGAGCACGAACTGGTCGACGAGCACCGACCAGCAGCCGAGTCTCACCGAGGGGGCGATCGCGACCTCCGCCAACGGGTCGACGATCTATGACGGCACCGGAGAGGACGACCAGGGTGGCGACGCTTTCACCGGGGACGGGGTGCTCGTCTCCACCAACGGCGGCACGAGCTGGACGGACGCCAACCCGGGCGGAGCCTTCACCGGACAGAGCATCTCGTCCATCGCTGTAGACCCGAACAACTCCCAGCACATCTACATCGCCGGATCGGCTGGTTTCTCCACCTCGACCGACGGGGGCGGCTCCCTGACCCCACCCACGACGATCACCTACAAGGGCGGCACGACCCCGACCGACGTCTCGGACATGGTCGTGGACCCGAAGAACTTCAACACCGTCTTCATCGCCGTCCCGGGCGTCGGGATCGAGGAGTCGACCGACGGCGGTGCGAATTTCACGACACTGAGCGGCGGGTTGCCCGCGGGCACCAACTTCGGCCGGGCGGTCCTGGCGATCTCCTCCGACGGGCAGACGCTGTACACGGAGATCCAGGGCCTGGACAGCAGCGGCAACGCGACCGGCGCCCTCGTCTATGCGAGCACCGACGGCGGCACCAACTGGACCAACACCAATGCCCCGGACCTGACCAACCCGGGCTTCTACTACGGCGGCGGACTGAGCGCGGCCAGCAGCGACCAGGGCTATTACGACCTCGCGATCGCGGTCGATCCCAACAACGCGAGCGTCGTGTACGCCGCCGGGATCGGCATGTCGGTCTCGACAAACGGCGGGGCGAGCTGGTCTGGCTCCGGCACGTCCTGCTCGGGCACGAACGGCAACGGGTGCAGCCTCGGCGGCAGCGCGCTGCATCCCGACTTCCATGCGCTGACGTTCGACTCCTCGGGCAACCTGTTCATCGGCAACGACGGCGGCGTCTACGAGCTGCCCGCGGCCGACGCCAAAACAGGGGACTCGGGGGACGCCAACGGCGCGAACTTCGTCGACCTGAACACCAACCAGCAGACGCTCCAGTTCTACCCCGGCTTCAGCCAGATCGGCGACGCGCAGATGATCTTCGCCGGCGCGCAGGACAACGGCTCCCCGTCCTACGCGGGGTCGGGCGTCAGCTGGCAGGAGGCCAACGACGGCGCCGGCGACGGCGGATTCGGCGTGATCGACCCGCTGAACACGAACATCCAGTGGGCGACCGCGCAGGGAAGCAGCAACGGCGGCCCGGTGGCAGGCACAACCGACGGCTGGAACTCGATCGACAACCTCATCACCCAGCCGACGACCAAATCGGCCGACTACAACTTCGTCGCGCCGCTGATCCTCGCCCAGCCGTCGGCGACGCTCGCCGGCAACGTCCTGTACTTCGGCGGCAACTACGTCTACAAGAGCTCCGACGGCGGACAGACCTGGACGGCGACGTCGTCGTACGCACCGACAGCCCCGTCTTCGAGCACCAACGACGTGTCGGCGCTCGCCGCCGCGCCGAGCAACCCGTCGGTGGTCTACGCCGGCTGGGGCGACGGGAAGATGCAGATCTCGCAGGACGCGGGAGCCACCTGGACCACGATCACGCCGACCAACTACGAGACCGCGAACACCGACACGTGGATCACGCACATCGCCGTCGATCCGACGAACCCCCTGCACGCGATCGTGACCTTCAGCGGGTACACGTTCCCGCAGGGCTCGGTCTCCCAGCCGCATGTGATCGAGACGACCGACGGCGGCAAGACGTGGATCGACGACACCGGCGCCGGGCTGCCCGGATCGCCGACCAACTCCGCGGTGTTCGACGGCACCAGGGTGATCGTCGCGACCGACACCGGGGTGTACAGCGGCACCCCGAGCGGGGCGGCTACGGCATGGTCCGTCCTCGGAGCCGGCCTGCCGCTGGCGCAGGTCGACGATCTCAGCCTCAGCTCGGACGGCAGCACGCTGGTGGCGCTCACCCACGGTCGCGGTGCCTGGAGGCTGACGCTGACGACGCCGACCGTGACCACGGGGAGCGCGTCCTCGGTGACGCAGACCGGGGCGGCGCTCGCTGGGACGGTAGATCCGAACGGACCCGCGGTGACCTCCTGCCGCTTTGAGTACGGGACATCCGCCTCCTACGGTTCGTCGGTCGCCTGCGCGTCGGCGCCGTCGTCGGGGACGAGCGCGGTGCCCGTGAGCGGTTCGCTCAGCGGCCTGCAGCCAGGGACCGAGTACCACTTCCGGCTGGTGGCCACGACCGCCGGCGGCACGGTGGTCGGGTCCGATGCGACCTTCACGACCTTGAGCCCGCCGTCGACGACCCCGGCGCCCACCCCCACGCCGCCGTCGACTACCCCGGCGCCCACCCCCACGCCGCCGTCGACTACCCCGGCGCCCAGTCCCACCCCGCCGTCCACCACACCGACACCCGGTCCCACGCCCCCGTCAACGGCGACGACCACGAGCGTCGTGGTCCAGGCCGCCCGCGTGGACGGCACGCGGGTCCTGGTCAAGGTGCAGTGCTCGACGGCCGCGACGGGCTGCGCGCTGAAGCTGCGGCTGACGATCAGGGAGCGCTTCCGCAAGCGCATCCACGGCCATCTGAGGATCGTGACCAGGCTCGTGACGATCGGTCAGGCGACCCTGCATCCGGGCGCCGGCAGCCGGTCGGTCTCCCTCGGGCTCAACGGCGCCGGTAAGCGCCTGCTGAGGCGGGTCCGGTCGCTGCGCGCGACGCTGGTGGTGTCCTGGGCATCTGGGTCTGCGAGTCGAGGCGTTCGCTTCCGAGTCGTGAGCAGGGGGCGCCACGGGAGGCGCCGGCACGCGCGACGACGCTGAGCCGTCGGGCCGGAGCCGTCCGCTCGGACGCCGCCCGCCCGGGCCCGACGACCGGTCGCGGCTGGCGGGCGCTCGACGCGCTCGGCGGGCGCAACCGCATAGGATGGAGGATGAGATGATCGTCTGTGTCGCCGTCGCCGATCAGGGGCTGGTGGATCCGCGCTGGGGCCGTGCGCAGCGGGTAGCGCTGGCCGAGCTCGGCGATGGCGGGATCGAGAGCTGGCGCGAGATCGAGGTCGGCTGGGGCGTGCTGCGCGAGACGGGCGGCGAGGGCTCCCACCACGCGCGCATCGCGCGCTTCCTGCGCGAGCAGCACGTCCAGGCGGTCGTCGCCAACCACATGGGGCAGGGCATGGAGCACATGCTCGGCAAGCTCGGGATCCAGGTCCGCCTCGGCGCGTCCGGCAGCGCCAGGGACGCGGTTCTCGCGCTGCTTCGGCACGACGGCCCCGGCGCCGCCTGAACGGGAGTCGGCCGAGCGCATCCGGGCGCAGATCCGGGTCGGCCCCAGCACGAGGGGCCCGGCGCCGCCTGAACGGGAGCCCGCCGGAGATCGTCAGAAGATGCTCGCTGTCTCCCGCGTCGACTCGACGATGCACCCGCCCGGGCGCCCGCTCGTGATCGCGGCCGCACCCTCCCAGAAGCCCGGGATGTAGCGGTTGGCGATGAACTGATGCCGCGCGCGTGCGTCCAGCGTGATGTAGACGCCGGCCGATGGCACCCGCAGCCGCCATCGCAGCGGATAGGCTCCGCTCGCGCCCGTGGGATGGATCACCGGCGCGAGCGGGGTCACCGTGTAGCGCCGGGGGTGCGATACGGCGCCGTCGGCGGCGACGAACGTGCCGCTCTGCGCCCCGGTCGGCCGCCCCGCCGGCGTGATGAACTGGTAGAGCATCAGGTCGCTGCCGTCGCGGAACTGGCAGGCGAACCAGTTCCAGTGCCAGGAGGCGCGGTCGGCGAGGAAGTTGCCCCACTGGTGATCGAACCAGCCCTGTCCGCTGACGCGCCTGCTGCGTCCGCGCAGCGTGAGCGTGCCGGTGGCGGCCAGCCGCGGAGCCGAGTAGTAGGCGGAGGTCGCTCCCGGGCCCTCCCGGACGATCCCGTGAGGCCCCTCCAGCACGTAGCCCGTCACCGGTGTCAGGCTGAGCCGGAGCCGCCCCGCGCCCGGGACGGGCGCGTCGACGGACCAGCGGCCCCACCGGCCCCCGGCACGCCAGCGCAGTGTGAAGCCCGACGCTCCCATCGTCGTCTGGCCGCCGCGGAGCGTGTCCGGCGACACGTACTCCCTGGAGAGCACGATCCGGTCGGCGCGGAGATCGACGATGTTGAGCTTGGCCAGGACGACGCCCCGGCCGGCCCAGGCGGTTGCGAACCAGAAGTACCGGCGGCCGCTGTGGTCGGAGAGGGTTCCGGCCGTGTACCACCATTCGACCTGGTAGGCGGGGTGGGCGCCCTGGTCACGGGGCAGCGTCACCGGCCGCAGCGCCGGCGGCGTCACGGCGCCGGCGACCGGCGTTCCGGTTGCCGGCGCGACCCTCGTGCCGGTCGCCGCCGCGACCCTCGTGCCGGTCGCGGCAAACGATCCCCCCGCCACCGCGAGCGTGATCGCCAGGAGCCGACCGGCGCCTGTGGTCGCCGCACGCATCGAGCGCATCGAGCGCATCCTAATCGGCCAGCGCTCGCGCGCAGCGCTCCCGCCAGCGGGGCGCATCGAGCCGGTCGCAGAACGAGATCGCGGCCGTGAGGTGCGCGTGAGCGCGTGAGCGCTGTCCGAGCGTCCGACAGAGAAGTGCCAGGTGGTAGTCGATCGGACCCCCGAAGTAGGAGAAGTACGCCCCGAGCCCGGCGAACGGCGCGATCAGCTCGTAGGCCGCCGCTGCCCGACCGCGGTCGCGCAGCCGCGTGATCGGCGCCGCCATGTGGGCCACGAACCCGACCGGGCAGGCGAGCTGCGGCCCGCCGGAGGCGAACTGCGCGATCACGGCGTCGACATTCGTGCCGACGTCGGCGAGCTCGCCCGCCTCGGCGTCGACGAAGGCGACCGCTCCCAGCCAGGCGGGCACGCCCGATCGGGAGAAGAACTCATGGGCCTCGTCGCGCACCTCGTGAAGGCGCCCCTGCTCGTGGCGCACCCCGATCAGCTGGATCAGGCGGATCGCCTCGACCACGGTCGCGTTCAAACCCCGCTCCCTTCCGGTGGCCGCCGCTCGCTCCACCAGCCGGTCGGCTTCCTGCGCCCGTCCGCGCAACAGCGCCAGAGCGGCCTGCGCGTACGCGAGCGAGTGGTGGTGGCTGCCCATCCTCAGCGTCCGAGCGCCCCGAGCGGCGATGTCGAGCAGCCGCTCCAGCTGCGCTCCGCGGCCCTGCTCGACCGAGGTGTCGAAGCGCCACTGGGCCGTGCTGACCCTGAGCGCCGGGTCGCCGATCGACTCAGCCAGCGCGAACAGCTCGTCCTCAAGCGGCTCCTGCTCGGCGACGGCGGCCGTGCCCGACAGCGAGCGCCGGGCGGTCGTCAGCACCTTCGCAAGCAGCGCGTCATCGACGAGCTCGCGCGCGAGCGCGATCCCCTCGCTCGCCGCGCGCCTGCTCAGTTCGCGGCTGCCACGCCAGGAGTGCGCGCTGGCGAGGTGGCCGAGCAGCTGCGCCCGTCGCGCTGGATCCGATTTCAGCAGGGCGAGCACCTCCTCGTAGACCGGCAGCAGGCTGTCGTCGACCAGCGGCTCCTCCGTCAGCGCCCCGCCGTGGGCGAACGCGAGCGCAGCGTCCGCCATGCGAGGGGGATCGTCGAGTCCGCGCGCATTTGCGTAGGCTGCCCGCAGCGTCTCGTACCCCCGCGGGTCGCCGAGCGCGCGCTGCGCGCCGCCCAGGAGCACCTCCAGGTCGATACGTGCCGGCGGATCTGGCTGACCGGCCGCCTGAAGCGCCTCGAGGGTGCGCGTCGCGACCGCGATCACGTCCTCGTAGACCCCGGCTTCGAAGGCCGCTCTCGCGACCGGCAAGCCGTACCGCACCGCCCGCTGCCACTCGCCGAGCGGGGCCGCCGCCCCGAAGTGGTACGCGAGGCTGACGAGTCGGCGGTGGTCCGGGGCGGTCGATGCCTCCAGCGCGGTTCCCAGCCGGCGGTGAAGCTCCAGCCGCGCGTTTGGCTCGAGCGACTCGAGGATTCCGGCGCGCACCAGAGCATGCCGGAACGCGAGCCAGCTCGAGTTGCGGGTCGCCGTGACCAGCAGTCCCGCCTGGCGGGCAAGCTCGATCGCTCGCGCCGCCTCCCCGGGTCCCATAGCGGCAGCCTGCGCGACGGTCCGCGGGTCGAACTCCAGGCCGGCCACGGCCGCGACCCGCAGTGCCTGCTCAACCGGCGGTGGCAGCGCCGCCAGCCGGGCGCGCACCAGCTCGTCGACGCGACTCGTGTCCGGTCGGCTGTCTCCCTGTCGCCTTGAGCGCAGCAGCTCGCTCGCCAGCAGCGGATTGCCGCCGCTCAGCTGCCAGACGCCCTCCGCCAGCTCCTCACGCTCGGCCTCCGGGATCGCCACGCCGCTGAGGTCGGCCAGCCGGGCCAGGTCCGTGGCGGACAGCGGATCGAGCTCGATCCGGTGCACGCGATCTTCGTCGCGGAACCGTGAGGCCGCGGCGTCGTCGAGGTTGCGATGCAGGACCACGACGAGCAGCGGCATCGAGGCGTCGCTCACGATCAGCTCCAGCACGTCCAGCTCCGCGCGGGTGGCCCATTGCATGTCGTCGAGCACGACGAGCGCGCCGTCGGGCTCGGCGAACAGCCGCAGCGAGAGGGTGATCGCCTGTTCGATCTGTCGTCGGTCGGGGAGCTGTGGAGAGCCGGAGCCCGCATCGTCGCCTTCGAGGCCCAGCGACGGCAGCACCGCTCCCAGCGTCGCGGCGTGGCCGCCGAGCAGATCCTCAAGCTCCGCATGCTGCAGCGCCCCCAGGGGCCCGTCCAGTGCCTCGAGCAGCGAGCCGTAGGGCACCGCGAGGCGGTCGTCGGCGCGGCCGTAGAGCACCGGTGTGCCGCGCGTCAGCGCCCGGGCTGCGAATGCCGCCGCCAGTCGCGTCTTGCCCAGCCCTGGCTCGCCGCTCACGCACACCAGCGAAGGGCCGCTCTGGGCGATGCCTCGAAGGAGCCCCTCCAGCCGGTCGAGCAGCCGGCCGCGCCCCACGAACGGCGTCCGCTGCTGCGCCATCAGCAGCGGGGCGGTCGCCCTCGCGGATCGGCGCCTGGCACCGGTTCGGGCAGGCCGGCGGTCGCGGTCCCTCAGGATCTCCAGGAACAGGGTCTCGGTCTCCTCCGACGGCCTGACGCCCAGTTGCTCGGACAGCAGCCGCCGGCATGTCTCGTACGCCCCCAGGGCCTCGCCGCGGTTGCCCGCCATCGACAGCGATCGGATCAGCAGCCGGTGGCCGTCCTCGCGCAGCGGGGTCGCGGCGACGATCGCGCGCGCCGCCCGCTCGGCGCGCGCGGCGTCGCCGTATCCGAGTGCCGCCTCCGCGACGACACGGTGGAGGCGCAGGCGCATCTCCGCCGCTCGATCGCGAAGCGCGTCGATCCAATCCCCCTTCGCTCCCGGGAGAAGCGTCGCCGTCGCGATCCCGGTTGCCGCCGCCGCGATCGTCGCGGCGGCCCTGCAGTCACCGGCGCGCAGCGCCTCCTCCGCCCGCTCCACCTCGGACGCGAGCGTCAGCAGATCGATCGTCGACCCCTCCGGGAGGGCCATCGTGTAACCGTCCGGGGAGTCGACCGGGATCAGGTGTCCCAGTCCGGCCTCCAGCAGGGCCCGGCGGATAGCGGTGACGACGTTGCGGATCGAGGACCGCCAAGACGGCGGCAGACCGTCGCCCCAGATCGTCTCCGCTAGCTCCTCACGCGCGACCGGGCGCCCGCAGGCGAGGGCCAGGCGCGCGAAGGCCAGCTCCGCGCGGCGGCCGCCCCAGGACTCGCGCTCGATACCTGCCGGACCGCTGCGGACGCGCAGCCCGCCGGCGAGCGAGATCTCCAACGGCGCGTCCATCATCACTCTCATCCACGGTGCAATCGTACCCCTGAGAGGTCGGCCCCCGCCGTCGCTGGCAGGGTGTGACGCCGGGCCCATGTGTGTGGTG
>JAJZWB010000016.1 GCA_021846845.1 Actinomycetes bacterium | reverse complement strand
GTCCCGCCGGGCCCATCGTCGACAACGACGCGACCCTCCGGCTGCTGGCTCGCACGGCCGTCTCGCAGGCGCGCGCCGGCGCCGACATGGTCGCGCCCAGCGACATGATGGATGGGCGGGTGGGCGCGATTCGCGCCGCGCTCGACGAGGAGGGCCTGGCCGAGAAGCCGATCATGTCCTACGCGGCGAAGTTCGCATCCGCCTTCTACGGGCCTTTCCGGGTCGCGGCCGACTCGGCGCCCGCGTTCGGGGACCGTCGCGGCTACCAGATGGACCCGGCGAACGGCGACGAGGCAGTGCGGGAGGCGCGGCTCGACGTCGACGAGGGCGCGGACATCCTGATCGTCAAGCCGGCGCTCCCGTACCTCGACGTGGTGCGCAGGATCAAGCACGAGACCTCGCTGCCGGTCGCGGCCTACAACGTCAGCGGGGAGTACTCGATGCTGAAGGCGGCGGCCGCGGCCGGTTATCTTGACGAGCGAGCGGCGGTTCTGGAGGCGCTCACCTCCATCCGCCGTGCCGGGGCCGACATGATCATCACCTACCACGCCAAGGACGCCGCTCGATGGCTGCAATAGACACCACCCACACCAACGCCGGCCGGCCTGCCCGCGCCGGCGGACAGCACGGGCCGAAGCTGCGCAGCCGCGCTCACGGGGCGGCCGTCGAGCTGACGGACCTCGACCGCCGGCTGCTGAACCTCATGCAGGGCTCGTTCCCGATCGCGCGCCGGCCCTACCAGCATGTCGCCGCCAAGGCGGGGATCGCCGAGCAGGAGGCGATCGTCCGCGTGCAGCGCCTGCTCGACGATCGGATCATCCGCCAGGTCACGCCGATCTTCGACACGCGCGCCCTCGGCTACAGCTCGATGCTGGTGGCCGCCAAGGTCGATCCCGAGCACCCCTGGCGGGCGGCGAGCGTGATCAACGCGCACCCGGGCGTCTCCCACAACTACCTGCGCAACCACGAGTTCAACATGTGGTTCACGATCGCGACCGAGCCCGGGTCGCCGCTCGGGCTCGAGGGCACGCTGGAGGTCCTGGCGCGGGAGGCCGGCGCTGAGTCCGTGCGCCAGCTGCCGACGCTGAGGCTGTTCAAGATCAGGATGGACCTGGAGATGGAGGGCGACACGAGCTCGCTCGCCCGGCGCACCGCCGAGGCGGTGCCGCCGGCCGAGACCGAGCCTCAGCCCCACGACGACTTCGATCACGCTGTGATCCGCGCGCTCCAGGGCGACATGCCGGTGATCCCGGAGCCCTACGCGCCCGCCGCGGCCGAGCTGGGGATCTCCCAGGAGAGCTTGCTGGCCCACCTGGAGCGGATGGTCCAGCGCAGCCTGCTGCGCCGCGTCGCCGCGATCCTGTTCCACCGCAGGGCGGGCTTCTCCGCCAATGGGATGGGGGTCTGGCGGGTGCCCGAGGACCGGGTCCTGGAGGTCGGGATGCGGATGGCGGCGTTCCGCGGCATCTCCCACTGCTATCAGCGCCCGACCTACCCGGACTGGCCGTACTCGGTCTTCACGATGGCCCACGGGCGCTCCAAGGAGGAGTGCGACGCGATCCTTGACTCGATCGCCGCCGATACCGGGATCGCGGAGCGCGCGACGCTCTACTCGTCGACCGAGTTCAAGAAGATCCGCCTGCTCTACTTCACCGACGCGCACCGGGCCTGGGAGCGCGAGCACGCGGGCGTGTGAGCGGCGGCGCTCAGAACGGCACGCGGTCCGGGCGGCTCTACGAGCGCGCGCTGCGCGTGCTGCCCGGTGGGGTCAACTCCCCGGTCCGTGCGATGCGCGCGATCGGCCGCGACCCGATCTTCGTCGCCTCGGGCTCGGGTGCGACGATCGTGGACGTCGACGGCCGCGAATACGTCGACTGGGTCTGCTCCTGGGGGCCGCTGATCCTGGGCCACGCGGACCCGGGCGTGATCGCGGCGGTGGCGCGAGCGGCCGCGGCCGGGACCAGCTTCGGAGCCCCCACCGAGGGCGAGGTCGGGCTCGCCGAGGAGATCGCCGCCCGCCTTCCGTCCGTAGAGATGGTCCGCATGACCTCCTCCGGGACCGAGGCGACGATGAGCGCGCTGCGGCTCGCGCGCGCCGTCACCGGCCGCGAGCGGATCCTGAAGTTCGCCGGCGCCTACCACGGCCATGTCGACGGGCTGCTGGCACAGGGGGGGTCGGGCCTGGCTACGCAGGGCATCCCGTCCAGCCCGGGTGTCCCGCGCGCGGCCGCGGCGGCGACCGTGGTCGTCCCGTTCAACGACCCTGACGCCGTGCGCGAGGCCGCGCGGCGCCATGAGCCGGCGGCGATCATCGCCGAGCCGGTTCCCGCCAACATGGGGGTCGTGCCGCCGGCACCCGGGTTCCTGGGGCTGCTGCGCGAGGTGGCCGACGAGACGGGCGCGCTGCTGATCTTCGACGAGGTGATCACCGGCTTCAGGGTCGCGCGGGGCGGCGCCCAGGAGCACTTCGGGGTCCTGCCCGATCTGACCGTGATGGGCAAGGTGGTCGGCGGCGGGCTCCCCGCGGCCGCATACGGCGGCCGCCGGCGTCTGATGGAGCGGATCGCGCCCGCGGGCGACGTCTATCAGGCCGGGACCCTGTCGGGCAACCCGCTCGCGGTCGCGGCCGCACTCGCCACTCTGGCGCGCCTGGACGCGGATGCCTACGCGCGCCTGGCCGCGACCACCGAGGCGCTCTCCGCCGGGCTGGTCGATGCGGCATCCCGCGCCGGTGTGGAGGTCCGCGTGCAGTCCCTGCCGGGCCTGCTGACTGTGTTCTTCTCCGGGCGGCCGGTCCGTGACTGGGACGACGCGTCGGCATGTGACACGGACGCGTACGGCCGCTGGTGCAGGGAGCTGCTGGCCCGGGGGGTGTACCCGCCCCCCTCGCAGTTCGAGGCCTGGTTCCCGTCGCTCGCGCACGGACCCGAGCAGGTCGAGCACACGATCCGCGCCGCGGCCGCGGCCTTCGAGGCGCTGTGAGGCTCGAGGCGCTGCGCAGGGCGCTCGCGCAGGAGGGCGGCGCCCTGGCCGACGCGCTCGCGGCCGGGCCCGTGACCGACCCGCGCGCTACGGCCGCGGCCGAGAGCGGCGAGGGAGGGCCTCCCGGCGCGTCCGCCGCCGCGGCCGGCGAGGGGAGGCCACCGGGCGCGTCCGAGGCCGTGACCGGCGAGGGGGCCCCTCCGGGCGCGTCCGCGCCGGCCCTGGCGGCCTCCGGACCGCGCGCGGCGGCCCGCCGCGACGACTACGAGCTGCTGCTGGAGATGATCCTGGAGGGATCGCTGCTGCACTACGGCGCGCCGCGGGTCGTCCGCTGCGACGAGCCCGATCTGGCGCTCCTGCTCGGCGATCGCCTCTACGCGCTGGGGCTCTCGCGGCTCGCCGAGCTCGGCGATCTGGACGCGGTGGCCGAGCTGGCAGACGTGATCTCACTCGTCGCCCAGGCGCAGGCGGAGCGTGACCTGGCGCTCGCGTCCGCGGTGTGGGAGGCGGGCGCGGCGGCCATCGGCTGGGGCGGCGGGCCCGAGCTGGAGGCCGCCAAGCGGCTGGCCCGGGCCGGGGACGAACGCGCGCGCGCCGCGCTGCTGGCCGTTCGCGATCGGACCGTCGGTGGGGGAGCGGACCTCGAAGCGCCGGTTGGCTGTAGGCTTACCGGACCGTTGGACGCGGCTTAGCCGCCGTTGAGGAACAGACCAAAGTGGCAGATCGACACAAAGAGGGAAGCAAGTCCAAGTACACGCTCGACCGGCAGATGCCGGGAGCGTTCGAGGGCGAGACCGTCACTCGCAGGCGGTTCATGACCGGGGTCACGCACGGCGCCGGCGCCGTCGCCGCGATGGCGTTCACGCTGCCGGCGCTCGGGTTCGCGATCGGGCCGCTGTTCAGCCGCCTGCCCTGGAGCTGGCAGCCGATCGGCCCGCCGGAGGACTTCACCGATACCACCTACACGACGAAGGTGATCCAGATCGTCCAGGGCATCGGCGAGGCCGGGAACTCGATCGCCTACGTGCGCAAGCGGGACCCCGCGATCGACACCGAGCCGCTGGACCAGTACAACCACTGGGTGGCTCTCTCCTCGCGCTGCATGCACCTCGGCTGCCCCGTCCGCTTCGTCGCCGCCGCGGAGCGCTTCATCTGCCCGTGCCACGGCGGCGTCTACGACTTCCGTGGGATGGTCGTGGGCGGTCCGCCCGTGCGCCCGCTGGATCGCTTCTACACGCGCTACAACACCTCCACCGGCCTGGTGGAGCTGGGGCCTCGATACTCGGTCAACTCCGAGCTGCAGCGGTTCTCCCCGCGTGATCCCGGCCAGCCGCTCGACGGCATCGGCCAGTACCTTTATCCCCCGCGTTTCGATACCGCGTCGCTCACCAGTCGCTGATGCCAAAGTTGCCCTCACCGCCTCTGCCCAAGGCGCTGCGGCCCGCGCCGCGCCGTCCCGGCGAGCCAGACGAGAAGCAGGCCACCACCCCGATCGAGGTCGCCGCCGATGCGGGAATCTCGGTCGTCGACTGGATCGACGAGCGGACCTCGCTGTCGGGCGGGATCCGCTGGATGATGTTCCGCAAGGTCCCGCGCGGGATCAACTGGTTCTACACCCTGGGCTCGGCGACGATGTTCGCCTTCCTCAACCAGGCGGTCACCGGGGTCTTCCTGGCGATGTACTACCGGCCGGACGCCGCCGGCGGCGCGTACGAGTCGGTGCGCTACCTGACCGACCAGGCGTTCCTCGGCCAGCTCGTGCGCGCGATGCACAAGTGGGGTGCGTCGGTGATGATCATCCTGATCTTCATGCACATGGCGCGCGTGTTCTTCTTCGGCGCCTACAAGTACCCGCGGGAGCTCACGTGGATCATCGGCGTCGTGCTGCTGATTCTCACGATGGCGATGGGCTTCACCGGCTACCTGCTGCCCTTCGACCAGCGCTCCTACTGGGCCACGATCGTCGGCGTGAACATCAACGGCACGGGTCCGTTCCTCGGTCCGTACCTGTCTGACTTCCTCCGCGCCGGGCCCGAGTTCGGAGCCACGACGCTGTCCCGCTTCTACGCGATTCACATGATGCTGATACCGGGGCTGATCGCCGCCCTGATCGGCGCTCACCTCTACCTGGTCTCCAAGCTGGGCATCTCCGCCCCGCCCTGGATCAAGGCCCAGGAGGAGCCCGAGCTGCGCCAGACCACGTTGTGATGACGATGACGACCAACCAACGCGTGCGATGAACCAGGCCGAGAAGGAGGCATACCTCCGCGAATACTCGATCCTGAAGAACCAGGGGAAGCCGTTCTTCCCCTACGCGGTCGCCAAGGACTCCGTCATGGCGGTCGTGGTGATGATCGTGATCATCTTCCTGGCGGCGATGTTCGGCGCCGAGCTCGGCCCGAAGGCCGACCCGACCACGACCACCTACGTGCCGCGGCCGGACTGGTACTTCTACTTCCTGTTCGAGGTCCTCCGGGTGATGCGCAACATCCCCAAGTTCACGGACCTCGCCACGATCGGCGTGCCGACGATCTGCATGATCCTGCTGTTCCTGCTGCCGTTCTACGACCGCAGCCCGGAGCGCCGGATCGAGCGGCGGCCGGTCGCGCTCGCCGCTGGGCTGACCACGATCTTCGCGATGGCCTTCCTGACCTACACCGGCGCCAACACGGGTTCGCCGAACACCGTCGACCTGCAGCCTCCGGCGTCTCTGACCGCCCAGCAGAAGGCGATCTTCCGGGCCGGCGCGCTGGTCGTCGGAAACTCCGGCTGCCTCGCGTGCCACGTTCTCGGCAACAACGGCAACGACGGTCCCGGGCCGCCGCTGACGCACATCGGACGCATCCTCCGCCCGGAGGCGATCGCGTCCACGCTGCGCAACCCGACGGCGCCGATGCCCTCGTTCGCGGCGCTCGCCAAGCAGAACCCGCGTCAGTTCTACGACCTGATCAACTTCCTCGGCGAGCTCCAGTAGCGCCGGGAGCGGAATCTGGGACCGTGAGGCGCGAGATGAGCGCGACCGCTCCCGGCACCCTTCCGGAGCCGCAGGTCCGGGCAATGTTCGATCGCATCGCCGGGGTCTATGACCGCATGAATGCGGTCATGACCGCCGGCCTGCATCACCGCTGGCGCGCACGCGCGGCCGATCTTGCGGCGGTGAGGCCCGGAGACCGGGTCCTGGACGTGGCGACCGGGACCGGCGACCTGGCGCTGGAGCTCGCCCGTCGCGTCGCGCCGGGTGGGGCGGTCGTGGCCGCCGACTTCTCCGAGGGGATGCTGGAGCTGGCGGGCGCCAAGCTGCAGGCCGCGCGCGAGCGCGGCTCGGTCCCATCGGACGTCCCGGTCAGCTTCGAACCCGCCAACGCGCTCGCGCTGCCCTACGCAGATGGCGAGTTCGCCGCCGCGACCGTCGGCTTCGGCGCGCGCAACTTCGCCGACCTTCAGCGCGGGCTGGCCGAGATGGCACGCGTCGTCGCGCCTGGCGGGCGCGTGGTCGTCCTGGAGATAACGACCCCCACCGGGCCGCCGCTCTCGACCTTCCTCGATGCCTGGTTTGACCGCATCGTGCCGATGCTCGGCCGCCTGGCGGGCGACGCGGCCGCCTACAGCTACCTGCCCAGCTCCGTGCGCCGCTTCCCGCAGCCGCCGGTCCTGGCCGAGGCCATGTGGCGGGCCGGCCTTGAGAGAATCCGATGGATCGTGACGGCCGGCGGGATCATCGCAGTGCACGTGGGCGAGGTCAGAGGGTGAGCGGCGCGGTCGGGTGAGCACGGCGACCGACACCGTCCGGGCCGTCGTCGAGGCTGGTGGCGATGGCGCCGCCCGGCTGATGACCCGCCTCGAGCGGCGGCTCGGGGAGCTGGCGACGGGGCATGGGGACGGCCTCGCGAGGCACGCCGGCGAGACGATAGCCGCGGGCGGGAAGCGGCTGCGGCCGCTGCTGGTCTTCCTGTCCGCCGGCGCGCCGCCGCCGGAGTCAGATGCGATGCTGCGCGCCGCGGTCGCGATCGAGCTGGTGCACTCCGCGACCCTGGTCCACGATGACGTGCTGGACGGGTCGCCCCTGCGGCGCGGGCGCCCCACCGTCGTCGCCGCGGGCGGCCGCCTCGCCGCCACCGCGACCGGGGATCTCCTGTTCTCACGCGCGTTCGCCGAGCTGGTCGGATCGAGGTCCGTCGCCGCCGTGCGCATCCTGGCGCGCGCGAGCCGCCGGCTCGCGGCGGGCGAGCTGATGCAGCGGGCGGACGCGTGGCGCGCCGTCTCGGAGGCGCGCTGCATCGAGCGCTGCCGCCTGAAGACCGCGGTCCTGTTCGCGGCCGCGTGCGAGCTCGGGGCGCTCGAGGGCGACGGCGACGCCGCGCGGCTCGCCGCGTTCGGCGAGCGGATCGGCCTGGCCTTCCAGCTGCTCGATGACGTGCTCGACGTGTCCGGTCCCCCCGAGCGCACCGGCAAGCCCCGCGGGGCGGACCTGCTCGACGGCACCGTCAACCTGCCGCTGATCGTCGCCCGCGAGCGTGACGAGCGGCTCCGGCAGCTGGATCTCCGCTCGATCGCGACGCCTGGTGACGCGGCGGCGGTGTGCGCGCGGATAGCCGCCACCGGAGCGCTTGAGGAGGTGCGCTCCCGCGCGCTCACCCTGGTCGCCGACGCCAAGGCCGAGCTTCCGACGCTCCCCGCGCGTCAGCGCGCCGCACTGGAGCTGATCGCCGACGGGGTGGTGGAACGCTACTCCTGAGCCGCTCGCGGCGGTCGGTCGGTCGGCACGGCTCCGGATCGGACCGCGTCCGGCCGGCGGGGTCGCTCGGGACCCGGACCCCGGAGCGTCAGAAGTCCTCGGGCAGGATCAGGTCGGCGTTGAGCGCGGCGGCGAACCGCTCGATCTCCTGGCTCATGTTCGCCTGGGTGAGGCGGCGGAGATCGGCGAGCATCTCGGTCAGGCCGGCGTCGAGGCGCTCCTCCAGCGCGTCGACCTGCTCCTGGTCGAAGACGCCGTCGTCGGTCCAGAAGCAGTTGGGGCAGCGCAGGAGCAGCTCCCAGAACCCCCGCGGCGCCTCGGCCCACTCCACCGGCTGCACGAGGTCCGAACCGCAGCTCGGACAGACGTGCAGTCCGGTCTCTCCCTGCGCCGGGTAGAAGCGAACCACCTCGATCGCCCGCCCGGAGGGGAGGAGGATGCGGCGGATCGTGTGACGGTCGGGGCGGCGGTTCATCTCTGCTCGCTCAGCTATATCGGCGCCTCGCAGGGGCTCTTGAGTGACGTTCGTCGCATGTTCGCTTTGCCTGAGGCCCCCAGGTCGGTAGGCTTGGTCGTCCCACAGCTGGAGAGGCCAGAGCATGTTCCGCAATCCCGCCGTTGATGCAATCGTCGTCCTGATCATCGTGCTTCTGATCATGGGGCCCAAGCGCCTGCCGGGCATCGGGAAGGGTCTCGGTCAGGGCATGCGCGAGTTCAAGGAGGGGATCACGGGTGAGTCCAAGCCCGAGTCCGACGCTCCCTCCCTGTCGCAGGCTCCGGTCGCGCCCGCCGTGACCCAGCAGGCCGCGGCGCAGTCGGCGCCCGCCCCGCAGTACGCCCAGCCGCAGCAGTACGCCGCTCCGGCACCCGCCCCGCAGTACGCCCAGCCACAGCAGTACGCCGCTCCGGCACCCGCTCAGCAGTACGCCCAGCCGCAGCAGTACGCCGCTCCGGCGCCCCCCCAGCAGTACGCGCCGCCGGCGCCGCAGTACGCGCAGCCGGCGGTCGCTCAGCAGCACGCGCAGCCGCAGCAGTACGCCGCTCCGGCGCCCGCTCAGCAGCACGTCCCGCCCCACCACCCGCCACCGGCGACCGCGCCGCAGCCCGGGCAGGCCGGTGTCGCGCCCCAGTACGTGCAGCCCCAGGCTCCCGATCCCCAGCAGGTCCAGCCGGTGGGGGCCCGTCCGGCCTCCGGGGCGCCGGGCGCCCCGGGGACCGAGCCGCGCGCCTGATCCGCCGGCCAGGGGCGACCGATGTCGAGGGTGCTCCGGCCGATCGGCCACGACGAACGCCTGAGCGTCGTCGATCACCTCGATGAGCTGCGGTCGCGCCTGTTCGTGTGCCTTGCGGCGCTCGTCGTCGCGTTCGGCCTGTGCTTCTGGCAGAACCATCTCCTCCTCAACGCGCTGAACAGGCCGATCGCGGATGTCGCGGCGGCGCCCGCCAACCATCTCGGCGGCCTGACGCGGGACTCGGTCTCCGCGGCGCATCACATCGAGAACGCGGCCGGCCTGCTCTCGGCCGCCTCGCGCGTTCCAGGGGTTCCGGCTCCGTTCGCGGCGCTGGTCGCGGCCGCCGGCCAGCAGCTGGACGCGGGCGCGAGGGCGCTTCCGCAGACCCAGCCGAGCAACGTGCCGATCACGATCGGCGTCGGGGAGCCGTTCACCACCACGGTCACGGTCTCCTTCTATGCCGCGGTTCTGCTCGCCCTGCCGGTGCTTCTGTACGAGATCTACGCATTCGTCGTCCCCGCTCTCAGCCCCGACGAGCGCAGGGTCGCTCGGCCGGCGGTGCTGGCGGCGCCGGCGCTGTTCATCTCGGGGGTCGTGTTCACCTACATGGTGGTGCTCCCGGCGGCGGTCCGCTTCCTCCAGGGCTACAACTCCAGCGAGTTCAACAACCTCGTCCAGGCCAGGCCGCTCTACTCCTTCGAGGTCATGACGATGGGGGCGGTCGGCCTCGCCTTCCAGCTCCCGCTGGCGCTGCTGGGCTTGCGCGCGCTGGGCGTGATCGACGGTCGCACCCTCACCAGGCACTGGCGCTACGCTACGGTCATCATCGCGGTGATAGCCGCCGCGATGCCGGGAGCGGACCCGGTCACGACCGGCCTGGAGACGCTCCCGCTCGTGATCCTATTCATCGCCAGCATCGTCTTGCTCAAGTTCGCCGATCGCCGGGACGCCAGGCGCGCCGCCGCCGAGCTCCGTCTGGTCGACCCGCCCGTCGGGGCAGACTAGGCCGTGCTCTTCGACCTGCGCAGCCGCGGCCGTAGGCGCACCGTCCAGGCCGTGTACCTCGGGCTCGCGGTCCTGATGGGCGGGGGCCTGATCCTGTTCGGCGTCGGCACCGGCAACGGGTTCGGTGGTTTGCTCAACGGCCTCACCGGGAGCGGCTCCAACAACCAGGGCCAGGTCCTCAGCCAGCAGGTTCGCTCGGCCGAGGCCCAGGTCAAGAAGAGCCCCGCCAGCGCTGCGGCCTGGGGGAACCTGCTCCAGGCCCACTACCAGAACGCCTCCAGCAACGGCTTCGACACCGCGACCAACTCCTACACGCCCGCCGGGAAGCGCGAGCTGGCGCAGGTCGGCTCGGCGTGGCAGCACTACGTGCAGCTCACCAGGACCCCGAGCGGCAACTACGCGATCCTCGCCGCCAACGCCTACGGCGTGCTCGCCCAGTACGCCAACGAGGCCGCCGCCTGGGAGACGGCGACCCTTGCGAGCCCCGGCTCGGTCAAGGGCTTCGAGTGCCTGGCGATCTCCGCCTATGCTGCCGGCCAGACGCGCAAGGGCGACCTGGCGGCCGCCAAGGCCGAGTCGATGGTGCCCGCCTCGACGCGCAAGCAGGTCACCGGGCTGATCGACTCCGCCAAGACCACCCCCGCCCTGGCGCAGTCCTGCTGATCGCGGGTGCCCGCGGTCGCTCGCGGCGGCCGATTCCGCCTCCGCTGGGTAACATCGGCCCCTCGGGCCGTTAGCTCAGCTGGTAGAGCAGGGGACTCTTAATCCCAAGGTCGGAGGTTCGATCCCTCCACGGCCCACTCGGAAAGTCACGCGCTGCGGGGCTTTCTGATTTCCGGCCCGGCGGACCGGGCCGAACCTGCCCCCAATTCCTCCCAAGGCCCGGGGTGCGCCTGGCTCCGATGTCCGCGACAGCGCCGCCGACTGGGCGCGTCTGCCGACGAGAGGACGCCCGGCGTGCCGTGTGGTAAGCGAAGCACCGGCCGCCCGATGGCTCCTGCGGCGATGATGCGGCAGTGTCGGCCGCCGTGGTCGCGTGGCTGGGTCTGATCCCGGCTCCAAGGCAGGCGCGTCGATGCCGCCGGTACGGCCGAAGGTCAGGGATGTGGGTGGCTAGGGGAGGATCTCGAACGTGTCGCAGTGGCGCGACGGACCCGAAATGGCGGCGATCGAGGGTGATCACCGTTGTCGGCGCCGAGTCGCTCCGCGAGCGCTATCGCGGACGCGTCAGTCCCGCCGAGCGGAAAGTCGGCGTACCGCTCCACGAGGTCGGCGATCCGTTCCAGGTCTTGCGATGTCGGTGCCTCGACATCGAGGGTCACGAGACCGCGGAGGAATTCGGCTTCAGCCGCCGCGCCGAGGCGTCGACCGACGAGGCAGGTCGCCTCGGCGCTCGCGAGAGCAGGGACCACGAGCCTGAGATCACCGCGGGAGAGGGTGTCGACGGACCGCTGGTGGTCGATGTCGTCGGCGTCAGCGGCAGCGGCCCGGCGTCAACGACTGCGAGCACGCGTGTTCCACTCCCTTCCGCTCAGCTTCTCCATGTCGCGTGCGGTGGTCAGTTCGCCGCTCCGCACGACTGCGGCGAACGGCAGCTCGCGGTGATCCTCAGCTGTCCCAAAGCCGAGGTGATTGGCCAGCGCGTCTCGCGCGACGGCGGACACCGGGACGGCGCGCCGGCGAGCCTCGCGATCGAGTGCCTCGGCGAGCTCATCAGGAAGCGAGATGGTTCGTGCGACGCATACGTGCATACTGGCATCGCAGGGGTCGATCGCGGCCCGAACCGGGCCGTCACTCCACGTGCTTTACGGGATCCCGGACGTCGCCGGACTCGGGCCCCCATCAGGGCGACCGCGCCGAGCGCAAGGACGGCCGTTCACGCGAGCGACTCCGTCGGGCGTACCAGGAAGCCCGCAACCTGCCGGTCCGCATCGATCACGACGCTGCCGATCCCATCGGCGCGCTCGAGGGCGACGGGGATGTCGACGGCGGTATAGCCGTCCCGCACCGACACCCGTGGGACACCCAGCGCCTGGACCTCGCCGGCGTCACGACGCACCTTCTCACGCACCTCGGCAAGCAGTTCAAGCGAGACCGCGTCCAACATCCGCTCACCGAAGCTCGCGCGCGCGTCCTCAAAGCGGCCGTCAAGGAACGCCTGGAGCACCGCAAGGGCGTGCTCGACCGCCCAGTCCACTGCCCTTGCGCCCCTTGCGTCGCCGGCAGCACCGTGAGGTTCGCCGCCGAAGCGCTGAAACGCCGCCTGACGACTGACGTGCAGCAGTTCCCCGATCTCAGCCCACGTATGGCCGGCGGCGCGAGCCTGCTCAACCAGTCCGTGCAGGGTTTCCTCGACGAGCGTGTGCAGGGTGCGGGTCGCGGCGATCGCCCACATCAGCTGCTCGTCGGACTGCGCGTCGGCTCGCAGCACATCAGCCACCAGCTCCACGTTCGTCGACAGCATCAGAGCCATGACCTCACGGTCGAGCTGAACGGTCGAGCGAGACTCCATATGTGTAAAGGGGACAGACGACATTGTCAAGGCTGCTTACGTCATCGGTCACCGGACTTCGGGCAGCTCGCGCCGATGGTCACCACCACCGTCTGTGAGCTCGAGCGCGCGGGCATCGACCGACGGCCACGGACGATCCTGGTGGACGCGGGCTACTGGCACACCAGACAGATCGCGCAGCTTCAGGCAGTCCGCGTGCGGGTGTCGAGGCATTGCCCACTCGTTTCCGAGATTCCCCGTATCGCCACCTGACCGACACGGCGGCCAGGCATTGCGAGTACGCCGAGATCGAGAAGCGTGCCGATGGATGGGTCGCTGAGATCTGGAGTGAGGGCGGGAAAGCCGGCAGGAGAGCGGCATTCGCCGCAGGAGCGCCCGACCGCCGCACGGCGATGTTGCGCCTCGCTCGCAGGTACAGGAGCTAAGCCGATCGCGGGCTCCCGGCGGCCACCGACCGACGGATTCGATCGTCAGTCTGTCGTGCGCGCCGTCGTGACAGGGCCGAGATATTGGACTGGCAGGGCAGTCGCTCAGCGGAATGCGACCTTGTCGTTACGCCCGAGCTGACGGCGGCCAGGCGGATCGACCAGGGCCGGGATGCGCCCTCCAGACGATCCGGTCCGACAACAGTCTTCCAGGCGGATGGGAGACGCTTGGGCGACGTCTGCCAGCAGGAGAAGGCCCGGGCGCGCGGAAGTCGCGTTTCACTAACCGGGTGCCTTGATGAGTCGGAGTCCGGGGACCCGTCTGAACTCGCGGGTGTTGCCGGTGGCTAGGCCCATTCCGTGAGCCAGCGCGGTTGCGGCGATCCAAAGGTCGTGCGCGCCGATCACTACGCCGGCGGCGGCGAGTTGGGCCCAGATGTCGGCGTGAGCGCGAGCGACCTGCTCGGTGATCTCAAGCGCCCGCATCCCGGCAAGCAGATGCTCGACGAATGCGCTGCGACGCGCGCGCTGCGCGCCCTGCGCCCGGTGGACGCCGTGCAGGAGTTCGCTGACGGTGATCACGCTGATCGCACGGTCCTCCTCACCGATGGCGGCATCAACCTGCGGGTTGGCTACGCCACGCTCACGGTCGACCAGCAGTCCGGTGTCGATCAGGACGGCCACGGATCCTCGGGCGCCGCGATGGACTTCCTGATGTCCTCAACGTCGCCGACGAACCCGGCGTCAGGCATCGGCGCTGCGGCGATCAACTCGCGGAAGCGGGCTGCTGATATCAGCTTGCCCTTGGGCGGGGAGATCACGGCTACAGACGCGCCGCTGCGTGTGATTTCGATCTCTTCTCCGTCGGCGACTCTGTTGAGTACATCGGAGAAGCTTCTGGCGGCGTCGGTTGCGGTCATTCGGGTCACACGCGTGAGCCTATCGGATAAATCTGATCCGATCGGGCTGTTCTCGCGTTCCTCCCAGCCTAGGTGTCTGGCCCCGTGCGCCGCGAGGCATGGTCTGAGCGGACAGGAAGCGGGTCCTTCGGTCCGGTCGTCGGCTCGCTGCCGGCGCCTGCGCTGACCAACGCCGGTACGCGCTTTTGCGTATTGCCCGTCAGCACGACGCCGCTTAGGGTCGCTGCGGTGCGCTTCCGGCTCGCATCTGCGCTTCTCGTCCTCTGGTTGATGGCTGTGGCTCCAGGTCCGGCACGTGCCGCCACGGGCCTGCAGCCGCTGGTCATGTATGACTCCCAGCAGAGCCCGGCCGGGCTGTGGACGGCGAACCTCGACGGCTCCAACCCGCATTCCTTTTTCCCGGGCGGGTTCTGGTCGTCCTGGTCGGCGAACGGGGCGAAGGTCGCTTTCACCGCGGACTCGGCTCCCTGCAGCGCCTTCTCTGGCGTCGGCCAGATCTACGTGATGAACGCGGATGGCTCGAATCTCACGCCGATCGCGCAGGGCTGCGAGCCGCGGATCTCGCCCGATGGTACGAAGGTCGTCTACCAGCCCTACGCCAATGCCGTCGCAGTGATGAACGCCAATGGGCAGGGATCGCCGATCACGCTGGTCGACTTCAACACCTCCGGTTCCAATCTGGGCTGCCAGAGCCAGCCCACGAACCCCAATTATCAGGCCGACTGCTACTCGGCGGAGAATCCGGGCTGGCTGGGGAACGGCACCATCATCTACGACGGCGGGCTGGGACTCGCGCTGTGGCAGGTGCCGGCGGCCGGAGGCAACGCCAGCATGGTGTCCGGCACCGAGCAGAGCACCTCGGGGATCGTCTGGCTCAACGGGGTCGCGGGCTCACCGGACGGCTCGACGTTCGCTGCCGCCGGCTCGCGGTGCAACGGCATCACGTGCTCGACCGGAATCTTCGTCGGCACGCAGATGGTGACCGCGGACCCGACCGGCACGGGCGCCACGCTGGCCGACCCCCAGTGGTCCTTCGACGGCAAGCTGATCGCCTACGAGACCTCGACGAACACCGGCGCCACCAGCGTCTACACGACCCCAGCCGGCGGTGGCACCCAGACGCTGATCTCCGGCACCGACACAACCGCGGCGAACCCCAGCTTCGCGCCGCCGCCGGCGCCGGGAACGATCACCGGCACGGTGCTCGGCCCCGACGACAAGTCGCCGCTGCAGGGCGTGACGGTGACGATGACCCCGACCGGCGGCGGTGCGCCGGTCACGACGACGACGCTCAGCGACGGGAGCTTCAGCGCGAGCGTGAGCGCGAGCGCGTACGCCGTGACCCCTAGCGGCACGCCCCCTGGCCAGCAACCCGGCGGCCACTACCACGTGACCGCCTGCTCGGGCACGACATCCCCGGATGGCTCGACGTGCACCGTCGACGTTGCGCCGGGGGGGCCGCCGTCGATTGCCAAGTTCACCTACGGCGCGCTGCAGCTGACCGGGCAGGTGACATTCGCGAACAGCGACCAGTCGTCCGGCAAGCCCGATCCGGTGCAGGGAATGAACGTCACCGTCACCGGCCCGGGCGGCACGAGCACGGTGCAAACCGATCAGAACGGCAACTACAGCGTCAGCGTCACGCAGCAGGGCACGTATACGGTCACGCCGGATCCGACATACAAGCCGACGGCGGTCGCGAGCGCCGACTGTCAGGCCGCGGCGGGGACGTGCAGTGTGAACATGGACCAGGATCGGACCGCGAACTTCACCGTGGACTGCCAGCCGACGCTGGACTTCCACACCTCGATGATCGCCGTCGGGTGCTTTGAGCCCGTCGATCTCTCGGCCGGAACGTGGAAGGCGATCGGGCAATTCAGAATGGACGGGGTGGACTACGCCTCGGCCAACGACAAGACCGAGCCGGTCGTGTTCAACACGCAGACCAAGGCTGTCGACGGCGCCGACGTGAAGATGTCGCTGTCGGCGCCCGGCTGGGGCGGCGGTTGGATGGCCTTCTTCGTTCCCGGGGGACTGCACCTGAGCTTCCCGTTCACCGCCGAGCAGCACACCTTCGCGCTGAGCACGCCGTGGGCGACGCCCGGGACGTTCGCCGTGAAGGCCGGCGGCTTCCTCGCCGCGCTCGGCGGTGGCAGCTCGACGATCTTCGGCTTCCCGGCCCACGCGCCGGCGGTCGAGCTCGACTTCGCTCCCGGCCAGACGACCCTCCAGGCGCAGCTCAGCTTCCCGACCCAGAGCAACGCGTTCCTGGACCCGATCAACGGACTGTGGAAGGTGCCCACGGCAAGCGGCGGATCACGGATCTCCTATCCCATCGCTCTGCGGGCGAAGATCACGGCGGAGAACAGGGACGGCGTCAGCGAGATCGACGGGAGCTTCTCGCCGTCGGCCGCCTACGGGATCAACACCCGGACCGGCAAGTTCGTCCGCGAGGCGGGGGCGCCCGCCCTCGGGACGGTCGAGCTGGCACGCCTCGGCTTCGCGTGGATGCTCGCCCAGGGCGGATTCCACGCCACTGCGCTGCTCGTCGTCCACAACTCGCCGTCGGCCGCCGCGAAGGTGTGGGTCGAACCGCTCGCCGGGTTCCTCGGCAAGACGCTGGTCAGCGTCGATCTGGGCTTCAGGTGGCTGACGACGGTGTCGGTTCTCGGCAGCACCTGGCGGATCCCGGGTCTGACCAGCCTGAGCGTCCACGTCAACAACATCAACCGATACATCAACGGCACGCCCGGCCTGTTCTGGCAGCGCGCGGGCTTCATCGGCGGCATTGATCCGACCAGCCCGACGGGCGCCTTCACGCTCGGCGGCAGCGTCGGCTTCACCTTCCTGCCCCGCTTCAAGAGCGACTTTCTGTGGTTCCAGGAGGTGGCCTCGCTCGACGGCAGCGGGACGTTCACCTTCGACCCGTTCTCCTTCACCGGGACGACTGACTTCAGGGTGGTGAACGCAACCCTGATCCACGGCGCGATGAAGCTGAGCCACGACGGTCTTCTCCTACAGGGCACCGCCGGCTTCAACTTGAACCAGGTGCTCCGGATCGGCTTCCCCGCCTCGATCCAGGGGAGCGGCAGCCTCAGCCTGCCGACCACGGGCGACACGTTCCTCGGTGACTGGCTGATGCAGATCGACGGCAGGATGAACGTCTGGAACCTGGTGGCGGACGCGCGGTTCGCGATGAACGCGGACGGGGCGGCGTTCTGCGCGACTTCGAACAAGCTCGGGACGGCGGGCGCCTACTTCGACGGGCAGTGGCACGTCGGCGGCTGCAACAGCGGGCCGCTGGGCGCGAGCAGCAGGAAGAGCCATGAGCTCGCCACCGCGTCCGCATCCTCGAGCGTGTTCGCGCTCAGCGCCGGCTCGAACGTCTCCGAGGTGGCGATCCGCGGCATCGGCGCGGCGCCGCAGGTGCGCGTTACCGGTCCCGGCGGGCTGTCGCTGAGCGTCACCTCAGCGTCGCCATACGACATCGCCGCGGGCGCCGGGCTCGTGATGAATCCCGACGACCACACGACCTACCTACTGCTCACACATCCGAGGCACGGGCGCTACGCCGTCACGCCCCTGGCCGGCTCGGCCGCCGTCGTCGGCGTGCAGTTCGCGCGGCGGCTCGCACCGGTCGACGTGTCGGCGCGAGTGACGCCAGACGGGTGCCGGCGCGTTCTCAACTGGCGCGACCGTACCGAGCCGGGCCAGCGCGTGAGCTTCTACGCGAGCGGCCACGGCGGCGACGAGGCACTCCTCACGACTACAGCCCCCCGCGGACGCCGCGCTTTCGCGCCCCGCTACGGAGATGGCAGCCAACAGGTCGTGGCGCTCGTGCTGCAGCAGGGAACTCCACGGGCCCGGCTCGTCGTCGCGCGGTTCCAAGCGCCGAACGGCACCGGCCAGGTCGGCCGGGTTCGCGCCCGCCGTGCCGGGTCCAGGGAGACGCTGCACTGGGCGCCGGTGTGCGGCGCCAGTTCGTACATCGTGACGGTCGGGACCGGACAGAGCGCCACCGTGGCGCAGACCACCGGCACGTCGGCGAAGGTGAAGGTGGGCGGGCGCCACCATGTCACGATCGCCGTCCAGGCGGTCGACCCAAACGGACAGGCCGGGCGGGCCGCGAAGATCAAGGTGGACTGACCGCCGATGAGCCCCTAGTCTTCCGTGCCAACTGAGACGACCAGAGATGGGAGCAACGCTTGGCGCCGGGGACGTGCGAGCGGTTCTGGAGCTCACGCTTGAGGCCAGAGCCGCCCCTGACCTGCCGTCATTCATCCACGAGGTCACGCCACGGCTGCGGGCGCTCGTCCCGTACGACGCGCTCGGCCTCAACGAGATCGACCCGGCTCGCGGCACCGCCCTGGTGATCACGGACCCGCCCGACTATGGCATCCCCGGCGGGGAGGGCCGCCTCGCAGCGCTGATCCGTCAGCACCCTGTCGCGGGACCTCGGAGCCGCGGGGACCTTCGGACGCGCCGGTTGTCGGAGATCATCTCGGCGCGCGACTTCCACCGCCTTGAGCTCTACCAGGAGGTATACCGCCACATCGGGATCGAGGATCAGATCGTTCTCGGGCTCCCGGGCGAGGTGCTGGTCGCGATCGTGCTGAGCCGCCCCCGACGCACGTTCACCGGTCGCGACCGGGACGTGCTGGAACTGGTGCGCCCACATCTGGCCCGTGCGTATCAGGACGTGCGCGAGCGCGAGCGGCTGACACAGGTCCTGCGCAGCGCGGCGGACGGATACGAGGAGCGTGGTCTGGCGATCGTTCAGGTCGACCGGGTAGGTCGGATCACGCACGCCGGCGAGTACGCGCTCGAGCTGCTCGCCGCCTACCTGGGGTGGAGTCCCGACGGCGCGCGGCGTCCGCCCGCGAAGTTGATGGACTGGCTCGCCGAGGAGTGCGCTCCGCTGCGGATCGACGGGTCCCGTGGCCGTCTGGTGATCCAACATCTGCCAGACGGCGGGCGATCGCCCTGGAGGGCGATGCTGCTGGAGGAGCAGCGCACCTCGGCGCCGACACTGGACGCTCTGCGGCGGCTCGGGCTCACCGAGCGTGAGGCCCAGGTGCTGCGGCTGCTCGCGCGCGGCAAGCGCAACGAGCAGATCGCCCACGAGCTCGGGATGCGCGAGGGCACGGTTCGCAAGCATCTGGAGCACATCTACCGAACGCTTGGGGTCGCCTCGCGCGGGGAGGCCATCGCGTGGGCTCTCGCGAAGCCCCGCTGAGCCCGGGTCCGAACCCCCGTCCGCACCGACCAGTCGCGCCGCGCGCACGTCCTGCCCCACGGGCCTGCGCTGCTGCCGCAACCCTGCGCGTCAGCTCGCACCCGGCCAGGATGGGGAATTTCAGGGGCTCCCTGCATCGATGTAGGTCGTGGGATCGACTGATTCGCCGTCTGAGCGGGACTTTTGTCGGCTGAGCGGCGTGCTGGAAGTCGTTGACGGGCTTGGAGACGCGCATGTCGCCCTGGAGCGGCAAGCTGCTGGCTGTTCGAAGGACACCAGCTCACCAGGAGGACGACGATGCGCGTCAACGCGGGATTCTCGCGCCTGCTGCGCCTGCCCGGGGTATGGGTGCGCGGCGTTCAGTTCGATACGGATCGGGTGGTCGTGACGCTCGCGTTGCGCCGCCGCCGGCTGCTCTGCCCGGTCTGCGGCTACTCGACCGCGCATCGCCATAACCGTCAGCAGGTCGAGTCGGTCTGGCGCCACCTGGACCTGGGCACGTGGCGGCTGGAGCTCCGCGCCCGGCTTCGTCGCCTTCGGTGCCCGCGGCATGGCGTCCGGGTCGAGGGCGTCCCGTTCGCCCGGCCGGGCAGCCGGTTCACCCGGGACTTCGAGCAGCTGGTCGCATGGCTGGCCACCCGGACTGACAAGACGACGATCCGCCGGATGGTCAGGGTCGACTGGGCGACAGTCGGGCGGATCATCGAGCGGGTCACCGGCGATGAGCTCGACCCAGACCGGCTCGAGAACCTGTTCGAGATCGGGATCGACGAGGTGTCCTGGCGCAAGCAGCACCGCTGCCTCACCCTCGTCGCCGATCATCTCCGAGGGCAGATCGTGTGGGGCCACGAAGGTCGCGATGCCGCCACAGCGAACCGGTTCTTCAAAGAGATCGGCCGCTCGCGCTCGCAGGCGATCGAAGTGATCTCGCTCGACATGGGACCCGGTTACGCCAAGAGCGCCCGCGAGCACGCCCCGCAGGCCACGATCGCGATCGACCCGTTCCACGTCTGCGCGCTGGGCAACCGGGCACTCGATGATGTTCGCCGCGGCTACTGGAACGAGCTGCGCCAGTCCGGTGACCCGCAGGCAGCCCGCCGGTTCAAGGACGCCCGCTGGTCGCTGCTCAAAGCCCCGCCGAACCTCAACGAGGACCAGGCCCGAACGCTTCGGCGCCTGCGGAACGCCGGCGGGGAGGTCTGGCGCGGCTACACCCTCAAAGAGGCCTTGCGCGGGATCTTCGCTCCGGGCCTGACCCTCGCCGACGTCACGATCCTGATCGACCGGTTCATCTCCAAGGCGACCCGCAGTCGCCTCCGGCCGTTCGTCACGCTCGCCGGCACTATCCGACGCCATCGCGACGGGATCCTCCACGCGATCCGGCTCGGGATCAACCAAGGCCGCACCGAAGCGCTGAACAACAAGGTCCGCCTGATCACCCGCCGCGCCTACGGATTCCACAGCGCCAACGCCGCGCTCGCGCTCGTGATGCTGACCTGCGGACCGATCACCCTCGCGCCACCCCACGAATCACACGCATGAGCCCGACCTTCACCTACATCAATGCCGAGAGAGCCAGTTTCCGCATGGCGGCAGCCTCCCGTGAGTCGGTGCTCAGCGTACACGCCGGCACTCCGCCGTCCGGCCGACCGGGGGAACGCCAGCCGGCCCCCCGCGCTGCCCTCAGCTGGCGACCCCGGGCCCGGGGGAATCGAGCAGACCCAGCCGGTAGGCGGCCCCGGCGGCCTCGGTACGGGTCCGGACGTCGAGCTTCGCCAGGATCCGGGAGACGTGGACGCTGGCGGTCTTGGGGCTCATGTAGAGCGTCTCGCCGATCTCACGGTTCGTCCGCCCGGTCACGAGGAGCTGCAGCACGTCGAGCTCCCGGTCGGTCAGGCCCAGGCTCTCGCCTCCGCCTTCACGCGGCGTGTCCTCGCCGGCGCGCACCCGAGCGCGCCGCGCGAGCAGCTCCACCTGCTCCGCCAGCGGCGCTGCACCGAGCTTCCTGGCGGTCGTCCGCGCCACCTCCAGGGCCTCGGCGACGCGCGCGCGCGGCTGCCGCTCGGCGAGCGCGGCCTCGGCCTCGCGCAGGCGAGCGTAGGCCGTGGGGAACGGATGGCCCAGCTGCGCCCAGCCGGCGGCGAGCGCGCGCCACCGCTCGGACTGAGTCTCGCCACCGGCGCGCCCGCGCTCGAGCTCGCACAGCTCGATCTCCAGCAGGGTCTGGGCGGGTGCGCCACCGAGCGGCCAGGTCTCCGGGCCCGAGAGCGAGCGAACATGGCGCGCGAGCGCGTCCACCCTCGAGACCGCCTCCCGTTCGGCGGCCTGGTCGCCGAGCGCGCGCGCCCGCTGCGCGAGCTCGGCCTCGGCAGCGATCGCGCTCGCGAGCATCGGTATCGCGAACACGGAGTAGCCGTTCTCGACGGTCAGCGTGTCCGGGTCCAGCAGCGCCCGGATCGCTTCGAACTCGCCCCGTGCCATGGCGAGCGCGGTCGCTGCCCGCGCGTGGACGATCGTCCAGTCGGTGTGCATCGGGATCAGCGCGGTCGCCTCCCGCAGATGCTCCTCGGCTCGATCAAGCTCGCCGCGGAGCGCCGCGAGCTCGACCGTCACCGCCAGCACCATCCCTCTGAACGGGTTCGGCCGTGCGACCCCGATCGCGTCGCCGAGCAGATTGTCGGCGGTCTGCCAGCGGCCGAGGCGCATGAACCGAGACCCGGCCTCGGCGGCCAGGAACACCGCGGAGCCGCCGAGCCGCTGGCGCAGGCGCTCCCAGCCCTCGCTCGCCAGCTCGGCCGCCTCGTCCAACCGACCGGACTGGTCGAGCGCCTCGCCGAGGTTTATGTACGCGCGCCGGAGCTGCTCCAGCGCGCCCAGCTTCTCGGCGAGCCGCTTCGCTCCCTGGAGAACATCGATCGCCTGCTCGTGGCCCCCGAGCATGACGAAGATCGCGCCGAGCGTGTTGAGCGCGTCGCACTCCACGCTCGCGTCGTCCACCGCGCGGGCGATTCGGATCGCCTCCTCACAGGGCTCGCGCGCCTCCATGCCCTGGCCCCTCAGCATCAGGATGTGGGCCTCTCCCGCGAGGATGCTCGCGCGGATCGCCGTCGGCTCCTCGGGCAGCAGCGCCGCCGCGGCCCTGTACTCGGTGAGCGCCTGCAGCGCGGCTCCCTCCTCGGCCAGCAGGTAGCGGCCCAGACGGGCGTGCGCGACGGCGCAGGCCACCGCGTCCACGTCGGGATCGAGCCTCTCCAGCTGGCTGCGGGCGAGCGTCATCGCGCGGCGGTTGTCGCCCGACAGGTGGGCGGCCTCCGCCGCGCGGCCGAGCAGATCCACCTGCGAGACACCCTCCGGCCGCTGCTCCGCCGGAACGCGCTCCCACAGCTCGAGCGCGTGCTCGAAGTGGGCCGTCGCCTCGGCGAAGGCCCAGACGCCCTCGTCCTCGATCCCGGCCTGGATGGAGGCCGCGAGCGCGGGCGTCGGCTCCTGCGCCGCCGACCAGTGCGTCGCGCGCTGCGCCGCCGCCCCGGGCGGCCCGACGGCGAGGCTCGGATCCTGCTCCAGCGCCCGAGCGAGCGCGCCGTGCAGCGTCACGCGCTCATGGGGCAGCAGCTCCTCGTAGAGCGCCTCGCGCAGGAGCGCATGCCGGAACGCGTAGCTCGCGCCGGCGACGTCGGGCACGAGCACGTTGTGCTCGATCGCCTCGCGCAGCGGCGCGAGCAGCGCCTGGTCGCCCAGTCGCGTGATCGCCGCCAGCAGCCGATGCCCGACGCCCGTCCCGGCTACGGCCGCGCAATGAACCACCGACCTGCCCTCGGGCGAGAGGCGCTCCACCCGCATCGCGACCGCATCGCGAACGCTCTCCGGGATCCCGAGCGTGCCGCCCTCCATCGCGACGGCCAGCAGCTCCTCGGCGAAGAACGCGTTGCCCTGCGAGCGCGTGAACAGCTCCTGCGCCAATCCGTGCTCCGGTGCGCGGTCCAGGATCGTGGTCAACTGCTCCCCGAGCTCCTCCAGCGTGAAGGGCGCGACGGCCAGCCGCTCGACCGTCGGCAGCCGCTCGACCTCCGTCAGGAACTGCCGCAGCGGGTGGCGGCGGTGCAGCTCGTCGCTGCGGTAGGTGGCCACCAGCAGCAGGCGCTCGCGGCGGACGTTGCGCAGCAGGAACGACAGGAAGCCGCGCGTCGACGGATCCGCCCAGTGCAGATCCTCGATCACGAGCACGACCGGCGCCTCGCGTCCCGCTCGTCCCAGCAGGCCGAGCAGTCCCTCGAACAGCCGGGACTGCGCGAGCGGGTCGGGCCCGCCCGCGCTCGCGTCGCCGATCGCCGTCTCGTGGCCGCCCGCCAGCTCCGGCAGCAGCCGGCCCAGCTCCCCGGCGGCCGCGCTGACGATCTCCTCCAGCGAGTCGGGATCGACCTCGCCGACGAGGATCCGCAACGCTCCCAGCAGCGGCGCGTAGGGCAGCTCCGAGCCTCCCACGTCGACGCAGCCGCCGATCAGGAAGCGCGCTCCGGCCTCCAGCGCGAGGCGCTCGAACTCGATCACCAGCCGCGTCTTGCCGACCCCGGACTCGCCGGCGATGAAGACCGCGCTCGGCTCTCCGGCCTCTGCCTCGGCCAGCGCCTTGCGCAGTGCTCTGAGCTGCTCGTCGCGGCCGACGAACACGGGGCTGGAGAGTCGCCTCGCCACGCTCCTATTCTGACCGGCTCGGTTCGCGGAGGCGCCACGGTCCCTGGCATCAGGTGTCCGGAACGGCCCCGGGGCCCGGCGAGATGGACGACTTCCCGATCGCTGCGACCTTGTGCGGCTGCCGGCGGAGATCGACGACAGCCGGCCGGCTGGTCGTGCAAGCGGCGTACGATCCGGTGCGTTGGCTGCGATCGAGCCGCCGCCGCCGGCCGGCGCGGCCGGCGGCGGCACTGACCGCTCCAGGCACGTGTGCCAGCGACTCCCAGCGGATTCTCAGCCTCTTCTTGCACTCCTCTTGCCCGACGGGCGGATACCGGGTGGGAGGATCTCGGTGCGCGGGGGAACGGATCATCGAGCGGCATCTGCGAAGGGAGCGTCCGGTTGACGATCGGAGGCCGCGCGCGTCGGTGGCTGGTGGGGCTGGCCGGGCTTGCGATCGCGCTGCCGGCGGCGATCGCGATCGACCGGGTGCTCGCCCGCCGGCCATCGCAGACCCGAGCCGGTCAGGTTCGCGCGCGCGCCGCGGCACCGCCGGAGCCGCCCGCCGTCACGCCGGTCGCTCCTGGCGCGAGCCCGCCGAGAGACCTCCGGGTCGGCACGCAGACGCTCGTCGAATGCGCGCGCGCGCCGCTGGCGTACTGCGGGCGGCTCTCGGTTCCGCTTGACCGCGCCGCAGCGGGGTCCGGACCGCGGATCGGGATCGCCTACCGCTGGTACCCGGCCACCGACGGGCGCCCTGCGGCGGGCACCGTGGTCCCCGTCGAGGGAGGGCCGGGCCTGGGCTCGATCAACTCGGTCCGCGCCGGCTACGACGTGATGTACGGGCCGCTGCTGTCGCGCATGAACCTCCTGGCGGTCGACAACCGCGGCACGGGAGCCTCGACCCCGCTGAGCTGTCCGGCGCTCCAGCGCTTCAGGGGCTCGACGGCCACGAGCGCGTTCCAGGCGACCGTGGCTGCGTGCGCAGCGGCGCTGAACCACCGCTGGCGCTACCGAGACGGCCGCTGGGTGCGGGCCTCCGGCATGTTCGGCTCAGTCGCGGCCGCCGAGGACCTCGCGGCCGTGATCGGCGCGCTGCGCCTGGGTCCGGTCGACCTCTACGGCGACTCATACGGCTCGTTCTTCGCGCAGGTGTTCGCATCACGCTTCCCGCGGCTTGTTCGCAGTCTGATCCTCGACTCGGCGTACCCCACGTCCGGGCTGGACCCGTGGTATGCGGCCACGATCAGGGGCATGCCGGCCGCCTTCGACGCGGTGTGCCGCCGGTCGCCGGCCTGTGCGACCGCGGCGCGGGGGCCGTCGTGGTCACGGCTGAGCGCGCTCGCGGATGCGTTGCGCCGCCGTCCGCTCACCGGCGTGGTTCCAGGCCAGCGCGGCTCGCTGACGCGCGTCACCATGAACGTCGTCGGACTGGTGGACCTGCTCAACGACGCCGCCGCCGACCCCGGGATCTACCGCGAGGTGGACGCGGCCGCCCGCGCGCTGCTCCAGGACCATGACCCCGCGCCGCTGCTTCGCCTCTACGACCAGCGGCTGTACGCCGATGAGGACTACTTCGGCGCGCCCGCCGGCCTCTACTCGGTGGAGCTGTACCTGGCCGTCGCCTGCGTGGACTACCCGCAGCTGTTCGACATGAGCTCCACGCCGGCCCGGCGCGCCGCCCAGCTGGCCCGGACCGAGGGGTCGCTCCCTGCGTCGACGTTCCGCCCGTTCACGACAGCGGAGTGGATCGCGCAGGATCAGAACACAGAGGCCTACAGCGCCTGCCTGAGGTGGCCCGCCCCGGTCCGCTCGCAGCCGCCCGTGAGCCGCACGCCGCGGCTGCCCGTCTCGATGCCGGTGCTCGTTCTGGGAGGCGAGCTGGACACCTGGACCCCGCCGAGCGTCGCGGCGCATCTGCTGGCGCGGATCGGCGGTCACGGCCGCTTCGTCGAGCTCGCCAACACCACGCACGTCGTGGGCGAGGGCGACACCGCGTGCGGCTCCGAGCTGGTTCGCGAGTTCGTCGCCGACCCGCGCTCGGTCGACACGCTCAACGTGTCCTGCGCCGGCGCCATACCCCCGATCCACGCCGTCGGGGTCTACGCTCCCAGCCTGGCCGCGCAGCCGCCGCTGGCGCCCTCGGCGGCGAGCGGGCGAGCGCGGCCCGCGCTCGCCCTTGCCGCGGCCGCGGTCGCGACGGCGGGCGACGCGATCGCGCGCTACGACGCGATCGGCTACACCGTCGACCACGGGCTGCACGGTGGAACGGTCAGCGCCAACGCGTCGGGCACCGTCCTGGCGCTGCACCGTGACCAGCTGGTGCCCGGTGTGGCCGTCAGCGGTCGCGTGCGGCTCTCGGGCGATGCCGGGGCGGGCCTGCCGCAGACCGTCGTCGCGACGCTGACGGCGGTCGCTCACGGTGTCGTCAAGGGCCGGCTGACGGCCCGCTGGACGACGGCCGGGGCGACCGCGACCGTGGAGGGCGCCGTCGGCGCCCTCCACATCGCGGGCACGACCCCCGCTCCGTGAGCCCGGCGCTCGGCGGCGGGGCCGTCCGCGTCGGGTGCCCGCCTACGCTCCGCGGCGAGCCGGGGCGAGCCGGGGCGCCGTCCGCGTCGGGTGCCCGCCTACGGCGCTGCGCCCGGATCCCCCGCGCCCGCGGCTCGTTCCGCGGGCGCTTCCCACGCACGGACGCCGCCCCCGAGCCCGAGGGTGCGCAGGCCGTCGCGGAACGCCTCGGCGTCGACGTCGTCGAGCAGTGCGAGCTGCACCAGGAAGCCAGGCACGAGCGTGGCGAGCACCTGCGCCGCGGACCGGCACGACTCGCCGGGCTGGATCGCGCCGCGCGCCTGGTGGATCGCGAGCAGGTCCTCGAACCAGCCGCGCACCCGGCGGATCGAGTCCCGGAACCACTCGCGCATGACCGGGGACCTCAGGGCCTCGGCCCACACCTGGACGGCCAGGCCGGCCAGCTGGCGCTCCGCCTGGATGCGCTCGATCCGCTCCAGCACGAGGGCCAGCACCTCGTCCAGGGGCGGGGGGTCCTCGGCGGCGAGCACCGGCTCGATCGCGGCGGCGAGCTGGCCGAGTCCCTCGCCCGCAATCGTCGTGATCAGCTCGTCCTTGCCGCTGAAGTACCGGTAGACGGCCCCGGTTGACAGCCCGGCGGCGTCGATGACGTCCTGCATGGAGGTGGCGTGGAACCCGTTGAGGACGAAGCATCGGCGCGCCGCCTCGAGGATCTGTCGGCGGCGAGCCTCCAGGTGCTCCTCGGATACGCGCGGCATTGCACGAGATTAGCGAATGAGCGCTCGTTTTGCATGCTACGCTTGCTGCTCCAAATAGAACGACCACTCGCTTTTTGAAAAAGGAGAGCGCTCATGGACGAACGCATCCCGCAACGCCACCGCCACAGAGGTCTGGCACTGGCGATCATCTCCGCCGCGCAGCTGATGGTGATGCTCGACGTCACCGTCGTGAACGTCGCCCTGCCGTCGATCCAGCGAGCGCTGGGCTTCGGCTCGGCAAGCAGCCTGGAATGGGTGATCACGGCGTACGTCGTGACCTTCGGCGGGCTGCTGCTCCTGGGCGGCCGGTCGGGAGACCTCTACGGACGGCGGCGGATGTTCGTCGCCGGAGTCGCGCTGTTCGCCCTCTCCTCCCTGGCCGGTGGGCTGGCCGCCGATCAGGCCTGGCTGATCGCCGCCCGCGCTCTGCAGGGGGTCGGCGCCGCGATCGCGTCGCCGACCGCGCTCTCGCTGGTCGCCACCACGTTTCCCGAGGGCGGGGAGCGCAACCGGGCGATGGCCGTCTACGCGGCGATGTCGGGGGCCGGCGGCGCGCTCGGCCTGCTGCTCGGCGGTGCGCTGACCGACCTGGCGTCCTGGCGCTGGGTGCTGTTCGTCAACGTCCCGATCGGCGCGCTCGTCGTCGCAGGCGCGCTGCTGGTGCTCGACGGCACACCCGGCCGGCCGGGGCGCCTGGACCTGCCCGGCGCGGCGTCCGTGACCGGCGGTGTGGCGCTCCTGGTGTTCGGCCTGGCCCGGGCCGCCGATGTCGGCTGGTCCGATCCGCTCACGATCGCCGCGCTGGCCGCCGCCATGGTGCTGATCGCCGCGTTCGTGGTGATCGAGCAGCGCAGCGCCTCGCCGCTGATGAGTCTCTCGATCCTCGCGGACCGCAACCGGGCGGGCGGCTACGCGACGATGCTCCTGATCGGCGCGGCGATGCTCGCGCTGATCTTCTTCGTGACGCAGTATCTGCAGGACGTCAGGGGCTACAGCCCGATCCTGACAGGGGTGGCCTTCCTGCCGGTGCCCTTCATGGTCGGCACCGTCAGCCAGGTCGTCTCGCGCCTCGTCGGCAGGGTCGGCACTCGCCCGCCGATGACCGTGGGCCCGCTCGCGATCGCCGGTGGCCTGCTCTGGCTGTCCTCGGTCTCGGCGACGAGCCCCTACCCCTCGGTGCTCGGGCCGCTGCTGGCCATCGGCCTCGGGATGGGCCTGTCGTTCGTCCCACTGACGCTCAACGCGGTCGCGTCGGTTGCACCCGGCCAGGCGGGGCTCGCCTCAGCGCTGCTGACCACCAGCCAGCAGATCGGCGGGTCGCTGGGGATCGCCGTGCTCGTCACGATCGCCTCCACGACCACGCGCACTGTGCTGCGATCCGCCGGCCATGCGGCCAGCCTGGCGGGGACCAGGGCGCTCTCGCCGGCGGCGCACCAGCTCGCGGGCCGCGCGCTCGTGAGCGGTTACGACGACGCGTTCCGGGTCGGCGCCGCGATCGCGGCGGGGGCGTTCATCGTCGCCCTGCTGGTGATCCGCGGCGGCTCGCGCGCCGGGGCCGTGGAGGCCCTGGAGGCGGCCCCAGGCACCGCGGCCGAGCCCCGTCCGGCGGGATCCGCCGTGCCGGTGTGAGGGATCCTCTTCCCCCCGGCGGGGTGGCGGTACCGTGACGGTACCGCCGGCGGGATGGCGGCGTCGCCGGCAGCACCGCTGGAGGTGGGATCGCGGTGCCCACGACGTGCGCCCGCTCCCCGGCCGCGGGCGCCGGCTGCGATCAGGGCACGGGGCGCCCCAGCCAGCCGCTGTAGAAGCCCTCCAGGTCGGGGAGGAAGTCGTGCACCACGGGGTATCCGGGCGCGACCGCCTCGGTCTCCAGCAGTCGGGCGCACGAGGGGCACAGGAACTCGCGAAGCTCCATCCACTCGGGGTCGGCGTGCGCGAATCGCGGGTAGATCTCGAGCATCGAGCCCTCGTCGCCACGAACCCGGATCACGGCCGCAAGCTTCCAGTTGCGTTCGGGGCGGCAGAAGTCGTGCCCGCAGTCGCAGCGGATCACGAGCGCGCCGTCGGCCTGCCGGCGGACGATGTTCAGGCCCTCGCCGGCCGGCAGCACGATCGGATCCGGATAGGGCACCCGCGCCTGCAGCACCTCAAGCCAGGTGTCGAACCGGCCGGCGTCCTTGTAGGCGGACTGGATCGCGAGCACCTCGGATCGCGGGAGGCGCTCGTCGAGCAGCGCCCCGAGCGTCTCGGGCTCAAGCGGGTGACCCGCGACGCGCGGCGGGGGGACGCGAGCCACCCTGGAGGCGGCCAGGAAGCGGTCGGCCGACTCCTCAGGCGTGATCCGCCCCGGCTGCGCCGCGGCCGCCCTAACCGTCGGCGTGGGCGCCTGGTACTGGAAGTCCTCAGGCAGGTCCCAGAAGCCGCGGTACTCGGCCGCCCACGTCGCCGACAGCTTCATCGACTCCGCGTAGGCGATCCGGACCGGCTCGATGATCTCGCCGCGCAGCACGCGCTCGCGCTCCCGGGCCCACCATTCGCGTACGGGGCAGGACCGGTCAAGCCGCTCGCCGCGGAGCGCGGCGCGCCTGATCTCGGTGGCCTCCGAGTCGGCCGCTCCGTCCCGCGACAGCACGACACCGTGGATCGACTCGGCGAAGCGCGCGACCAGAAGGCCCGCCGCGACGTCCTCGGCCACCGCCTCGGGCCGGCGCAGGAGAGGGTCGCCGAGCCCCGGCGCTCCCTTCATCACCGACAGGTAGAGATCGCCGTCGGCGAACGGCTCCAGCAGCGTGAAGTTGTCCTGCTTGTAGGTGCGATCGCCGTCGATCGCCATCAGCGCGGGCGCGTCGAAGTCGCCGTCGGCGACCGGATAGGCGTCTCCCCGAGCGGCGCGCGCGGCGAGGTCGTTGCGCTTGATGTTGTGCACGTAGGCGCACGATCCCGGATAGCCACCGAACAGCCCCTGCGCGCTGAACACACGAGAGGTCCCGAGGTTCTGCAGCTCCCAGAACGGCGTGCCCGACACCATCTGCAGCGACTCGAAGCTCGCGCCGCCGCGATGGCGTCCCGGTCCCGCGGTGTTCGGCTTCAGGCGCCGTGACAGGTAGACCATCGGGCAGATCAGCTCCCACATCTCGACGTCACCGGCGTCGCCCTCAGGGTTGAACATCGCGGCCGCGGTGTCGGTGCCGTCGAGCACGTACATCGCACCCATGCCCTGAGCCGCGATCTCGAAGTTCATGATCGCCGACGAATTGCCGTACTGGTCGATGCCCCCTCCCTGCACGACGTTGCCCGACACCGAGTAGGAGCCGATCACCTCCTCGATGAAGCCGCGCGCCTGCAGTGCCCGTGACAGGGTCCTGGGGAAGCTGGTGAAGGCCGGTTGCAGGAACGCCCAGGCGATCCCCGTCGAGCCCTCCGCGTCGCCGAGGTTGGCGACCGTGCCCTCCGGGAAGTTCGTCTGCAGCGCGAGGTAGGCTCCGTCGTTGACCTTGTCGTTGCAGATCAGCGTCTGGGTGAACTGCACCCAGATCGCGCCCTGCATCCCCGACGGGGTGCAGTTCATCGAGTGCCACCCCCAGGCGGAGGTCCCCTCCAGGTCGAGCGCGTAGTCTCCGTCGCCGCCGATCCGCACCTCGAACGGCCCGTGCATCATGAAGTCGCGCCGCGCCCGGGCCGGCAGCTGCTGCTTGTCGGCGAAGGTCACGTCCATGAACGTCGCCGCGCGGTAGCGGCCCGGGACCGTCATCTCGCGGATCCGAGCCTTGAAGGTGCGGCGACCGTCCTCGATCACCTCTCTTGAGAACTGCTTGAAGCGGTCCAGGCCCTCCTCCAGGATCACCCGCTCGACCGCGTCTCTGACCATGTGGCACCCCGCCAGGCGGGTCCGCTCGTCCAGCAGGTAGTACATCGGCGCGCGGGAGCGCTTGCTGCAGCGCAGCAGGTGCCACTGCGCGAGCTCGTCGCCCTCGCCGATCTTCATGCACGGCAGGTCGATGCCGTCCTCCAGCCGGTTCGTCGGTCCGACGGGAACCCCCCCGGGGGTGGACGCGCCGATGTCCAGCACGTGAGTGACACCGCCCGCCCAGGCGACCAGCTCACCCGACCCGCCCGGGTCGAAGATCGGGACGAAGGTCTGCACGTCGGCGTTGTGGACGTCACCGATCACCGGATCGTCGTTTGCGAAGATGTCACCGGGCCGGATCCGCGGGTTCTGCTCCCACCCGTTGCGGACCATGAACTTGATCGCGTCCGACATCGTGTGGACGTGGACGATGATCCCCGTCGAGAGCGCGATCGAGTCGCCCTCCGGCGTGTACAGCGCGAAGCACAGCTCGCCGAGCTCACGGACGATCGGGGAGGCCGAGATGTTCAGCGCCGTCTCGCGGGCCGACACGAGGCCGCCCCGCAGGCGCGCGAACAGCTTCTCGTAGCCGATCGGGTCCTCGTCCTTGAGCGCGAGCTCGCCGTCGAGCCCCTGGTAGGAGCCCGTCTGCTCCAGCAGCCGCTCGGACTCCTCAAGCATCTCGCGCAGGGTGCGCCCGCCCCAGCCGATCGGTCGTCGATCGTCAGGCTCCGGCTCGCGGGCGGCGTCCACGATGGCCATGCTCTCAGCCCTCCTCCGAGCTCAGGTGGAAGATATCGTGCCGATCCAGGCGCGCGCTCCGTCCCGGAGGGATCGCGAACGTGGTCGCGACCGATTCGATGATGGCGGGCCCGGAGATCCGATGGCCCGGCTGCACGTCGCTCAGCTCGTACACGTCGGTCGCCTGAAAGCACCCGCCGAAGTGCACGTCACGAGTGGCCTTCAGCGGTGGCGAGCCGCCCCGTTCGGGTCGTTCGGGGAGCACGGGCTTCTCGATCTCGGTCGTGCCGAGCACCGCGGCCTGGGTGACCAGGTAGCCCAGCTCCGGAGAGCGCGCCGACCGCGCGTACACCTTGCCGTAGGCATCCTCGAACGCGGCGATGAGCGCGTCGACGTCGGCCGCCGTCTCCAGCGATTCGCTCGGTGAGACGATCTCGATGTCGTTCAGCTGCCCGTAGTACTGCATCCGTGCGATCCGCGAGAAGCGAACCCGTTCGGCTCCCACCCCGGACTTCGCGAACTCGGCCGCGACGCGCTGCTCCAGCCCGCGCCACGCCGCCGTGATCGTCGCCCCGATCCAGGCTCGCGCGCCATCGTCGAAGGACGGCAGGAGCGGCATGTCGACCGTCTGGTCGCAGCGGTACTCGAAGTCGGCGCATGCGCACCCGTAGGCGGAGAAGCCCGCGGCCCAGGCGGGGACGAGCACGTCCCGATAGCTCACGCCCGCCGTGTATCCGGCCACGTGCAGCGGGCCCCCTCCGCCATAGCACAGCAGCGCGTAGTCGGCGGGCGAGTAGCCCCTGCCGAGGATCCGGCCCACCGCCTCGTGGCGCAGGGTCTGCTCGAACAGCTCGATCACGCCCGCCGCGGCTGTCGCCACGTCGAGCCCGAGCGGTTCGGCGATCTGCCGCCGGACCTCGTGGCGGGCCCGCTCGGGATCGAGCCTGATCTCCCCGCCCAGGAAGTAGTCTGGGTTCACCCGGCCCAGCACGAGATCGAGGTCCGTGACCGAGACGGTCTCGACTCCCCCCTCGGGCCAGCAGACGCCGATCCTCGCGCCGGCCGAGTCAGGTCCAAGCTCCGGCCGGTTGGAGTTCGGGTTGATGCGCACGAGGGATCCCGTGCCGGCTCCGATCGAGTCGATCCGGACCAGCGGCATGTTGAGCACGAACCGGGCGATGTCGGGGGTCGGGGTGATGTCGTAGCGGCCGTCCGTGATCAGCGCGATGTCGAACGAGGTGCCGCCGATGTCCGTGCACAGCACGTTGCGCTGGCCGGTTCGCCGACCGAGCTCCGCTCCGCCGACCACGCCGCCGATCGGACCCGAGACCAGCGTGCGCGCCAGCTCCCTGGCCTCGATCGAGATCGTGCCGCCGTGCGAGGCCATCACGCGCAGCTCGAATCCCGCGCCAGCCTCCTTGGTCCTGTCGCGAACCGCCTGCAGGGTGGCGCGGCTCGGCTCGGCTGCGTAGGCCTCGATCAGGGTGCAGTTGAGCCGAGGCAGATCGCGGCGCATCGGGTACAGCTCACATGAGAGGAACACCGGCACCGAGCCATCCAGCGAGCGCAGCGCCCGCTCCTCGGCGACGATCTCGCCGACGCGGCGCTCGTGCGCCGGGTTGCGGTAGGAGAACAGCAGGCAGATGACGATCCCCTCGACGCCTGCGTCGAGCAGTTCGGCGGCGGCGTCGCGGGCGTCCTGCTCGCGCAGCGGCAGCACCTCACGGCCGAGAACGTCGATCCGTCCGCGAACGCCCCGCATCCGCTCACGCGGGACCAGTGGCGGGTTGTGGTGGTGCGTGGCGATGTGGAGCCTGTCGGAGTAGGAGAAGCCGAGGTACGTCTGGATCGCGCGCTCGATCCGCAGGTAGTCCTCCTGCCCGGCGGTGACGATCACGCCGATCCTCAGACCGGTGCGGGACAGCAGCCGGTTGAGCATCGCCGTGCCGCTGAAGATCCCCGACGCGATCCCGCCGAACGCGCTCTCGGGTGTCGCGTCCCACTGGGCGAGCGCGTCGCGCGCGGAGTCCATGAACCCGATCGACTCGTCCGCCGGCGTCGTCTGCGCCTTGCCGACCACGAACCCCCCGGCCTCGTCCACGACGAACGTGTCGGTCATCGTGCCGCCGGCGTCGATCGCCATAACCCTCGGTGTGCGGTGCATGGTCGTCACCTCTCTGCTCGGCCGCCTGCGCCGACCGTACGCCCGCGACCGGGTGACGCCAAGGGAGCGGATCGAGACTCGCCGCGCCCGCGGTTGTGGACATTCCACAACCGGAGGATGATGCCCGGCATGGGGATCGCGCTACGGGAGCTGGTGCTGCGCTTCGCCGACGACCCGGCCTGGGTCCAGGGCATGGCGAGCGAGCTGACCGCCGCGATCCACCGCGAGCTGCCTCAGCTCGGCGCCGATGAGGAGCTCGCTCGCGACACCTATGACAGCACGGCGAGCGTCATCCGCCTGTTCATCGACAGCGTCCGCCACGGGCAGTCGCTGACCGACGTGCAGCCGCCCGCTGCCGCCGCCGCCCTCGCGCGCGAGCTCGTCCGTCGCGGCCTGCCCATCGACGACCTGCTGCGCGCCTACCACATCGGCCATGCGAAGTTCTTCGAGCGTTGGGTCGCCGACGTCAGGGGCGTGCTCGACGATCCCGAGGACGTGGCGTCCGCGGTCGAGGAGGCAGCGGCCTCGACGTTCGCGTTCGTGCGCGCCCTGGACGGCGGGCTCGTCCGCCGCTGGGCTCAGGAACGGGACCGCTGGATTCGCACCGCCGCCGCCGCGCAGGCAGAGACCGTCCGGTCCCTGCTGGCCGGCGACGAACGCGACCCGGCGACCGCGGGCGCCGAGATCGGCTACGACCTCTCGCACTCGCACACCGCGTTCGTGGTCTGCGACCCCGGCCCGACCGCTGGCCGGGTGGGCGATCCCGGTCGCCTGGAGCGGGCTGCGGCGGCGGTCGCGGACGCGATGCGCGGGCGTGACCGGTTGATCGTCCCGCTGCGCGCGGGGATCGCCGCCGGCTGGGTCGACGGTGGCGACCCCACGCTGCCGACGGGCCGGCGGCAGTCTCGCCAGTCGTTCGCCGCAACGCTGGTGGCGATCGGCCTGCCGGCCGCCGGGCTCCAGGGCTTCCGCGCAAGCCACCGGCAGGCGCTCGACGCCCTCCGCGTCGCGCGGCTCTCCGGTCGCCACGCGGGATCGGTCGTCTCCTACGCGACGACCGCCGTCGCGGCGCTGGCGAGCGCCGACCTCGAGCGCGCCCGGGCCTTCGTCAGCGCGGAGCTCGGCTCGGTGGCGGGCGACGACGACGAGGCTCGTCGTCTGGCGGGGACGCTGTTCGCCTACCTGGAGGAGGGCCTCAGCCCGCGCGCCACCGCCAGGCGCCTCGGCGTGCACGAGAACACCGTGGTCAACCGCGTCAGGGCGGTCGAGCGGCGCCTGGGGCATCCGATCAAGCCGAGGATCGCCGAGCTTCTCGTCGCCGCCCGCCTCGTGCCCCTGCTGCGCTCGACCCCGCCGCCCGCTCCGGGCGCGCCGGGGAAGTCATCCGATCGGCCGCGGGCGCCGGCGGATCACGGCCCGGTGCGATCCGATGACAAGGGCGATCCGATTGCGTAGGGTTGCCGCGTGGTCGCACATGTCAACCGCCTGGTGGCGCGGCTCGCGCGGCGGCGGCCGGTTCGGCTGGTGATGCGGCCCGGCTGCTCTCGGCCGATGAAGCCGCGTGCGCCGGCGCTCCGTCTAGCCCTCGTGGGCGTGGCGGTCGCGCTGCTGGGCCTGCCCGGTCGAGCGCTTGCGTCCTCCTCGTCCGGGCCGCTGAGGATCGACAGGACCGGCATTCAGACCCTGCTCGGCGTGGCGTGCCCGGCCGTGTCCCAGTGCACCGCGGTGGACGGCAACGGACAGGAGGTCACGTTCGACCCTCGCTCGGCCGCCGCGGCCGCTCCCGCGGCCGTCGACCCCGGCACCGTCGGCGCTCTGTTCGGTGTCGCGTGTCCCACCGTCGGTCAGTGCACCGCCGTCGACGAGGGCGGCGGCGAGGTGACTTTCGACCCCCGTCGGCCTGGGCGAGCCACGCTTCGATCCGTCGACGCCAGCCGGCTGTTCGGTGTCGCGTGCCCGTCCGCCCGTCAGTGCACCGCCGTCGACTACTACGGGGACGAGGTCACCTTCGACCCGCGCTCGCCCGGGAGCGCTGGTCCCGTGGCGGTGGACGCGGGCCATGTCCTGTTCGCCGTCGCGTGTCCGTCCGCTCGGCGGTGCGCCGCCGTGGACGAGGATGGGGGAGAGGTCACGTTCGACCCCCGCGCGCCGAGAGCAGCCTCACGCGTGGTCCTGGACACGGGCCACATGCTGTTCGATGTCGCGTGCCCGTCGGCGAGCGAATGCGTCGCCGTCGACACATCCGGCCGCGTGCTGACGTTCGATCCCGTGTCGCCGAGCGCCGCCGTCCCGGTCGCCGTCGACCGCTCCGGTCTGGCGACGCTCGCGTGCGCGTCCCCGTCCCGGTGCGCCGCGGTCGACTTCGCCGGTCGTGAGGTGACGTTCGATCCGCGCTCGCCGAGAGGCGCACGGGTCCGCGCGATCGACCCCGGGTTCGTGCGCAGCATCGCCTGCCCGTCCGCGTCCCAGTGCACCGCGGTCGACTACAGCAGCGGCGAGGTGACCTTCGACCCGGCCGCCGGCGGACCCCACGGACGCCTGGCCCGGGCGCTGATCGACACGGGCAACGTCCTGTACGACGTCGCCTGCCCCTCGGGCCACCAGTGCACCGCGGTCGACGCCTCCGGCGCGGCCGTGACGTTCAACCCGCGCCGGCGGCTCGCCGCCTCGCCCATCGCGATCGACAACGGGGTCCCGTACGCGCTCGCCTGCCCGTCGACCTCGCAGTGCACCGCGGTCGACCTGGCCGGCCGCGAGGTCACCTTCGACCCCGGCGCCCCGCGCCGGCGAACGCGCGCCACGATCGATCCCACGACCGGCCAGACCGGGGTCGACTTCGGCAACAGCCAGGTGTTCACGTTCCTACCGGCGCCGTCCGTGCTGCAGGTTGGGCAGGACAGGTTCCAGACGGTCGTCAACAGCTTCGCCGGCGTGATCGACAACACCCTCGACGGAATCGCCTGCCCGACCGTCGATCAGTGCACGGCGATCGACCAGAGCGGGAACGCGGTGACCTTCGACCCGCGCTCGCCGGGGCGCGAGAGCCGATTCCAGGTGAGCGGGGCTCCGACGCTCATCGGGGTGGCCTGTCCGTCCGTTCGCCAGTGCACGGCGGTCGATGACAACGGTCGCGAGGTGACCTTCGACCCTCGCTCGCCGGGCTCCCCCGTCGAGGTGACCGTCGCGGACGCCGCGCTGAGCGCGATCGCGTGCCCGACGGCCTCCAGCTGCACCGCCGTCGGCGAGGACGACGTCACGACGTTCGACCCCCGCTCCCCGCGCGGCGCTCGCAGCGTCAGGATCCGCGGCGCCTGGGCGCTGAACGCGATCGCCTGCCCGTCGGCCGGGTTCTGCATCGCGGTCGACGGGCTCGGCGCCGCGATCGGCGGCGACCCGGCCATCCCGCGAAGCTGGAGCCTCACGCGGATCCCGGGGGCGGACTCGTTGTTCGGCGTGTCCTGCTCCTCGATGTCCCAGTGCGTCGCCGTCGACATCGCCGGCCGCGCCCTGGTGGGATCAAGCTAGGGTCGCTGCGACACTACGCGGTCGTGACCGCATCGGAATCCAGACCACACGCCCGCCGGACCACCCCAACGCGGCACGGGCTGCTCCCGCCGGGCGCTCTCGGACAGGCCGCCGACGACGGGCGGGATGAGCGGTGAGCGACCGTCGGGGCGCCGGCTCGCTGGGCGAGAGCCAGGTTCCGGGAGAGACGCTGGACTGGCGCCACCGGGCCTTCCCCTCCAATGCTCGCGGGGTCTCCAGCGGCGCGGTCGCCGAGGAGCGGTGGAAGGCGCTCCAAGGCGACCTCCTGCCGCCCCTGCTCCTGCTCAGGGAGAGCGCGCTGGAGCACAACGTCGAGCTGATGCGCGGCTTCTGCGCGCGGCACGGGGTAGTGCTGGCGCCCCACGGCAAGACGACGATGTCGCCGGAGATCGTGGACCGGCAGCTGCGCGCCGGGGCATGGGCGATCACCGCGGCCACCGTCCAGCAGGCCCGCGCCATGCGCGCCTTCGGGGTGGAGCGGGTCCTGATCGCCAACCAGGTGGTCGACGCGCCCTCCCTGCGCTGGATCGCGCGCGAGCTCGCCGCGCACCGAGAGTTCGACTGCCTCTGCCTGGCCGATTCGGAGGCCGCCGTCGCCGCCATGCACGACGGCCTGCGGCCCGCTCGGCCGGTACGCGAACTCGGGGTGCTCGTCGAGCTGGGCGTCCAGGGTGGCAGGACCGGCGCGCGCAGCGTGCAGGAGGCGATGGACGTCGCCCGTGCGGTCGCCGCGACCCCGGGGCTGCGCCTTGCGGGGATCGAGGCGTACGAGGGCGTCGTCGACCGAGAGTCGATGGCACAGACGATCGCCGAGGTGGACGCGGTGCTCGACCGCGTCGGAGAGCTCGCGAAGCGCCTGGAGCGTGAGGGGATGCTCGACGAGCTTCCGGAGGTGATCGTGACCGCGGGAGGCAGCGCATACTTCGACCGGGTCGTCGAGCGGCTCGGTCGCCTGGAGCTGCGGAGGCCGACGCGGCTGGTGCTGCGCAGCGGCTGCTATGTCACCCATGATTCAGGCTTCTACCAGCGGCTGTCGCCGCTGGACGGGCGATCGACGGGCGGCGGCCGGCTTCGCGCCGCGCTGGAGGCGTGGGGCGTGGTCCTCTCGTTGCCGGAGCCGGGATTGGCCCTCGTCGGACTGGGCAAGCGCGACGTCCCGTACGACCTCGGCCTGCCGACTCCGGAGCGGGTGTGCCGCCGCCCAGGAGGGATCGAGCCGCTGAGCGGCGCGCGTGTGACCGCGCTCAACGACCAGCACGCGTTCGTCGCCCTCGACGGGGCCGAGCTGCAGGTCGGCGACTGGCTCGGATGCGGGATCTCGCACCCGTGCACGGCGTTCGACAAGTGGCGTGCGATCCCCGTCGTCTCCGATGACTACACCGTGACGGCGGTGGTGCGCACCTTCTTCTGATCTCAGGCGACCCAGCCCTCGGTGCCCTGACAGGCTGGCCGGCGGGTGGCTTGAGCGGGCCCGGCCCAACCCGCGGGTGGCTTGAGCGGGCCCGGGAGCCGGCTTCGGCGTGACGGCTCTATAGTGGCCGTCCGGATGCGCCGGAAGACAGTCAACTCGCGCATCGCGCTCGCCGTCCTGGCGCTCGCGCCGCTGGCCCTGCTGGGCGCCATGACCGGATCCGCCGCCGGCTATCAGGTCGACTACTGCTCCCAGATCCCGATCGTCTACGGCATCCCGCCGTGGGGATTTCACACCGGCGCGCCGATCACCGGGGCGACCGGCAGCTACGCCCGCGGACACGGGAACATAGACCTGGCCGCCAACACCGTCTCGGGCACGCTCTGCCAGGTCGACCGTGTGCGCCATCGCCCCGACCGCCTGATCATCATGACCGTCGAGCACCATCTGGTCTACCACTCGCACCACGCAGTGATGTGGGGGGTGCCCGGGAACATCATGAAGATCGTCGTCCGGGTGAGGAGCAGCACCGATCCGGGGTGCAGGGTCGGCACGATCGGCCGGGTGACCCTGTTCGCCAGCTATAACGGCGTCCGCAGCGACAGCGTCCGGTTCTCCTTCCCGGCCGCCTGCAGGGACCACAACCACCTGTACCACGGACCGCAGGTCAACAACCAGGTCCCGCCGCTCTAGCGGTCGGTCGCACGGTCCGAGGCGCTGAATCGGGCCTCGATCTCAAGGCCGGCACGCGAGTCTGCCGCGAGGCCGCCGGGACCGCGGGCTGGGCGCGAACCCGGTGCTGGACCCGCAATCCGCGGCGCGACAGCTTGGCGGTCGGCGGCACCGTCCTGAATTCGCGCGGGGGGTCGCGGCTCGTCCGCGGCGCCGATCGCCGAGCACGTTGGCGATCGGGCGTCGTCGGGTATATCGTCCCGCCTGTGCAAGGCCGAGCTCGCACGGGCTTCGGATTCCTCGCCGGGAGGACGAGGGCGATTTGGCTCGCCCCGCTGCTCGCGTTCGCCGTCTGGGCGCTCGCGGCCGCTACCGCGCATGCCGGAGCGGTCTCCTGGTCGGCGCCGGTGCCGATCGGCCATGGAAGCGCCTTCAACGGAATCTCCTGCCCGACCGCGACCTTCTGCGCCGCGATAGACGCCTACGGGGAGGTCGTGACGGCCACCGACCCGACCGGCGGCAGCGGCGCGTGGACCACCACGAGCCTCGTCAACCCCGGCTTCGCGGATGCCGGCCTGGACGCGATCTCGTGTCCGACGATCTCCCTGTGCGTGGTGACCGATGGTCTCGACGGCTCGATCTACGCGTCCACGGACCCGACGGGGGGCGCCGGCGCCTGGGTCCATACCGTGGTCGACCCCGGGAACGTGCTCAACGGCGTCACATGCACGACCACCTCGCTCTGCGTAGCGGTCGATTCCAGCGGCGACGTGCTGACCAGCACGGATCCGACCGGCGGCCCAGGCGCGTGGCAGACGGCGACGGTCGACGGCGGCAACTCCCTGAACGGCGTCGCGTGCGCGGGCTCCGGCCTGTGCGTCGCGGTCGGGACCGGCTTCTCCACCTCGACCGACCCGACCGGCGGCTCCGGTGCGTGGACGACGACCACCTCCCTTTCGGCCAGTGCGGTCGACTGCCCGAGCGCCGGCCTGTGCGTCGCGGTCGACGACAGCGGCAACGCCTACGTGTCCGCGGATCCGACCGGCGGGCCGTCGGCGTGGAGGACGGTCGACGCGATCGATCGGCTGCACCCCCTCCAGCCGATGACGGGCGTCTCGTGCCCGTCGGCCGGCCTGTGCGTCGCGGTTGGAGAGAGCGGCGACGCCGCCGTGACCGG
>JAJZWB010000015.1 GCA_021846845.1 Actinomycetes bacterium | reverse complement strand
GCAGGCCCCGGCCCCACCCGCCGCGCAGGCCCCGGCCGCCGCGCAGGCCCCGGCCGCCGCGCAGGCCCCGGCCGCCGCGCAGGCCCCGGCCGCCAGGATCCGTGTGGCGATCGCCGACGACGATCCCCTGGCGAGGCTCGCGATCGAGACGATCGTCAAGCGTGGCGAGCGGCTGGTCCTGGTCGGCAGCGCTGCCGGAGTCGACGAAGTCGTCGCGCTCGTCGAGCAGGAGCGCCCCGATGTGGTGGTCGTCGACTTCATGATGCCCGGGGGCGGCGGTCCGGAGGCGGCGCGCCGGATCCTGGCCATCAGTCCCGGCACCAGGGTCGTCGCCCTGACCGCGCGTGACAAGCCCGACGCCTACCTTGCGATGCTGCGCGCGGGCGCCGACGGGCTGCTGGTGAAGGGGGCGACAGGCGAGCGGCTGGTCGCCCTGATCCGCCTGGCCTTCGATCGCGCGGCGGCGTCGCGTCGCGTCGTGGTCTGACGCTCGCGGCCGTCGTGGTCTGATGCTCGCGGCCGTCGTGGTCTGACGCTCGCGGTTGATCGCCGCCCTCAGGCGGCGATCCGCTGGACGTGCTCGCTCAGCGCCCGGCTGGTCGCGCTCAGCGCCTCGGCCAGCTCGGCGTGGATCTCGCTCGCCGCCGGCGTCACCGCGCCGCGCTCGGCGAGCTCGCACAGGTCACGGCTGAGCTCGGCCATCTGCGTCGCCCCGACGGTCGCCGCTGAGCCCTTGAGCCCGTGCGCGAGCGAGTGCACGAGCCCGGCGTCGCCGGAGTCGATCGCCCCCCTTAGCGCCGGCACCCGCTCCGCCGCCTGGTCCAGGAACATCGCTGCCAGCGTGGCCTCGGTCTCCGGGTCGCCGATCTCGTGCAGCGCGGCCGGGTCGAACACGGGCCGTGCGCGGGCGGCCTGGCGCGCACGCAGCGCCGGCGTGCGTTCGACCAGCTCCTGCAGCGTCTGGAGGCGCAGCGGCTTGGCGAGATAGTCGTCCATGCCCGCCTCCAGGCATCGCCGGCGGTCTCCCTCCAGCGCGTGCGCGGTCAGCGCGATGATCGGCGTGCGCCGCCCGCCGGCCCGCTCACGGTCGCGGATCTCACGCGTCGCCGCGTAACCGTCGAGCTCCGGCATCTGGCAGTCCATGAACACGGCCGCGTAATCCACCAGCGCCGCCATCTCCACGGCCTCCCGGCCGTTGCCCGCCACGTCGACGCTGAAGCCGATGGTCGACAGCAGCCGCAACGCCGCGAACCGGCTGATCTCGTTGTCCTCGGCGACCAGGACCCGCGGCCGGCCGGCGTCTGCGTCGCCGGGTCCGTGCGGGGCCGGCGCTCCGGAGACGTCGGAGGCTCGGCGCAGCGACCGAAGCAGCTCGTTGTACAGGCGAGAGGGACGCACGGGCCCGGTCAGCTGGGCGTCGATCCCCGCCGCCCTGGCGTCCGCGTCGTCGACCGGCTCCGGGCCGACCGCGATCAGCCGCGTCGCGCGCAGCGACGGCTCCCGGCGGATCCGGCGAGCAAGCTCCAGACCGGGCGTCCCCGGCAGCGTGAGGTCGATCAGCGCCGTCTCGTAGGGTCGCCCGGTCTGGGCGGCGCGCCGAAGCAGGCGCAGCGCGGTCGCCGCGTCGGGGGCCCGATCGGGGCTGATCCCCCAGCTCGCGAGGCAGTCCTGGAGCGGGCGCCGGCCCTGGGCCGCGCCGTCGACGAGCAGCAGACGAGTGCCGGTGAGGTCCGCACCCGGGGCCGCCGTCCCCCCACCCGCGCCGGGCTCGTAGGGCAGCGTGAAGTGGAAGCGGCTGCCGCGCCCCGGCTCTGATTCGCAGCCGATCTCGCCCCCCATCAGCTCAACCAGCTGCTTGGAGATGCACAGCCCCAGGCCGGTCCCACCGTAGCGCCGGGTGGTCGTCGCGTCCGCCTGCGAGAAGGGCTGGAAGAGCTCCGGCAGCCGCTCGGGCGCGATCCCGATCCCGGTGTCGGAGACCTCGAAGCGCAGCAGCATCTCGCCACCCGTGCCGGCTGCCAGCCCGACTGCCAGCCGCACCTCGCCCTCCGGCGTGAACTTGACCGCGTTGGAGAGCAGGTTGAGAAGCACCTGCCGCACGCGGGTGCCGTCAGCGCGGACCACCTCGGCGACCCCCGGGTCGACGGCGACGTCGAGCGCCAGACCGCGCTCTGAGGCGCGCACGCCGACGATCTCGCGCACGTCGGCGATCGCCTCCCGCAGCGCGATGTCCTCCGCCACGACCTCCAGCTTGCCCGCCTCGATCTTGGAGAAGTCCAGGATGTCGGATATCACCCGCATCAGAGCCTCGGCGGAGGTCAGCGCCACCTGTGCGTACTCCCGCTGCTCCGCGGTCAGATCGGTGTCCAGCAGCAGCTCCGCCATGCTCACGATGCCGTTCAGCGGCGTGCGGATCTCATGGCTCATGTTGGCGACGAACTCGGACTTCAGCCGCGACGCCTCGAGCGCGCGCTGGCGGCTCGCCCGCAGCTCGTCCTCCATCCGCCGGCGATCGGTGATGTCCCGCCAGACGGTGAACGCCCCCGTGAGCTCGCCGGCGTCGGAGCGGTAGGGGACGCCGTCGACCTGGTAGGTGCGCCCGTCGTCGCCTCGGTGCTCGAGTGATCCCTGCTCGCCGGCCAGCGCGCGGTGCACCAGGCTCTCGAGGCTCGCGCGGCGCTCAGGGGGGAGGGTCTCCGGCAGGCGCCGCCCGGGGAAGCTGTCAGGCGCGAGCTCGAGCCTGCGAAGCAGGTCGCCCTGCGCGAGCGTGCACCGCAGATCACGGTCATAGAGCAGGACCATCGTGTCGGGGAGGCTCTCGAGCAGGATGCGCTGGCGGCGCTCCAGCTCGTCGCGCGCGGCCTCGGCCGCGCGCTCGGCGGTCACGTCCTGGGTGGTCCCCTCGATGCGGTCCGGCAGGCCGGCCTCGGGCTCCGCGGGACGGAAGCTCGCCCTGACCCAGAGGGTGCGGGTTCCGAAGTGCGCCAGGACGACCCGGTACTCCTCGACGAACGCGTCGCGACCGTCCAGGTGGCGCGGCATCCGGATCGCCATCCGCGCGCGGTCATCGGGGTGGACGATCGCCAGCAGCTGCTCGAACGTGGGCACGGCGGCGTCGGGGGCGAGTCCGTGCAGTCGCAGCTGCTGCGCGGACCAGGTCGCCTCGCCGGTGGCCGGCACCCATGTCCAGCTGCCGATCCCGGCTACCGCCTGCGACTCCTCGAATGCCCGCTCGAAGCCGATCTCCGTCGCCGGATCGACCGGCGCCGGTGCGCCGTCGCGGCCCGCTCGCGGCGCTCGCGCGGGGTCCGCGCCCGGTGACGCGTGCGCGTGCTCGTCCACGGGTCCGGGATCGTGTGGGTCGCTCACACCCGCTTGATCGGCATGCGGAGGGCGGAACGTGAACGCTCAACGCATGTACGAGCCCGCGGGACGGCCCCGGCGGGGAACGGCGCCGGTCGCGCAAGATCCGGCCGCCGGGCTATGTTGTGTGGCGAGCGGGCGACGGCGACCGCCGCCCCGGCCAAGCGGACCATCACCCCCGCAAGACGAGCAGATGAACCCGGACACCCAGCCTCACCCCCGCGTCCGGACCCGCGGGTAGGTCGTGCCCGGCGCCCGGGTGATCGCCGAGCACGTCACGCGCGCCTACGGAGCCTCCGTGGTGCTCGATGACGTGAGCTTCGTCGTCGAGCCGGGCGAGTTGATCGCGCTGACCGGTGCGTCCGGCTCCGGCAAGACGACGCTGCTGCAGCTGCTCGGCTCGCTGGACCGCCCGACCTCGGGGTCGATCATCGTCGGCGACACAGCCGTGCACCGCCTGTCACGCCCGGCTCGCTTCCGGCGCGAGACGGTCGGGTTCGTGTTCCAGCTGCACCATCTGCTGCCGACGCTGACGGTCTCCCAGAACGTGCAGCTGCCGCTGGTCGCGGCCGGTGTCCGGCGGCGGGAGCGGTCCCGCAGGGCGCTGGAGCTGCTGGGCGAGGTCGGGCTCGCGGACCGCGACCGGGCGCTGCCGGGGGACCTCTCCGGCGGCGAGCGCCAGCGGGTCGCGATCGCGCGCGCGCTCGCCGGCGAGCCCCAGCTGCTGCTCGCCGACGAGCCGACGGGCGCGCTCGACTCGGTCGCCTCGGAGCGGGTCTGGAGGCTGCTCGTGGCGGCCCGGGAGCGGCACGGCACGACCGTGATCGTCGCCTCCCACGATTCGATGCTCGCCGAGCACGCCGACCGCGGCCTGAGTCTGGTCGACGGGCGGCTCGTGAGCGGGTCGTCGGACGGCGGCGCCGGCGAGGAGGCCGCGTGACGGCTCTGTTCGCGCCGCTCAGCAGCCTGCGCCGGCGCCCCGGACGGACGCTGCTGACCGCGCTCGGCACGGCGCTGGGGATCGCGACGATCGTCGCGCTGCTGGCGGTCGCCGGCGGCGCCGAGCACGCGGCGGGTGAGTTCTACAGCCTCGGCGCATCCGACCTGGGCCTGTTCCAGAAGGCGGCGGCCGACCCGACGACCTCGGTGCTCTCGACCACCCTGATCCCGAAGCTGCGCAGGACGCCGGGAATCGCTGACGCGACGCCGCTGCTGCTGCTGGTCGGAGAGGTGTCGCGCGCGCCCGGCGCGATCGTCTTCGGGGCCGATCCGAGCGGCTTCCTCACCCAGCGGCTGGTCTTCTCCAGCGGCCGGATGCTCACCTCCCGGCGGCAGATCGTCGTCGGCGACCAGCTCGCGCGCCAGCTGCATCTCGCGGTCGGCGACACGCTCCGGGTGCACGGCCGTCCGCTGACGGTCGTCGGGATCTACCACATCGGTGTCGCCTATCAGGACCAGGGGGCGTTCGTCGACATGCCGCTCGCGCAGTCGATCGCGGGCATGGACGGCGAGACCACGACGATCGCGGTCAAGCTGGGGGTCACCGAGCGCCCCGCCGCGGCCAAGCGCACGATCGCGCAGCGGTTCCCGGGCCTGACGGTGATCGCCGACGCGCAGGAGGCGACCCGGGCCGGCGCCAACGCTCAGCTGGTGTCCAACGCCGCGCTGGTGATCGCGGTTCTGGCGCTGCTGATCGGCGGGATCGGCGTGATCAACACGATGCTGATGTCGGTGGTCGAGCGCCGCTCGGAGTTCGCGCTGCTCTCGGCGGTCGGGTGGAGCCGCTGGCAGGTCGCCGGAAGGGTGCTGGTGGAGGGGGTGGTGACGACCGTGATCGGAGCCGCGATCGGCCTCCCGGTCGGGGTTCTGGGCGCCGACTGGCTGGTGTCCGAGCTGGGCGCGCAGGAGTTCGTGGCTCCCCGGACGACCGCCTGGGGGCTTGGGCGCGGGCTGCTGGTCGGCGTGCTGATCGGCGTGCTCGGCGGCCTCTATCCGGCCTGGCGCGCGGCGCGGGTGTCGCCCGCGCAGGCGCTCGCGCAGGGCTGAGGCGCCGGCTCGCTGGCGGGGATCGGCTCGCTGGCGGGGATCGGCTCGCTGGCGGGGATCGGCTCGCTGGCGGGGGCCGGCTCGCCGGCGGCGCTCGCGGTCGGCTGCGTCGCGGTGAGGCCCGTGGCCGGCGGTGGCGCCGCGCCCGGGCGGGCGCCAGGCAGCGGCCGGCCGAACACGCGCTGGAACGAGTCGGCTCCGTGGCTGGTGGGAAGCGGCTCGCCCTCGCCGAGCCGGTATGTGCGACCTCCGTCCCGGGTGCGCTCCGCGCGCAGGAACAGCGCCGGCGCCGGCGGCCGCTCCCAGAGCTCGTGCGCGAGGTCGAACAGGTGGGTGACCAGGATCACCCGCACGCCGGACTCGACCATCGCGCGCACCACCTGGCGGGCGATCTCCGAGCCCTCGCGCTCGTTGGTCGAGGCGAAGGACTCGTTGCAGAGGAGCATCGCGCCGGCGCGGATCCGGTCAGCGATCCGGCTCATGCGCCCCAGCTCCTCGTCGAGCCTGCCGCCCTCCATGTCGGCGTCCTCCTCGCGCCTGAAATGGGTGTGAAGGCCCGAGCAGAGCCCGGTGCGCAGCGACCGCGCGGGCGCGAACATCCCGCACTGCGCCATCAGCTGCGCGACGCCCACGCTGCGCAGGAACGTCGACTTGCCGCCCTGGTTGGCGCCCGTGACCACGATCAGCGCGCGGCCGTCCGCGTTCAGGTCGTTGGCCACGACCCGCGGTTCGATCGTCAGCGCCAGGCACACGTCGTAGAGTCCGCGCGCGACGAGCGGCGCCGCGTCCGGGCGATCGCCGGCCGACGCCGCGTCCGGGCCACGGCGATCGCCGGCCGGCGGCGCCCCCGAGCCCGACAGCGTCGGGATGCAGGTCGGCTCGCCCTTGGCGGCCAGCCGCTCGTCGAGCGCCAGGCAGCCGACATAGAACGCGAGCTCCGTCCGCAGCGCGACGAAGAACGCGTGGACGTGGTCGACGGACTCGGTCAGGGCCGCCGCGACGTCGCTCACCCCCCGGTCCTCGATCTCCGCCAGCGCACGGAAGCCGGACTCGTCGCGCTCGGGGATCGTGAACGAGAGCCCGCGGCGATCCAGCAGGCGCGCCAGCAGGCCGCGCGCGTGAGCGCGGCGCAGCGAGTAGGCGGTGCCGGCGGCGCCCGGTCCGAGCCGGGCGCCGAGCAGCATCCCGTCGCTGAGGCGCAGCTCGCGCAGGTGATGGTCGACCCGCGCCAGGTACCCGTCGTCGAGCTCGCGCGCGATCTGCGCGAACAGGCGCGTGAACGCGGGCGAGCTGAACGCGTCCGCGTGCTCGTCGGCGGCGTCGCGGAGCCTGCGCAGGTAACCGGCGAGCACCTCCAGCTTGCGGACCGCGGTGCCGAGCATCGCGCGCGGCGAGTCGCGCTGCAGCGTCGCCCAGATCCGCCGCTCGTCGACCAGTGCCTCGCCCGCGAGCGCGTACAGGTCGCGAACGACCGACGGGTTGGCGCGGCAGTCGCCGAGCGCCCGCTGGCGGTGCGCCACGTCGGCGAGGTCGTGAAGGCCGAGCAGCAGCTCGCGCCGGCAGATCTCACGCACCAGCCCGTCTCCCACCGCCATCGCGTCCAGCAGCGTGTCGAGCTCCAGGTCGGCGGTCGTCTCCTCTCGCCCGGGCGGCAGCTCTCGCTCCAGGTCGAGGTCGCGCGCCACGTGCATCAGCAGCGCCCTCATCGCGCGATCCGCTCCCGCAGCGCCTCGTATGTGAGGCGGTGCCTGCGGGCCACCGCCGCCGCATGGGCAAGGCCGTCCGCCGGCCTGCGCACCACCCTGAACGTCCTCCTGGCCGGGTCGTCGGGATCGACCGTGCTCATCATGCTGACCGTGTGCTCGTTGAGCGAAGCGAGCTCGTCGACGAACGTGACGAACACGCACAGCGCGCCCAGCTCCGAGATCCTCCGCACGATCTCGGAGCCGACCAGCAGCGCGTCGTGCAGCGTCGTCGAGCCGAAGCTCTCGTTCATGATCAGCACGCTGTCGGGGCCCGCCGCCTCGAGGATCTCGTGGATACGGTGCAGCTCGTCCTCGAACCCGCCGCGCAGCGTCCGCAGCTCCTCCTCACGCTCGAAGTGCGCGTGGACCCGGTCGGCCAGCAGCAGCCGCACGTCCGTGCCGGGCACCGGCAGCCCGAGTGCGGCGAGGTGGTGCAGCTGCCCGAAGGCGCGAGCGAACGTCGTCTTGCCGCCGTTGTTGGGCCCGCTCACGACCAGGATCCGCTCCGTCCCGCGAAGCTGGAAGTCGTTGACGACGACGGTGCCGCCGGTGGCCGCGAGCCGGCCGGCCAGCGCCAGGTCGAACGTCTGCGACGCGCGCTCCTGCGTCGAGCCCGCCGCCACTCGCGGCAGCGAGAAGCGCAGGCCCTGCTCCTCGAGTGGCTCGATGTGCTCCAGGTAGGCAAGGTAGAACTGAACCTCGCGGTCGAATCGGACGATCGGCGCGTCGCGGAACTCGCGGTGGCGCTCGCTGTGGCGCGCCAGCGCCGCGAACGGCTCCGGCGCCAGCTGCGCGACGCGGTCGAGGATCTGGGTCTCGACGTGGTCGGCCTGCACGCGGCTTGGGAAGGTGACCCGGCGCCGGTCCGCGACCGTCCGGCGAAAGCGCTCGAACGTGGCGCGGACCTCCTCGCCGACATCGGGCTCGTCCTGGAAGGGACCGACCGTGACCCTGGCGCCCGAGACCCGGACCGCGTAGCGGACCGCGTCCAGGCCCGCCACCACGTCCGCCGTCTCGCGCGCGAGCGCTGCGAACGAATCCGAGCTCGTGTAGCTCGAGACATGCCGGCGCAGCCCGATCAGCGCCTCGGACCGGAGTTCGAGCCCGGCGAGCCGATCGTCGAAGGCCGGGACCGCGGCGCACCATGCCTCGGCGGCGGCCAGCAGCCAGCGCTGCCTCTGGATCGGGTGGGGCAGCCTCTCGGCGGGTGCGAGCCGCCTGCGCACGAGCCCGAGCTCGGCGCACAGCTCGCGGACCGCCTCCAGCACCCGGCGGTCGGCGAGGTCGCGCACCACGTCCTGGCGCCAGGCGACCGCGTCGACATCGCGCAGCGGCGTGTGCAGGAGCGGTGCCAGTTCGAACTCCTCACGGCCGTCCGTCAGCGACGCCACGACGCGGTCCATGTGCAGGTCCGCGAACCATGCCGGGGCCTCGGTCGCGAGCTTCGGCGCGGCCCCGGGCGGGTGGAGGATGCTCTCGAAGGCTTCCATCGGATCGGATGTCCGCAGAAGCCATCAGCCGAGCGCGGCGGTTTCAGGCGGGCCTCATCGCCTCTGTGCCGATCGTATCGCGCACGCGGTCGCGCCCCCGGGCGGGCTCACTCCTGGCAGCCCGGGCACCAGAAGGTGATCCGATTGGAGTCGCCTTGGCCCCGGGCGCGGATCGCCGCTCCGCAGCGACGGCACGGACGGCCCTGGAGGCGGTAGACGCGCGGCTCGATCGCACGGGGGCCCTCCAATCCGGAGCGCAGCATCCTGGGCCTGACCATCTCCACGACCGCCAGCGCCTGCTCGTCGGTCACCGAGCGGACCGCGCGCCACGGATCGATCCGAGCCTCCCAGCAGCCCTCGGACTTCCAGATGTTGCCGATCCCGGCGACCGTGCGCTGCTCGAGCAGCGCGTCGCCGATCGCCCGCTCGGGGTCCTCTCGGCGCAGTCGCCGCAGGAACCGGGCCGCGTCGAACCGCTCGTCGAGCACGTCCGGCCCTAGCCCCGCGAGCGGCGGGTAGGTGCGGGCCCGCGCCTCGGTCATCAGCTCGAGCACGGGGCCGTCGAACTGCACGACCTCGACCTCGTCGCGGGCGAGCACGATCCAGGCGCGCCGGCTCGGACGCCGCCACCGCTGGCCGCTGCGATAGACGGCCCAGCTGCCGGTCATCCGCAGATGCGAGCGCAGCACCAGCCCGCCGTCGAAGTGCACCAGCAGGTTCTTGCCGCGCGTCGTCACGCCTGTGACCGCGCGCCCGGCGAGCCGCGCCGGCCAGCGCGCGTGCCCCTCCGGTCCGCGCAGTCCGCCGGCCCTTCCGGCGGGCATGTCGATCGCGTCCGGCACGTGTCCCTCCAGCACCGGACGCATCCGGGTGGCCGCCCACAGGATCGTGTCGCCCTCCGGCATCGCGCGCGGCCCCGGGGCCGGCCATGGCGTCTACGCGATCGTGACCTCGTCGGCGAGGTAGACGTCCTGGATCGCGTGCAGGATCCCGACGCCCTCGGCGAGCGGCCGCTGGAACGCCTTGCGGCCGCTGATCAGTCCGGTGCCGCCGGCCCGCTTGTTGATCACCGCCGTGCGCACGGCCTCGGCCAGGTCGGACTCGCCCGCTGAGGCGCCGCCGCTGTTGATCAGGCCCGCGCGGCCCATGTAGCAGTTGGCCACCTGCCAGCGGGTCAGGTCGATCGGGTGGTCGGTGGTCAGCTCGCTGTAGACCAGCTTGGAGGTCTTGCCGTAGCTGACGCCGTCGCGGTTCATCGCGCCATAGCCGTTGTTGTTCTCCGGCAGCTTCTGCTTGATGATGTCGGCCTCGATCGTGACCCCGAGGTGGTTGGCCTGCCCGGTCAGGTCGGCGGAGAGGTGGTAGTCGGCCTCGGCGGTCTTGAACTCGGGGTTGCGCAGGTAGCACCACAGCACGGTGAACATGCCCAGCTCGTGAGCGTGCTCGAACGCCTCGGAGACCTCCTGCAGCTGGCGCGTGCTCTCCTCGCTGCCGAAGTAGATCGTCGCGCCGACTCCGGTCGCGCCCATCTCCCAGGCGCGCTGGACCGATCCGAACATCACCTGGTCGAAGCGGTTGGGGTAGGTCAGCAGCTCGTTGTGGTTGAGCTTGACGATGAACGGGATCCGATGCGCGTAGCGCCGGGAGACCGCGCCGAGCACGCCGAGCGTCGATGCGACCGCGTTGCAGCCGCCCTCGATCGCAAGCTCGACGATCCGGGCCGGGTCGAAGTAGTCCGGGTTGGGGGCGAAGCTCGCGGCCGCCGAGTGCTCGATCCCCTGGTCGACAGGCAGGATGCTCAGGTACCCGGTGCCAGCCAGCCTGCCGTGGTTGAACATCTGGCGAAGGTTGCGGATCGTCGCGGTGCTGCGGTCGGTGTCGAGCAGCACTCGCTCGATGAAGTCGGGCCCGGGGAGGTGCAGCCGCGACCGGTCGATCGTCTGGCAGGAATGGTTGAGCAGGTCCCCGGCGTCCGGCCCGAGCAGGTCGGAGATCCGGTCGATCGCCGATGCGGCAACGCTAGCCATCGCTTCAGGTCCTCCAGTCTCGTGTCACCAGCCGCGGCGCTCTGGGCGCGGCTCCAGGTTCGGCGGCGCGGGCCCGTGCTCGAGCCCCCGAGGGACGATAGCGAGGCGCGCGCCCCGCGCAGCGCCTGCTCACCCGCCGGGCTCGGAGTGGACGATCAGCACCGCGGCGGGGCTCGTGTTGAGCACCGAGTGGCTGACCGATCCGAGCAGCAGCGACCGGACGTCTCCGTGCCCGCGTGAGCCCATCACGACGAGGTCGTGCCCTCCGGCCCTGACCTGCTCGACGATCCTGACCGCGGCGCGCCCGCGCGCGAGCACCCGGGCGGCGTGGATCTCCTCTGGAACCCGGTCCAGCGCGCGATCCAGAACGTTGGAGTACTCGCGCTCGGATTCGCGGATCACCGGCGTCAGGTCGAAGCCGGAGGCCGCCGCCGAGCCGTAGGCGGGCCCCGGGAGATCGGGCACGATCGTCATCACGGTGAGCTTCGCGTTGCTGATCGAAGCCAGGTCGATCGCCTCCGCGAGCGCGCGATCCGCGGCCGCCGAGCCGTCGACGGCGACGAGGATGTTCAGGAACACGGCGCGAGTGTAGGCGCTGTCCGCCCAGCCTGCGCGAGCGGGCCGCGCGCTCGGCTGTGGCGTGGCGGTCGCCGTAAGTAGTTGTCCTCCGGCGTGCGCGGGGTTGTGCGGGCGACGGCCGCGGCCCGGGTGCGTATCGTCGGCTTCGATGCTCGGCCTGACCCAGACAGAGGACGCGGAGATGGCGGCCGGACCCGAGCCGGGTACCCGGCGCTCCAGGGGGGAGCTGCTGGAGCTGCCGCGCAATGCCTGCCTGGACCTGCTGGCGAGCAGCCACTTCGGCCGGCTGGTGGTGGCGACGCCCGACGGCAAGCCCGTCATCCGGCCCGTCAACTACGCGTTCGACCGGCCGTCGCAGTCGGTCATCTTCCGAACCGCCGGCGGCTCGAAGTTCCACGCGCTTACGCACGCTGCGACGGCCGCGTTCGAGATCGATGGCGTCGACGAGCTGGCCCGGACCGGCTGGAGCGTGATCATCCAGGGCGTGCCGGAGGAGGTCGTCCGCCGTGACGAGCTCGTGCGTCTCGATCGCCACGGCCTCGAGCCCTGGGTGCCGGGCGCCGAGCTGCACTGGATGCGGATCCGGGCGAGGACCGTCTCGGGCCGGCGGATCACCCTTCCCGACGGCGCGATCCCGGGCGGCTTCCTCGGGTAGCCGGCCTCGTCGCGGGGTGGCGGGCTGAGCGGCGTGCGGGAGCTCGTGGCGGCGGACGATCTCGGGGCGTCCCGCGATCTCCGGGGGGCGCTCGCCCTCCCTGAGGCCTATCCGCAGCGCCCGGCCGAGGTCGAGGTCCGCGAGACGCACATCTCCTGGGTGTTCCTCGCGGGAGATCGCGCGTTCAAGCTCAAGAAGCCGCTGGTGCTCGACTTCGTGGACTACGGGAGCGCGGAGCGGCGGCGGGCGATGTGCGAGGCGGAGGTGCGGCTCAACCGCCGGCTGGCGCCGCGGATCTACCTCGGGGTCCGGGGGGTGGCGCTGGCCAGGGGCGGCGCGCGCCTGACCGACGCCGACGATCCGCGCGCGGTCGACTTCGTGGTCGAGATGCGCCGGTTCGACGAGCGGCGCACGCTGGCCGCGATGCTGGAGCGCGGCGAGCTTCGCCGTGAGCAGGTCCGGGACGTGGCCGAGGCGCTGGCGCGCTTTCACGCGCGCGCCGATCGCGTGGACGGGACCGCGAGCCCGGTGCTCGCGGTCGAGCGGCGCTGGCAGCGCAACGCGCACGAACTGCTGGGCAGCATCGAGCAGCGCGGCGAGATCGGGCGGGTGCTGGCGCTGGAGCGCTTCGCGCACGCCTTCGTCGACGGACACGCGGAGAGCTTGCGGGCGCGCGCTGCGGCGGGGTGCGTGCGCGACGGCCACGGGGACCTGAGGGCCGAGCACGTGCTGATCGGCGAGCGCGTCGAGGTCGTGGACTGCGTCGAGTTCGATCCGGGGCTGCGAGCGCTGGACGTCGCCGACGACCTCGCGTTCCTCGTCTTCGACCTCGCCGCGCGCGGCGAGGAGCGGCTTGCGGAGGTGCTCGTCGACGCCTACCGCGAGGCCGGCGGCGATCTCGGCGAGGACTCCCTGATCGCCTTCTATGCCGCCCAGCGCGCGCTGGTGCGCGCCAAGGTCGGGCTCGTGCGCGCCGGCCAGCTGCCGGCCGGCGGCGCGGCGCACGGCCGCCAGAGCGCCCGCGCCCGCGATCTGATCGCGGTCGGGGAGCGCTTCGCCTGGCGCGCGCGCCTGCCGCTGACGATCATCGTGTGCGGCCTGCCGGCGAGCGGCAAGTCGACGGTCGCGAGCGCGCTCGCCGAGCGATCCGGGCTGCCTCACCTCAGCTCCGACGTGACCCGCAAGCGGCTCGCGGGCCTGAGCGCGTTCGAGCGGGGCCCGGCGGAGCTGTACGCGGCCGCGCACAGCGAGCGCACGTACAGGGAGCTCGGGCGCCGCGCGCGACTCGCGCTGGCGGCGGGGACCGGCGCGATCGTCGACGCGACGTTCCGCCGCGCGGCCGACCGCGCGGCGTTCGCGGACGAGCTGGGCGAGCGGGCCCCGCGGCTGTTCATCGAGTGCCTGGCTCCGCCGGCCGTGCTGGCCGAGCGCGCGGTCCGCAGGGAGCTCGATCCGCTGCGCGTCTCCGACGCGGACGCCGAGGTGGTCGCGCGGGAGCAGGGCAGCTGGGAGCCGCTTCACGAGGTGCCCGCCGGCTTGCATCTGCCCGTCCGCGCCGACCGGCCGCCGGAGCGGATCGTCGACGATGTGCTGGCTCTGCTCGACGCGCGCCTGCAGGCGCGCGAGCCCTCCGTAGTTCGCCGCAGATTCGGCGCGCCGCCTACCGATGGCGCGGAGCGCGAGGGACCATAGGCTCAGTCCCGTGAGTTCGACGATTCAGCTGGAGGATCCATCGGCCATCCGGGTGGTGATCGCCGATGATCACGCGGTCGTGCGCCGCGGACTGCGGCAGGTGCTCGGCGCCGAGCCGGATCTGGAGGTCGTCGCCGAGGCGGCGAGCCTGACCGACGCGCGGCGCTACGTGCGCGGCCACCACCCCGACGTGCTGGTGCTGGACCTCAACCTGCCCGAGGGACTCAGCCTCGATGCGATCCCGGGCCTGCGGTCCGAGTTCCCCCGGACGCAGGTCGTCATCCTGACGATGCAGAGCGAGCCCGCGTACGCTCGCCGGGCCCTGGGTGCCGGCGCGCTCGGGTACGTGCTCAAGGAGGCGGCCGAGTCGGAGCTTGTCGAGGCGGTGCGTCGCGCCGCCCTGGGGGACACCTACCTGAACCCGAGGCTCGGCGCCCGCGTGGCGGCAGAGCCGCCGCCCGGGCCCCCCGACGGGCTCTCGGAGCGGGAGGTCGAGGTTCTGCGGATGATCGCGCTCGGGCACACCAACGCCGAGATCGCGGAGCGCCTGTACCTCTCGGTGCGCACCGTCGAGACCCACCGTGCGCACATCCAGCAGAAGCTCGGGCTGGGCAGCCGGGCGGAGCTCGTGCGCTACGCGCTCGAGCACGGACTGGTGGACGGGATCGCCCAGTAGGCCGGCGGGCCGGCGGGCGGCCGCCGGGTCCGTAGTTTTCCGGCCCTTCCCTGGTGGGGCGCTCGGATGGACGGCGGGCCGTGGCGAGCGATCCTGGGATCATGTCCCAGACCGCCAACCAGGAGCTTCGCGAGCCGGGCGCGGGAGCACCCGGGTCCGAGCCGCGAGACCCTGAAGCCGGGCTTCGCGAGCAGGTCGACCGGCTGCGGCGCGAGAACCGCGATCTGCGCGCGGAGAACGCGCGCCTGCGCAGCGACAACGCGGGTCTGCGCGCGGCGCTCGACGCGCACGTCCAGCGCAACCGGTCGACGGCGCTCTACGGGCCGCTGGAGATGACCGCCGGGACCAGCGTCGGTCCCCGCCGGCGGCGCGGGGGGTAGATGTGATCCTGATCTGCTACGACGGCTCGGCGGACGCCAAGGCCGCGATCGAGCGGGCGGGCGAGCTGTTCGGCGGCGAGCCCGCCACGGTGCTGACCGTCTGGCAGCCGATCGCGTTCGTGCTCGCGCGATCGTCAGCCGGCCTGATCCCGATCGCAGGCGTGGACATGGAGGACGTCGACGCGGCCTGCCGAGAGGAGGCCGAGAGCCTCGTTGCCGAGGGCACCGAGCTGGCCCGCGCGGCCGGACTCGACGCGCATCCGCTGGTCCGAGCGCAGGACACGAGCACGTCCGAGGCGATCCTGAACGTCGCCGACGAGGCGCGCGCGAGCGCGATCGTCATCGGCTCCCGAGGCCTGACCGGATTGAAGTCGCTGCTTCTGGGCAGCGTTTCGCACGCGGTGATCCAGCACGCCGACCGCACCGTGGTCGTCGTGCCCTCGCCGGGGGTCGCATCGTCCCGCGCCGGTCTGCGGGAGACTGCCGGCGGTCGTAGACACAAGTGAATGAGACCAAGCGGAGGTGGACGATGTTCAAGAAGGTGGTTTGGGCGACCGACGGCTCGAAGGCGGCCGACAAGGCGCTGGAGGTGGCCGCGGATCTCGCCCGCGAGTCCGGCGGCGAGCTGATCGCCCTGCACTGCGTGGAGCTGACGATGCCCGGCAAGGCCGGGGGGCGGCTTCCCGTCTACGCCAACGAGGACGAGGTCGTCACCAAGATCGAGGGCCAGCTCTCGGGGCTCAAGCCCGACGGTCTGCAGACCAAGGTCAGGGTCGCGCGAGCCGGCATCGGCGAGGCGGCGCAGATCGTCGCCGACGCCACCGTCGAGGAGGGCGGCGAGGTGATCGTGATCGGGACGCGCGGTCGCGGCCCCCTCACCGGGCTGCTGCTGGGCAGCGTCACGCAGAGGCTGCTGCATCTGGCTCCGTGCCCGGTGCTCGTCGTCCCGACACGGGCGGAGGAGACCGACTAGCGCCGTCTCAGGGGCGCGACCGAGGCCGTGGCGGACGCCGAGCGCATTCGGGTCGAGCCGTGGCCGGCCGGCGGTTGGGCTGTCCGCCTGGAGGGGCACCCAACCCCGGTCTCGCGCCACGACACCGAGGAGGAGGCGCACGCGCGGGCGCTGGCGTATCGCCGCGGGCTGGAGGAAGGTGAGCCCTCCCCGGGGGCGGGCGGGCCGTCTGCCGAAGAGCGCGACGCCCCTCCCGGCGCGGGCGAGACCGGCGACCCGATCCACCCGTCGGGTACGTAGGAGATACTCATGGGGCGGCTCCTGCCGCTTCCGATACTCGATCAGATGAAACCGCCCCGGGCGCCCTCCTATCCGATCGACCGCGAGGCCGAGATCGCCCTCAGGGACGGGTCCACGGTTCACGTGCGTCCCGTGCGCGACGGGGACCGGACCGCGATCCGCACCTTCCTTGAGGGGCTCTCGTCGCGCTCGATCGGGTTTCGCTTCTTCGGGCGCCCGAACCTCGACTGGGCGGCCGACTGGTCGGTCGACGTCGACTACGCAGACCGATTCGCGCTGATCGCGGAGAGCGGGATGCCGCGCCGGATCATCGCGCACGCCGCCTACGTCAGGGAGAACGCGGACCGCGCCGAGGTGGCGTTCATGGTCGCCGACGACTGGCAGGGCAAGGGGATCTCGACCGTGCTCCTGGCGCAGCTGGCGGAGGTCGCCGAGGCGCACGGGATCGCGACCTTCACCGCGGAGGTCCTGCCGCACAACCACAGCATGATCGAGGTCTTCCGCCAGAGCGGCTTCCCGGTCGAGCTGCACTCCGCCCCGGACGCGATCGCGATCGAGCTCCCGACATCGCTGTCGCCGGGCGCGCGCGAGCGCTTCGAGGAACGCGAGCGAAACGCCGCCGTTGCGGCCGTGCGCAAGTTCCTGGAGCCGGCGTCGGTGGCGGTGATCGGCGCCTCCCGCCGGCGCGGGACGGTCGGCGGCGAGATCCTGCACAACCTGCTCGCCTCGCAGTTCGCCGGCGCCGTCTACGCGGTCAACCAGGCCGCCGACGTGGTGCAGTCGCTGCCCGCGTACCGCTCGGTCGCCGAGATCCCGGCCCGGGTGGACCTGGCGGTCGTCGTCGTGCCCGCGGAGGATGTCGTCGGCATCGCGCGGGAGTGCGCGGCCGCCGCCGTGCCCGCGCTGCTCGTGATCTCCGCCGGGTTCGCCGAGGCGGGCGAGGAGGGAACGCGCCGCCAGCATGAGCTCGTCGATGTGTGCCGGGCGTCCGGGATGCGCCTCGTCGGCCCCAACTGCATGGGCGTGCTCAACACCGCGACGGGAGTCAGCCTGAACGCGACCTTCGCACCGCGTGCCGCCGCCCCCGGGCGGGTCGGATTCATGTCGCAGAGCGGCGGCCTCGGGATCGCGCTGATCGAGGCCGCGGGCAGGATGGGGATCGGGCTCTCGTCGTTCGTGTCGGTCGGCAACAAGGCGGACCTCTCAGGCAACGACTTCCTGCGCTACTGGGAGCAGGACCCCGGCACCGACGTGGCGCTGCTCTACCTGGAGTCGTTCGGCAACCCGCGGAAGTTCGCCCGGATAGCGCCCCGGTTCGCGCGCAGCAAGCCGCTGCTGGCCGTCAAGAGCGGGCGCTCGACGGCCGGCGCGCGCGCGACCTCCTCGCACACGGGCGCTCTGCTGTCGGCCTCCGACGTGACCGTCGACGCGCTGTTCGAGCAGGCCGGGGTGATCCGCACCGACACGCTGCACGAGCTGTTCGCCGTCGGAGCGCTGCTCAGCTCCCAGCCGGTCCCGCGCGGCGACCGGGTCGTGATCGTGACCAACGCCGGCGGTCCGGGCATCCTGTGCGCGGACGCGTGCCAGGCCGCCGGGGTCGACGTGCCAGAGCTTCCCGAGCAGGTCCAGGCGGCGCTGTCGGTCTTCCTGCCCGCGGGCGCTGGGCTGCGCAACCCGATCGACATGATCGCCACCGCGTCGGCCGATGATTACCGGCGCACGCTGCGGACGCTGATCGAGGCCGACGCGTGCGATGCCCTGCTGGCGATCTTCGTGCCGCCGCTGGTCACGGAGGCGGTCGACGTCGCGGTCGCGATCCGCGAGGTCGCGGAGTCACGGCCGGAGGTGCCGATCGCGGCCGTGTTCATGACCGGCGAGGGGCCACCGCCGCAGCTCAGCTCGCCGTCCGCCAGGGTGCCCGGCTACGAGTTTCCAGAGGAGGCCGCCCGTGCCGTGGCGCTGGCCGCCAGGTACGGACGCTGGCGGTCCCGCCCGAGGGGCGAGATCCGCGCTCCAGCGGACGTACACCCGGAGCATGCGGCGGCGCTCATCAGCGAGCAGCTGGCGGCAGGGGCGGGCTGGTTGGAGCCGCAGGTCGTCGCCGCGCTGGCCGACTGCTACGGGCTGCCGCTGGTCGCCTCGCGGACCGTGGTCGACGCGGAGCAGGCCGTGAGGGCGGCGTCCGAGCTCGGCATGCCGGTCGCGCTGAAGGCGATCGCGCCCGGGCTGGTCCACAAGAGCGACGCGGGCGGCGTGCAGCTCGGACTCGACGGCGAGGCCGCGATCCGCGCCGCCGCGGCCACGATGCGTGACTCGCTGGCGGCCGGCGGGCACGAGCTGGCGGGGCTGGTCGTGCAGCCGATGGCGCCGGCCGGGGTGGAGCTGATCGTCGGCGTCGTCAACGATCGGAGCTTCGGCCCGGTGGTGGCCTGCGGGGCCGGCGGCACCGGCGCCGAGCTGATCGACGACATCGCCGTCCGGATCACGCCGCTGACCGACCTTGACGCGCGCGAGATGCTGCGCTCGCTTCGCACGTTCCCGCTGCTGGAGGGCTACCGCGGCGCGGAGCGCTGCGACATCCAGGCGATCGAGGACGTGCTGCTGCGAGTCAGCGCGATGGTCGAGGCTCATCCGGAGATCGTCGAGCTTGATTGCAATCCGCTGATCGCGACCCCCGCCGGCGCGGTGATCGTCGACGCGCGGGTGCGCGTCGAGGCGGCGCCGGCGCCGGCGCCGCTCTCCTCGCTGCGCGCATGAAGGCGCTCCGTGCTTTCCCGAACCAGTTCCGCACGGTTGCCATGACGACACTCAGCTGACCGGCATCTAGCTTGGCGTGCATGTCAGCGCACGCCCACCTCACCCCGGTCACGCCTCTAAGACGACCCGCACCGCGGCCGGTCCACCCGATCCGGGTCGTGCTCGCTGACGACCACGCGGTTGTGCGTCGCAGCCTGCGGCTGCTGCTGGACGGCGAGCAGGACGTCGAGGTGATCGCCGAGGCGGCCGACCTGTCCACCGCCGTGCGTCACGTGCACGGGCACGCGCCGCACGTGCTCGTGCTCGACCTGCAGATGCCAAACGGGTCCAGCATCGACGTGATCCGGCGGCTGCGCGAGCGGGCCACCGAGACCGAGATCGTCGTCCTGACGATGGACCCGAGCCCGCTGTTCGCCCAGCGCGCGCTCGAGTCCGGCGCCGTCGGGTTCGTGCTCAAGGATCGGGCCGACACCGAGCTTCCGGAGGCGGTCCGCCGGGCCGCGGTCGGCGGCGAGTACGTCAGCGCGCAGGTCGCCAAGGGGCTGGACGCGCTGCGCCTGGCGGTCAACCGCGATGGTCTCAGCCCACGTGAGACCGAGATCCTGCGGCTGATCTCGCTCGGGCACACGAGCGCGGAGATCGCGGGCCAGCTCCACCTCTCACGACGGACGGTCGAGAGCCACCGCGCCCACATCCACCGCAAGCTGGGGCTGCGCACCCGCGCCGAGCTCGTCCAGTACGCCCTACGGCGCCATCTGCTGGTGCCATAGCACGGCGTCCGCTTCGCCGGCCGCCGGTCCCGCGGCGCGGGCGCGCTACGACGCCAGCCGCCGGTCCCGCGGCGCCAGCGCGCCGTCCCCGCCGGGCGCCGGTAGCCGGGCCTGGATGCGCGTGCCTCCGGCGCCTGAGTCGACCTTCAGGACCCCGCCGGCGAGCAGTACCCGCTCCCGCATCCCCGCCAGGCCGAAGCCATCCGAGCGCTGGTCCACGTCGAAGCCGCGCCCGTCGTCCCGGACCTCGACCGAGAGCTCGCCGTCGGCCCGCTCAACGGTGATCCGCACGTTGCGCGCCTGGGAGTGCTTGACGATGTTGGTGAGCGACTCCTGCACGAGGCGGTATGCGGTCGTCTCCAGGTCGCGTGAGAGGTCTCCGGTCCGGCCGTCCAGCGCCAGCCGGCAATCGATCCGCAGCGTCTCGCTTCGCCGCCGCTCCACCAGCGCCTGGATCGCCGGCTCCAGCCCGAGGTCGTCGAGCAGCGCGGGGCGCAGGTCGCTGACGATGTCGCGCAGCTCGGCGATCGCGAGCTCGATGTCGGCGACCGCCTGGCGGATCGTCCCGTCCCTGCTCTCGGCGTCGCCGCGCCCGACAGCAGACGCCAGCATCACCCTCAGACCGCCGAGCGCCTGCAGCGTCTCGTCGTGGAGCTCACGCGCCCAGCGGGTGCGCTCGGACTCGGCGGCCTCGATCGCCGCCCGCAGCCGGTCGGCCTCCACGCTTCGCTTGATCGCGACCGCGTTGGCGGCAGAGTGGGCGAACGCGCGCAGAAGGCGCTCGTCCTCGGGGCTGAACTCCCCGTGGTCGCCGCCGTGGTCGAACGCGGCCAGCACCCCGATGCCCGCGCCGTGATGCAGCAGCGGCACCAGCAGCGCGGTGCTCGCGTCCGCGACCCCGAAGGTGGCCGGGTCGATGCGCATCCGCCTGGCCACGTCGGTGATCCGCTGCGGGCGGCCCTGCTCAAGCACCTGCCCAGAGGTCGAGTCGGCGATCGACAGCCGTCGCCCGCGCGCGGCGCGCGCTGGCCCGGCCGATGCCGCGACGACCAGCTCGTCGCCCTCACGCAGCATGATCAGCAGGCTACGAGCCCCGACCAGCGCCCGGCCGCGCTTGACGATCAGCTCCAGCACGCGCTCCAGGTCGGCGACGCTGCCGATCAGGTCGGCGATGTCGAGCGCCGCCTCGGAGGAGCGGACCGCCCGCGCCAGCTGCTCGCGCCTGGTCTCGCTGGTGAGCAGGATGCGCGAGTTCTCGATCGCGAGCGCCGCCCACCGCGAGAGCGCCGCCAGAGCCCGCTCGTCGTCCTCGGCGAACTCGCCGCCGCCCTCCTTCTCGGTCACGTAGAGGTTTCCCCACGGATGTCCGTCCACGACGATCGGGACGCCGATGAAGCTGCGCATGAGAGGGTGGCCGGCGGGGAAGCCATGGCTATCGGGATGTCGCCCGACGTCGGGCAGGCGCAGCGGCCGCGGATCCGCGATCAGCGCTCCCAGCACCCCCCGGCCATGGGGAGGGTCCCCGATCCGACGCCGCGCTGCCTCGTCGATCCCGGCCGTGAGGAACCGCTCAAGCCCGGTGCGCGCCTCGTCGAGGACCCCCAGCGCTGCGTAGCGGGCGCCGGTCAGCCGCCTGGCCTCCTCCAGGATCAGTGCCAGCGCGGCCTCCGGGTCAAGCTGGGAGACCAGCGCCTCGCCGACCTCGAGCAGCCGCCCGAGCCTGCTCTCGATCTCGGCCGCGCGTTGCGCTCTGACGTCCCGTGGGTCTGGCAACGCGGTCAGCGTAGCCAAGCCCAGGCCACATCTCCAAGGGGCGTCCTACGTAGAAATTACGAGAGTTGCTCGTGGCGCCCGGCGGTCAGCCTCCCAGCGCCCGCAGCGCGTTGACGATCACTGCCAGGTCGATCGCCTCCTGCAGCAGCGCGCCGGCGACGGGCGGAAGGTATCCCGCCGCCGCGACGCCCATCGCCGCGAGGCTCAGCCCCATGCCCGCCAGCACGCTCTGGCGGGCGATGTACAGCGCCCTGCGGCCGGCGTGGAGCGCGTCGGCGACCCGGTCGACCCGGTCCAGCGTGATGATCGCGTCCGCGGTCTCCGAGGAGACCGTCGCCCCGGCGGTCCCCATCGCGATCCCGACGTCCGCGAGCGCGAGCGCCGGCGCGTCGTTGACGCCGTCGCCGACCATCACGACCGGGCGCAGCTCCGGGTTGGCGCGGATGCTGGAGACGATCTCCAGCTTCTCCTCCGGCGACAGCTCCGCGTAGACGCGGTCCAGCCCGAGTCGTCTCCCCGCGCGCTCGGCGACCGAGCGGCGATCGCCGGAGACCATCGCCACGTGGCGCACCCCCTCGGCCCGAAGGCGTTCGACGATCTGTGCGGTGTCCGGACGCAGCTCGTCGGCCATCACGATCACGCCGCCGACGTGCCCGTCGACGCTTACCGCGACGTGCGCCTCGCCCGAGCCGGTGCCCACGAGCCTGGCGGCCGCGCTGAGCTCGTCGGCCGGAACGGCGTTGCGGCCGAGGAACGCGCGGCTGCCGACCCCGACCAGGTGGCCGTCGACGACGCCGCGGATCCCCTGGCCGGGCTCCTCGCGCACGTCGGTGGCGGGGCTGAGCCGCAGCTCGGCATCGGTCGCCGCGCGAACCAGCGCGGCCCCCAGGACGTGCGCGGAGTAGCGGTCGACCGATGCCGCGAGCCGCAGGAGCTCGTCGGTGGCCAGCCCATCCAGCGCGACCACGTCACGCACCTCAGGCGTGCCGACGGTGAGCGTGCCGGTCTTGTCGAACAGCACCGTGCGGGCCTCGCCCAGCGCCTCGATCGCCGGTGTGCCCTTGACGATCACGCCGCTGCGGGCCGCCCGCGAGAGCCCGGACACGAAGGCGATCGGGGCGGCGAGGATCAGCGGGCAGGGGGTGGCCACGACGACCACCGCCAGCGCACGGACCGCGTCGCCGCTCGCGGCCCAGGCGACCCCCGCCACCAGCAGCGTGGCAGGGAGGAAGAAGCCGGCGTAGCGATCGGCCATCCGCACGAACGGCGAGCGCTGCGTCTGCGCCTGCTCGACCAGCGCCACCAGCGCGGCGTACGCGCTCTCCGCCGCCGCCCGGCTGGCGAGGAACTCGAACGGCGCCCCCGCGTTGATCGAGCCGCTGAGCACCGGCATCCCGGTGGCGAGCGTCTCGGGCAGCGGCTCGCCGCTCAGCGTGCTGGTGTCGAGGACCGCCTCGGGGCTCAGCACGGTTCCGTCTACCGGCACGACCTCGCCGGCGCGGACGAGCAGGACGTCGCCCGGCGCCACCTCCTCCACCGGCACCGCCTCGACGTCCTCGCCGCGCCGGCGCTGGGCGACCTTCGGTGCGCGCGCGACCAGCGCCGTCAGCTCCCGCCGGGCGCGGCTCGAGGCCACGTCCTCGAGCGCCGAGCCGCCCGAGAACATCAGCCCTACGACGATGCCGGCGAGCTCCTCGCCGAGCGCCAGCGAGCCGACCATCGCGACCAGCGCGATCGTGTCGACGCCCATGTGCCTGTCGACGACGATCGTGTGAACGACCTCGATCAGAAGCTCGGCCGACAGCAGCGCCACCGCCCCGGCCCACACGGAGCGCGCCGCGCCGCCGTCACCCGCCAGGGCCAGGACGCCGCCGGCGGCGATCGATAGCAGCGCGAGCGCTGCGAGCAGGCGCGAGCGATGCGTGATCAGCCGGCTCAAGAGTCTCCGCACAGCTTCCCATCGCCCGGCGGGGAACGGATCCGTAGCCGGCCGCACGGCGTCACACCGAAGCCCGGAGCCCTGCGCGTCGCCGCGGAGCGTCATCATGCGCTCATGGCAGGCGAGCCAGATCGGGACGCGGGCCGGCGCCGCGCGCTGCTGTGCTTCGACGGATCGGACGACGCCGGGGCCGCGATCGCCCGAGCGCGCGACGTCCTCGGCGTCCGGGAGGCGGTGGTGCTGACGGTCTACGAGCCGTTCGCCGGCTGGGAGCCCTACGACCCCGCCACGATCGTCGACGCGCCGCTGTCCCGGCTCGCCGCGGGCGCGCTCGGCCTGGAGCAGATAGCGCAGGAGCTGGCCGGTGAGACGCTCGAGAGGGGGCTCTCACTCGCTCGCTCGGCGGGGTTCGACGCGCAGGGAAGGACGGTCCGCGGCAAGCCCTGGCGTGTGATCTGCGAGGTCGCCGACGAGATCGACGCGGCCGCGATCGTGCTCGGGGCCCGCGGCCTGTCGCGCGTCGGATCCGTCCTGCTGGGGAGCGTCTCGTTCGCCGTCGCCGCGCACGCCGGGCGTCCCGTGCTGATCGTCCCCGGATCGGGCCGCACCGGGGCCTGAGTCCCCGCCGGCTCCGAGCGCCGCCCGCTCTGGCGGCGAGGCTGGCGCCGGCGGCGGGGCGGGCACCGGCGGCCCCGCGATGCGCAGCGAGAAGCCGCACAGGTCCAGGGCGCCGATCGAGACCGCGCTGGCGATCGCCGACGTGACGATCATCGCGGCGTCGGGCGCCGTCAGCTCGAAGAAGTCCCGTGACACGGGCGCCAGCAGCGCGACGACGTAGAGCCCGCCCATCGCCGCGCACATCGTCGCCACCAGCGTCGAGCGCCGACGCGACCCGCCGGCCTCGAGCGCCATGACCAGGTACAGCCCTCCGGCGACGAGCGTCGTCAGCGCGATCGTGCGGGCCTCCTGGACCGGGAGGTTCAGGTCGTGAAGCGAGAACAGATAGCCCGAGACGACGCCGGTCCCGAGCACCACGCCGGCCGGGACGGCGAACCGGGCGACGCCGCGCACGAAGCCGTCCGTCCGCCACGGCCCGCTGCTCGGCGCCAGCGCCAGGAAGAAGGTCGGGATCCCGATCGTCAGGCTGGCCGCGAGCGAGAAGTGACGGGGCAGCAGCGGATAGGCGTCCGAGCTGATCCCGATCGTCAGGATCAGGAAGGCCGCGAAGGCCGACTTGGTCACGTACAGCTTGGCGACCCGCTGGAGGTTGCGCAGAGCCCGCCGACCCTCGGCGACCAGCTGCGGGACCGCCGCAAAGTCGCCGGAGATCAGCACCAGGTCCGCGACGCTGCGGGCCATCTCGGTCCCGCTGCCCTGCGCGATCGCCAGCCGGGCGAGCTTCAGCGCCGGCACGTCGTTGACGCCGTCGCCGATCATCGCCACGTACCGCCCCGCTCCCGTCAGCGCCTCCACGATCTCCCGCTTGCCGTCCGGGGAGATCCGGCCGATCACGGCGGCCTCCAGCGCGAACCGCCTGCGCTCAAGCGGGTCGGTGGGGATCGCCTCGCCCTCGTGGATGCCGCCGGCCGCGATCCCGACGTCGGCAGCGATCGCGGCGACCGTGGCCGGCGCGTCCCCGGACAGCACCTTGACCTCCACCCCCTCGCGGTGCAGGAACGCGATCGTGTCACGCACGCCGGGGCGCAGCTCCTCGGCCAGCACCACGATCCCGAGCGGCTCCAGGCCGGACGGAGGCAGCTCGCCGGCCGGCTCCGGGAGCGGATCGGGCGACTGCGCTACCGCCACCACCCGCCTTCCCTCGGCCTGGCGCCGCTGCGCCATCTCCGCCAGCGCGCCCGCGGGAACGCGGCCGGGCGCGCCCAGGTAGTAGCTGTGGTCCGACAGGCGGACCGCGCTCCAGCGGCGGCGGCTGGCGAACGGGACCTCGCCGAGCGCGGTCTGGCGCTCTGCGGGGCACTCGTCGGCGATCGCCTGCAGTGTGAGGTTGCGCGACGAGGCGCCGGCCGCGATCGCGCCGAGCGCGCCCCGGAGCGCGTCGGCGCCGACGCCCGGCGCGGAGATCATCTCGATCACCCGCAGCGACGCCTCGGTCAGCGTCCCGGTCTTGTCCACGCACAGCGTGTCGACGGCGGCGAGCGACTCGATCGCGTTGAGCTGCTGGGCGAGCACGCCGCGGCGCGACATCCGCACGGCCGCCGCCGCGTAGGTCAGGCTGACCAGGACCATCAGGCCCTCGGGGACCAGGCTCACCACCCCCGCCGACGCCGTCGCGACCGCCGTGTGGATCGGGACGTGACGGTGGTAGAGCGAGTAGCCGAGCACGGCTCCGAGGCCGATCACGAGGCCGACGAGCCCGTAGAGCAGGCGGTTCACGGCCCGCTCCAGCGGCGAGCGCGGGTGGCGGAACGAGCGCGCCGTGCCGGTGACGCGGGCCGCGAAGCTGGCCTCCCCGACCGCGGTCACCTCATAGGAGCCGGTGCCCTCGACGACGAACGCCCCGGAGCGGGCCTCGTCTCCCGGCGCGCGTGCGACCGGCTCGGACTCCCCGGAGAGGATCGACTCGTCCAGGCGCAGATCGACCGCGGTGGCGACGCGCCCGTCGGCCACCACCTGGTCGCCCGGCGCGAGCTCGACCAGGTCGCCGACCACGACCTCCTCCACGGCAACGCGCCGGGTCGCGCCTCCGCGCTGGACCGTAGCGTGCGGCGCGACCAGCAGCGAGAGCCTGTCGAGCGCCCGCTTGGCGCGCAGCTCCTGGGTGATCCCGATGCCCGAGTTGACGATGATGATCGCCAGGAACAGCGCGTCGCGCGGGTCGCCGAAGGTCAGCGTCAGCACGCCGAACGCCAGCAGGATCAGGTTGAAGACCGTCAGGACGTTGGCCCTGACGATGCTCGCGTAGGAGCGGCCGGTGGTCTCGCGCCGCGCGGGCGACAGCGCCAGCCGCCTGGCCGCCTCCTCCTCGCTCAGCCCCGTCTCAGCCACCGGTCGCGCCCGTCAGGCGGCGAGCGGTTCGCCGTGGCCGCCGGCCACGATGTGGGTGAACAAGCGCAGTGCTCCTTTTCGATCGCGCCGGGATTCGCAGGCTGGCGAGGCGCCCGGTGCTGCCGGGCGCCCGGCCGGCCGCCGTGCGGCCCTCCGCCGGCCGACGGTACCGCGGGCGGGCGGGCGCGGACATCGCGGACAAGCCGCGCGCAGGCGCGTAGTCGCCCCCGTCCCGGGATGGGCGATCCGGGATGGCGCCGGGCGCCGGGCGACCTACCGTGGAGGCGATCCGCGACCAACCTGCAACGCGGCCAGCGAGCTCGACAGGAGCCAGATGTTCAAGCAGATCGTCGCCGGCGTCGACGAGCATCACGGCGACGACGCGGTCGCGCTCGCCCGGATGCTGCTCGATGCCGACGGCGAGCTGACCCTCGCCCACGTCCACCGCAGCGACGCCCACATGCAGCTGGAGGACCGCGAGCGCTTCGCCGCCGCCGAGCGGGAGCGCTCACGCCGGGTGCTGGAGACGGTCCGCGACCGTGCCGGCGTCGATGCCGGCCTGCGCTGGCGCAGCTCGGACTCGGTCGGGCGCGGCCTGCACGAGCTCTGCGAGGCGCTCGCCGCCGATCTGCTCGTCGTCGGCTCGTCGCGCGGCGCGCTGGTCGGTCGCCTGAGGATGCCTGACGACACCCGGGCGGCGCTCGACGGCGCGCCCTGCGCGGTGGCGATCGCGCCCGTGGGCCTGGCGGGCGAGCCGCGGGAGCTGCACGAGATCGGCGTCGGCTACGACGCCTCGCCGGAGAGCGAGCACGCGCTCGCCGTCGCCCGCACGCTGGCGGCGCAGGCGGGCGCGAAGCTCTCCGCGTTCGAGGCCGTGGCGTTCCCCAGCAGCGCGTTCGGCAGCGGCCGGCCGCTGCTGCGCAGCGCGATCGACGCGCTCGTCGACGGCGCCCGGGAGCGGATCGCCGGCCTGCGCGGCGTCGAGCCCCGCGCCGCATACGGCGAGCCGGCGGAGGAGCTGTCGATCTACAGCGCCGGGCTGGACCTGCTGGTGATCGGGGCCCGAGGCTACGGCCCGGTCGGACGGCTGATCCACGGCAGCACCTCGCGGGAGCTGACGCGCTCGGCCCGCTGCTCGCTGCTGGTGCTCCCCCGCGCCGGGCGCGAGGCCACGGAGCGTCCCGCCGGCGAGGGCTAGTCGCGCGCTCCGGCGGCCGGGGCCTGGAACGCGGCCCCGCCGGCGAGGGCTCCGGCGGCCGGGGCCTGGGCCGTCGCGGGCTCGGCGACCGGCTCCCAGCGGTCGTGCACGCGCTCGGCGACCTCGGGCATCGTCGTGTACTCCATGTCCTCCATCGGCAGCCGGCCGGGCTCGAACGGCCCGTTGCGCCGCATGTGGTCGGCCATCTCCAGCGCCTGCCGGCGCGCGCGGTCAAACGACACGTCGCCGAGCATGTCCCGGGGGCCGACCAGTCTTCCGTCGGCCAGCTGGAAGCCCATCGCGACCACGCGGGGCGGGCCGTCGAACCGCGACGGGTGCGCGTCATCGAGCGCGCAGGGCATCAGCGGCCCGTTGTGCGAGCCGCGCATCCAGCCGGAGACGTAGTGGGGCCGGGCGAAGGGCTCGAGCGCCTCGCCGACGGCGGGCAGGCCGCTCTGGCAGCGGACGATCATGATCGGATCGTCCTTGCCGACGTAGCGACCGGCGATCAGCGACAGCCGCGAGGTGGAGGTCACCGCCACCGGCTCGTCCAGGTTGTCGCGCCTGAACACGTGCTTGATCACGAAGCGGCCCGTGGTGCCGATGTAGGCAAGCAGGTCGTAGATGTCCTCGGGGCAGCTGAAGAACGCGCGCCGATGATCGATCAGGTCGTGTACCTCGAGCGTGAAGCCGTCGTGCATGTGCGCGTCGATAACCAGCCCGGCGGTGTTGAACGGGTCGCAGAACATCTCATACAGCGGCAGGTTCCACGCCCCGGGCGAGGTCTTGTCGGCGGCGAACACGATGAACGGCTCGGATGGGCGCTCCAGGATCTCCACCTCGGCCACCCCGGGCCCGGCGCCGCGCACGTTGCCGGAGAAGGCGTCCGCCAGCAGGTCCTGGCCGGCGCCGTACAGGTGCAGGCGCTTCGCCACCCGCGTCAGCTCGACGAACGTGTCCCAGGCGAAGCGGTGGATCGGCTCGGCGTCGACTCCGTGCCGATGGGTCATCACCAGGTTGACGTCGTCACCGCAGGCGTTCACCGTGCCGTCGACCAGCAGCCCGTGCTCGATCGCCAGCGTGACCTGCCGGGTGGCCTCGGCCGCCAGCTCCGGGTGGATCGCCGAGTGGCCCACGAAGCCGCCGACGTCGGCCTTGATAGCGCTGATCGTGATTGCGCTCATCGCACACCTCCGGTCCGTTCTGTTGGCACGCGCTTCCGCATGCGGATCACCCGCTCGGCGCCCTGGCCGCGGGGTTGTGGGCGCCTCGCCCGTCGAGCAGCTCCCGGTGGCACACGCGGTGGTAGGCGTCATGGACGATCAGCTCGGCCGGGCGTGATCGAGCCGCGCACCGGTACGCGATCCGGCGGGCATCCTGCAACGACTCGACCATGACCGCGTCGCCGCGGTCGGGCATCGCGACCGACCAGCCGCCCCGCGCCTCGTGCTGCACCCGCACGGTGGCTCGATCTCGGCGGAGGTCCGCGCCGTGACCCGCTTGCCGGTCGCGCCCCATCGCCCCTACCAGCGAAGCGCGGCGGCGATCTCGCCGTGCTCGGCCAGCCATTGCGATTGATGACGCGCGGTCACCACGTCGGCCCCCTGACGAACGGCCTCCTCGACGGCGTAGGCGAGCGCATCGACCTCCACCAGCCGCGACCCGTCAAGCGGGCAGGTGGCGCCGCCGTCGGTCGAGAGTCGCCCGCAGATTGGGCACCGACCGGCGCTGAGCGCCCCTCGCTCGGGGATCAGCAGCGTCGCCACCCGTTCCTGCTCAAGCGTCGACAGCACCTCGTCCAGGCCGGCGGCAGCGGGCCCGCCGGTCCCGAGGCCCTGCTGCAGCCGGGCGATCAGGGCACGCTCGCGGTCGTCCTCCGCGCGCTCGATCGCCGGCTTGACCGTCCTGGCGATCCGCTCCACGGACGCGTGCTCGAGGTCTGAGTCGAGGATCGCGGCGAGGCGGCCGCTCAGCTCGCCGGCGAGCTCGCGCTCGACCAGCGGTCGCAGCTCGCCCGAGCAGACGATCACCAGATCTGAGAACCGCGCGCGCAGGTGCGCGCGCAGCAGGCGCTCTGCCACCCTGCGCACATGCGCGGCCACCTGCTCCTCGATGCCGCGCTGGAAGCGGGCCTGCGACCAGCCGCCCTGCGAGTGCCGGCGGTAAAGGTCGTCCTCGATCAGCGCGAACTGCGTCAGCCGATCCGGTCCACCGCGCAGCAGCCGCGCGGCGCGGCGGCTGATGACCGCGACGCCCCATTCGCCGGGGGAGATCTCCGCCGCGAGCGGCTCCAGCCAAGGGATCAAATCGACGACGGCGAGCGGCGTCACGGGCCTCGGCAGGCGCACCGCCTCCAACACGCCCGCCTCGGACGATGAGAAGATCGCCAGGCCGTGCGCTCCGCGCACCGCCTCCGGGTCGGTCTCCAGCCAGCGCGCGACGCGCTCCAGCTCCCGATCGCCCGCCTGGCGGTGCGCCTCCTCCAGCAGCGACCCGATCTGGGACATCCGCGTCCCCGGGGTCGGGAAGCGGCTCGGGTCCAGGTCGACGTAGACGCTGAGGACGGCGTGCCCGTGGGTGTCCAGTCGCCCGATCCGCTCCAGCGCCGCGACGCTCGCCGTGTCGACGGCGATGGTCGGCGGCTCAGCGCCCGACATCGTGCCCGTCCGGCTGGCTGCTGCTCTGCTGGTCCATCTCCGCCTCCGATCTAATCCCCGCCTCGCGCCGACGCCATCGGGGGGCGCGGCTGACGCCTCGTGTGGCGATCTACGGATTGGCCTGCGGCGGGCCGTCCGCGGGAACGAGCAGCTCGCGCAGGTGCGCCGGCAGCGCGTGCAGGACGCTCCCGACCTCCTCTGAGGAGACGTGCAGGCTGAGCACGCGGCCGGTGGCCGAGACGGCGAACGACGCCTCGGTCTCGCCGGCGAGCCGCGCCTCCGAGGCGACCGCGCGCAGGAAGGTGTCGCGGTCGCGGGCGTGCTCGGGCGTGCGGCCGGGCGTCCAGCCCTCGTAGAAGATCCCGCGCACGAAGACCGGCAGCTGGGCGGAGAGCTGGGCTCCCTCGTTGACCGGGAGGTGGTCGCGCAGGGCGTGCAGTACCGCTCTCAGCACCCGGTAGGCGTACTGACGGTCCTCGGTCCCGAGCGCGTCCGCTAGGTCGTTGACCCAGACGTGCGCCTTCTCGATACTTCGGTCGATGATGTCTACGTGCTTGGTGGCCATGCGGCCGAATCTAGGCTCGCCCGCCGGCCGATCCATCCGCGCCGCCCGGCAGCGGCGATGGGAGGTTTCCACGGATGGAGGCGGGGCCGAGCCGCAACCGCCGCGGGCATCGGGCCGGGCGCCCGGGACTACGCGGCACGGCTGCGGGGAAACCACGATGAGGGCCCGCCCGCGGCGGGTCTAGGCTGGCGGGACATGGAGACCGCGGAGCATGATCAGGTGATCGTCGTCGGCTACGACGGCTCCGAGGCGTCGCGCGCCGCTGTGATGGTCGCCGCGCGCCACGCGGGCCGCCGCGGGAGGGTGGTCGTCGTGCACGGCTACGAGGTGCCCACCGACCGCCTCGGCACTCCCGTGACCGACCGGCTGCTGGTCGAGCGCAGGGAGCGCGGGCGGGCGATCCTGGACGCCCTGCCGCTGACGGGCAACGAGGAGCTGCTGGACACCGACTACGACACCGAGCTGGTCGGCGCCCCGCCCGCGCAGGCGATCGCCGATGTGGCGCGCAACGTCGACGCCGACGAGATCGTCGTCGGAGCGCACGGCCTGGGCCGCCTGCGGGCGCTGCTCGGCAGCGTCTCGCACGAGCTGCTGGAGATCGCCGACCGCCCGGTGCTGGTCATCCCGGCATCGGCCGTGTACGCGGTGCTGCGCGGCAACGCACACGCCGGTCTTTAGCAGCGCGGGCAGGGGCAGCGCGGGCCGGCGACCCGCCGCAGCGCGGGCAGGGGCAGCGCGGGCAGGGCAGGGCGGACCGGCGACCGGCGGCGGCCCGGCGTCGCTCGGGCTGCCATGGGGGGACGGATTCTTACGGAGGCGGTGGGCGGCTTGGCCCCGATGGTCGTGCCCCGCTGCGGCTCTACGGTCGGCTCATGCTGGAGCACCCCGACAGGCCGACCGAGACGGGGGCGTGATGGCCGCGCCGACGCCCGACGCATCCCGCAGGGACCAGCCCGAGCACCGGGATCCGCGCGGCGAGCGCCATCCCAGCGGCTGGCGGGTGCGTCCCGGTCCCGACGGCCGCGGCGCGCCCCCTGAGCCGCGCCAGCGCATCTTCGGCCCCGGGCTGCTGATCTTCTTCCTGATCCTGCTGCTGATCAACATCGTGCTGGCATCCGCGCTCCAGACGACGCCGGCGAGCGTGCGGATCCCGTACAGCCCCAACTTCCTGGAGCAGGTGCAGTCCGGCAACGTCAGCTCGATCTCGTCGAAGGGAAGCTCGATCCAGGGCGAGTTCCGCAAGGAGGTGCGCTACCCCGACAGCGCCGCCAAGCCGGTGACGCGCTTCGTCACCGAGCTGCCCGAGTTCGTCGACAACAAGACGCTGCTCCAGCTCCTGCAGTCCAAGCACGTGGTCATCAACGCGACCGCGCCCTCGAGCGGCACGCCGCTGTTCTGGACGATTCTGATCAGCTTCGGCCCGGCCCTGCTGATCGTGCTGTTCTTCGTATGGATGGCCCGCAGCGCCGCCGGCGGGCTCGGCGGCGGCGGGATCGGCGCGTTCGGCCGCTCTCGGGCCCAGCGCGTGGAGCCCTCCGAGCAGCACGTCACGTTCGCCGACGTGGCGGGGATCGACGAGGCCAAGGAGGAGCTGACCGAGATCGTCGACTTCCTGAAGGGCCCGGAGAAGTACCGGCGCCTCGGGGGCCGGATCCCTCGCGGCGTCCTGCTGACCGGCCCCCCCGGGACCGGCAAGACCCTGCTCGCGCGCGCGCTGGCGGGCGAGGCCCAGGTTCCGTTCTTCTCCATCTCGGCGTCGGAGTTCGTCGAGCTGTTCGTCGGCGTCGGCGCGTCGCGCGTGCGCGACCTGTTCGCCCAGGCCAAGGAGGCGGCCCCCGCGATCATCTTCATCGACGAGCTGGACGCGATCGGACGCTCGCGCGCCGGCGCGATCGGCGGCTTCGGTGGGGGGCACGACGAGCGTGAGCAGACGCTCAACCAGATCCTCACCGAGATGGACGGATTCGATCCGTCCGTCGGCGTGATCGTGATCTCGGCCACCAACCGGCCGGAGGTGCTCGATCCGGCGCTGCTGCGTCCGGGGCGATTCGACCGGCGTGTCGCCGTGCAGCCGCCTGACACCGTGGGCCGGCGCAAGATCCTGGAGGTGCACACCCGCGCGGTGCCGCTCGCCGCCGACGTCGATCTCGATCGGCTCGCGGCCACCACCCCCGGCATGGTCGGGGCCGACCTCGCCAACGTGGTCAACGAGGCGGCGCTCACAGCCGCGCGGCGGGCCCACGAGGCGGTCACGAACCGTGACCTCCAGGACGCGCTCGAGAAGCTGGTGCTCGGGACCGAGCGCCGGATCCTGCTGAGCCCCAGGGAGCGCAGGCGGACCGCGTACCACGAGGCCGGTCACGCGGTCATCGGCATGCTCACGCCGGGGGCCGACCCGGTGCGCAAGGTCTCGATCATCCCCCGCGGCGTGGCCCTCGGCGTCACGCTCTCGGCGCCGGAGGCCGACCGCTTCAGCTACGACCGCCCCTATCTGCTGGGGAAGATCCAGGTCGCGCTCGGCGGGCGGGTGGCCGAGGAGCTCGTCTTCGGCGAGGTCACCACCGGGGCGCAGAACGACATCAAGCAGGCGACCGAGCTGGCTCGCAACATGGTCGGGCTGTGGGGGATGAGCGACGTGATCGGGCCGGTCACGGTGATCACCGAGAACGGTCCGCTGGCCTTCCCGGGCTCGAGCGACATCTCGCCGGTCACCCGGCAGCTGGTCGACGAGGAGGTGCGCCACCTGATCGAGCGGGCCCACGAGCGGGTCACGCAGCTGATGAGCGCCAACCGCGACCGGCTCGATGCGCTGGCCGAGGCGCTGCTCGAGCACGAGACGCTCGATCAGGACGAGGCCTACCAGGCGGCCGGCATCCAGCGGCCGCCCGAGAGCCCGGCGGAGCTCGAGCGCTCGGCCTGAGCTCGCTGTAGCCGCCGGGGCCGCCGGGTCTGCCTGAGCTCGCCGGGGCCGTCTGAGCTCGCGCTCGCGGTAGCCGCCGGGGCCGCCGGGTCTGCCTGCGCTCGCCGCGACCTCAGCGCCGCCGCGCCCCGGCCGGGTCACCCGTCACGTCGTGCAGGCGCGAGGCGCGGATCGCCCGCTGGACGTCGGTGACCGACACGACCCCGAGCGGCCGGCCCGCGTCGTCGATCACGGCCGCGCGCCCCAGCCGGGCGAACGCGGGGCGGCCTAGCAGCTCGGCGACGTCCTCGCGCTCGCCGATCAGCAGCGCCGGATCACGCTCAGCGCGCTCGCCCGCGGAGGTCTGCTCCCAGCGGCCGCGCGCGGTCCGGGCCAGCTGGTCGATCGTCAGGATCCCCAGGGCCCGGCCTTCGCGGTCGACCACCGGGAACGACGTGAAGCGGTATCTCGCGAAGTACCCCTGCGCCTCGGCGAGCGACAGCTCGGCGGGCAGCGAGACGGCCGGCCGGGACATGAGCTCGCCCGCTGTCACGCCGGCGAACGCCACCACGATCTGCTCCTGCATCCGCTCGCCCCCGGCGGCGAGGACGATGAACACCCCGATCACCGCGAACCACAGCCCGCCGAACGCCCCCGCGAGGGCGGTCAGGAAGCCGAATCCGATCAGCAGGTAGCCGAACACCGACCCGATCCGGGCGGCGATCCGGGTCGCCGAGTCGATGCTCCCGCTCCTGCGCCACAGCAGTGCCCGGGCGACACGGCCGCCGTCCAGCGGGAACGCCGGGATCAGGTTGAAGCCGAGGATCAGGAGGTTGACCTCCGCCTGGTAGTCGACCAGGGCCGTCACGGCGGGCGGGGTCGAGCCCGGCAGCGCCAGCGCGATCGCGCCGAACACCGCCGCGACCACGGCGGTGACGATCGGACCCGCGAGCGCGAACTGCAGCTCGTCGTCGGCGGTCCGGGGCTGGCCGCTCATCCTCGCGACCCCGCCCAGCAGCCACAGGTCGATCTCCTCGACCCTCACCCCTCGCCGCCGCGCGACCAGCGCGTGGCCGAACTCGTGCGCGAGGATGCTCGCGAACAGCAGCAGCGCGCTCGCCAGTCCGAGGCCGTACGACTGGGCGGCCGTGATGCCCGGCACCTGGCCGGGGTAGTAGCCGGCGCCCAGCGACCATGTGATCAGCCCTACGATGATCAGCCACAGCGGGCTCACGCCGACGGGGATGCCGGCGATCCGGGCGATGCGGATGCTGCGACCGGGCACGGGTCCAACCTGCCACCTCGCCGACGTCGGCACATCGTGGCTGGAGCGCGTTCGGCGTCGGCAGGCTACGGATCGGCGGCTGGGCGTTCGCCCGGTGTGCGGGAAACCGGTCCGCCGTCGGCAGGCTGCGGATCGGCGGTTGGGCGTTCGCCCGGCCCGCGGAGAGCGCGCCCCCGGGCGCCCAGCGCCGCCGTCGCCAGCAGGAGCGCGCCGGCGGTGGCGGGCAGCAGCGTCGAGATCCCGCGGTACACGAGCGTCCCCGCCAGGGCCGCGTCCAGCGGCGCACCGAAGTGGTGCGCCAGCACCGGCACCGCCGCCTCCACGGCGCCGATCCCGCCCGGCAGCAGAGGCAGGGCGGAGATCGCGATCCCGGTGACGTAGACCAGCATCAGGATGTCGGGCTCCAGCGGCGTGCCCGCGGCGGCGAGCGCCAGGCCCAGGCAGGCGGCGTCGGCGAGCCACGATCCCGCCGCGAGGCCGACCAGGAGCGCCCGGTGGCGGGGCGATCCGACCGCGGCCTTCGCCTCGGCGTGCCACGCCTCGGCCGTGGCTCGCGTCGCGCCCGACGCGGGCGCACGCCGCCGCCTCGCGGGTCGCAGGCGGGCGGCGAGCAGCGCGCCGCGCCGGGCCGTGCCCGGGCGCGCGGCCAGGGTGGCGGTGGCGGCGAGCGACAGGATCACCGCGAGCGCCACCAGCCACAGCAGCCCCGAGCTCCGCAGCCCGGGGTGCTGGCGGGCGGCCGCGACCAGGAACGCGAGCGCTCCGAGCCCGAGCAGGCTGCGGACGTTGAACCACAGCGTGAGCGTCAGTACCAGGCGCGTCCGCGCGGGCGAGAGCCCGTCGCGACGCAGGGCGCGTCCGGCAAGCAGCGCGCCCGGGGCCGGCGAGCCCGGCAGCAGGTTCCCCAGCCCGAACAGCAGCAGGTCGGCTCGCGCCGCCCGCCAGATGGACACCCGCCCCCCGGACAGCCGTCGCAGGTGCACCGCCAGCAGTGCGTAGCCCAGGGGCGTGGCCGCGAGGGCCGCGAGCGTCCACCCGGCGGACACTCGCCCCAGCGCCCCGACGACGTCGCCCACCCCGCCCGCCGACGACAGGACCGCCGCGACCGCGGCCACCGTGACCGCCGCGCCGAGAACCAGGGTCACGGTCCCGCGGGCGCGCGAGCGGCCCGCGGAGATCATTCGCGCCGACGGTCCCCGTCGTCGGCGACCGAGCGCGCGGCGGGGCCGAGCACGTGCTCGGTAAGGAAGGCGCGCTGCTCGTCGTGGATCTCGGCCGGCAGCGTGGTGAACCACCGGCCGGCGGCCGGCGGGTCCTGGGGGCCGGCGATCTCCGCGGAGAACGCGAGTCCGACGGGCGAGTCGAGTCCGTTCTCGTAGTGGCTCGGGTACTCGATCGCGCCGAGCAGCGGGCCGACCGTCACGACCACTCCGAGCTCGTCCCTGGCCACCCGCGTGACCGCGTCGACGAGCGGCTCGCCGAAGCGGACGGTGCCGCCCGGCAGATGCCACAGGCCCCGGCACGGCTCGATGTCGCGCAGCGTGAGCAGCACTCCGCGCCGCGGCGAGCCGATCACGACCTCGACCGTGAGGCGCGGAACCCGGCTGAAGATCCAGTCGAACTCCTGCTTGGGCAGGGGCGGCCGCGGGCTCGCCGGCCGGTCCGACAGCGGCCCGCCGCCGGCCATCGCTCAGCCTTCGCCTGCTCCGCGCCGGGCCCGCACGAGCGAGTCAAGCGCGATCCGCTCGCCATCGGGGGTCTCGACGGGCCGCCGGACCGTCTCGGCTCGCTCGATCTGCAGACCCGTGCCCTCGAGGTCGCCGACCACGTCCTGCGCGCCGTACAGCACGGCCGGATTCTGGGGCCCGCCGTAGCCGTGCTCCAGGTTGTCGGCGTCGTGGGCGACCACGAGCAGCGCGCCGCCCGGCGCTACCCCCTCCGTGAGCGCGCGCAGGACCGCCCTGCGCTCATCGGCGGGGAGCTGGAGGTAGAACACCCCGATCAGGTCGAACGCCCGCGGCTGCGGGCTGTACTGACGCAGATCGGCGACCACCCACTCGGCCTGCACGCCTCGCGCCTGCGCGAGCGCGCCGGCCTTCTCCAGCCCGACCTGCGAGAAGTCGACTCCGGTCACCTTCCATCCGCGCTCGGCGAGCCAGACCGCGTTGCGGCCCTCGCCGCAGGCGACGTCCAGCGCCCGTCCGGGCGTCAGCGCCTGCGCCTCCTCGACCAGGAATCGGTTCGCCTGGCTGGTCCAGATCAGCTCCTTGGCGGCGTAGCGGCGATCCCACGCATCGCTGCTCATGGTCGCGCTCATCGCCTGGCGGAGGATCGCGGTCCGGCGGGCTCCCGATCGGGGCCCTGGGCTGGCGCGAGCGCGCGCGCCCGCCGCTCGTTGTTGCTCATGTTCCTGGTCATCTGAGGCTCCATCTGGCTGTGTCGACGAATGAAATCGAGGACCGATTCTACACAACTACCGCTATACGGTTGTACGGTGGTGAAACATCCGGCCTGGCGGGGCTCGTGGGCATCGCCGCGCGGCGAGCGAGCGGGCGCCTGAGTCGGTCATGCCGCTGCCCTCGCTCCCGTCGTTCCTGAGCCGGTTCCGCCGTCTGCTGGCGGTGCCCGGGCGGCCGGTGGAGGCGCTCGGCGTGCCCGCCTCCGGCGCTGACCTTGAGGCGGAGCTCGCGCCGCTGCTGCGCCGGCTCGACGCCGTCGGCCGGCAGGCGGAGACGATCCGCCGCGATGCGGACGAGCTGGCGAGGCGGCGCGCCCTTGAGGCCGGCGGCCGCGCCCGCGCGCTCTCAGAGCGAGCGCGCGGCGCGGCCGAGGTCGAGCGCGAGCGGTCGGCGGCGCGGCTGCGGTCCCGTACGCGCCGGGACCGCGCGCGGGTGCGGGCGGAGGCGTCGCGTGAGGCCCTCGCGATCCGCGCGCAGGCCGACGAACGGGTCGCCGCGGTGCTGTCGGAGGTGCTGGAGTGCGTCAGGCACAGCGGCCTCTGAGCCCCGGCTGGGTGGCGGGCAGCGTCCGCGCTCGCAACATGCTCGCCCGGCGGCTGGGATGGGAGCAGGCCCGGGCGCTGGCGTCGGCGGGCTCGCTCGCGAACGGGATCTCCGCGCTGGCCGGCGGCGCCTACGGCCGCTTCGTCCGTCCCGGGCTCGATCTCGGCGGTGCCCAGCGAGGGTGCGCCCGGACGGCCCTGTGGCACATCCGCGTGCTCGCCGGCTGGCTGCCGCCGCGGGCGCTGGAGCCGGTGCGGGCGCTGGTCGCCTGGTTTGAGCTGGTCAACGTCGAGGATCGCCTGGCATACCTCGTCGGACCGGCGCGCGGGGGCCCGCTCGGGCCCCCGTTCGAGCTGGGCGGCCTGGCGACCGTCTGGCCGCTGATCGGCAGCGCCCAGAGCGCAGCCGACGTGCGCCGCGTGCTCGCCGGCTCGCGGTGGGGAGACCCGGGCGCGGACGACCCCGTGACCGTCGGCCTGGGGCTGCGGCTGGCCTGGGGGCGACGGGTGATCGACGACGTGCCCGAGGCGGCGGCCTGGGCCTCCGGCGCCGTCGGCCTGCTGCTCGCGCGCGAGCTTCTGCTCTCCGAGCGCGAGCCGAGCCGCCTGGCCGCGCGAAGGCCGCCGGGAGTGGGGGAGGTCTGGGAGCGGGCGGCGGATCCACCCAGCCTGCGCCGGGCGCTGCCGGCGCAGGCTGGGTGGTCGCTGGCCGGGATCGAGGTCGCGGCCGACCTGTGGCGCGGCGAGGCCGCCTGGTGGCGTCGAGTCCAACGTGACGCCGCGCTGCTCGCGCGCGATCCGCACCTCGGGCGCCCGGCGGTCGTGGGCTCGATCACGCTGCTGGCGGTTGACGCCTGGCGCGTGGCGGCCGCGCTTGCCTGCGCGGCCCGGGGCGGGACGGGGACGTTCGAGGAGATTGCGTGAGGCGCGTCCACGGCGCTGGGCTCCCGCCCGGATGGCCCGCGTGGCCCTGATCGCGCCCGGATCGCGGTTGCGTGCGATGCTGGTGCAGATCGCCGATTTCGGCGGCGTGCAGCTGATCGGCCCGCTTCCGGCACCCGGGGGAGAGGCGGTGGAGGCGCTGCGCCGGGTGCGGCGCGAGCGCGGCGAGGGCGCCGCCTCCCCGCCGAGGATCTCGGCGCAGGCCGTCGACGTCGCCCAGCTCGAGCGCGACGGCCGGGAGGACCTGCTCGCGGGCGAGGCCGAGCTTGAGCGTCGTGCGCGGGGGAGCCTGTCGCACGGGGAGTTCGCCATCCTGGTGGGCTGGATTGCGGTGGAGGAGCTGCCCGAGCTCGCCGAGCGCCTGCGGACGGTCGGCGCGGCCGCCGTCGAGCTGCCGCGCCCTGCGCTCGTCGAGCCGCCGACGCTGCTCGCCCGCGGCGGGCCGGGGGCGCGCTTCCGCACGCTGGTCGAGACATACGGCCCCGCCCGGTACGCCGATCTCGATCCGACTCCGTTTGCGGCGGTCTCGTTCGTGGTCATGTTCGGGATGATGTTCGGCGACGCGGGGCACGGCCTGCTGCTGGTGGCGCTCGGCGTGCTGCTGCGCCGCGCGCGCTCGCCGGCGCTGCAGGGCGTGCGCTCGCCGGCGCTGCAGGGCGTGCGCTCGCTGTGGCCGTTCGCGGTGGTCGGCGGTCTGGCGGCCGCGGCCTTCGGTCTGCTCTACGGCGAGGCCTTCGGCCCGACCGGGATCGTGCCGACGGTGTGGGGCAAGCCGCTCGATCAGCCGCTGCGACTGCTTGAGATCGGGGTCGCGGTGGGAGCGCTGCTGCTCGCATCCAGCTACGCGCTGGGGATCGCCAACCGCTGGCGCGAGGCGGGGGCGCGCGCCGCGCTGCTTGCGCCCTCCGGCGTCGCGGGGCTTGCCGTGTTCGCCGGCGCCGGGCTGCTGGCGGTCGGCGTGCTGGTCGGCGCGACGGCTCCGCTGATCGCCGGCGGCGCGACGCTGGCCGGCGGCATGGCGCTGCTGTTCGCCGGCTTCCTGGCCGATGCAGGGCTCTCCGGCGCGGGCGTGGCCGAGGCGCTGATCGAGGTGCTGGACGCCGTGACCAGGGTCGGGGCGAACGTGATCTCCTTCTCGCGCCTGGCGGCCTTCGGGCTGATGCACGCCGCGCTCGGACTGGTCGTGCTGGACGGGGCGCGCTCGCTGTGGGCGGGGTCGGTCCTCGGCCGGGTCGGGGCCGTGCTGCTGTTCGCCGTGGGCAACGCCGCCGCGTTCGCGCTGGAGGCGCTGGTGGCCGCGATCCAGGCGATGCGCCTCGAGTACTACGAGCTCTTCTCACGGGTGTTCGCGGGTGAGGGCGAGCGGTTCGAGCCGTGGAGGATCCCGGTGGTGGGGCGGCGTTCGGCGGGATGATCGACTCGCTGCTGCTCTCGGCGCCCGTGGCCGTCGCGGTCGCGCTCGTGACGATGGCGTGGCTGCGTCGCGGACCGCACCGGGCGGTGCGAGGGCTGGTCACGGTCGATCTCGCCGCGGGCCTCGGAGCGCTGGTGGCGATGGCGGTGCTCGCCCTGGGGATCGTCGCGCCGGCCCGGGCGGCGGGCGGCGCGACGGCCGCCGACCCGGGCGCGGCGTTGATCGGCGCGGCGATCTCGATCGCCGGGTCCACGATCGGCGCCGCGATCGCGGTCGCCTACACGGGCGCGGCGGCGCTGGCTGCGATCAGCGAGAAGCCTGAGCTGTTCGGGCGCGCGATGGTGATCGTCGGGCTGGCCGAGGGGATCGCCATCTACGGGCTGGTGGTCGCGGTGATCCTGATCGGCAGGGCGTGAGCCAGGTCGCGGCGATCGCTGACGGGGCGCGGACCGGCCGGGCGTGAGCCAGGTCGCGGCGATCGCTGACGGGGCGCGGACCGGCCGGGCGTGAGCCAGGTCGCGGCGATCGGCGACGGGGCGCGGCTGGCCGGGTACGGGCTGGCGGGCGTGCAGGTGGTGGCCGCCGACGACGACCGGGCCGTGCGCGAGGCCTGGGGCCGGCTCTCGCCCGAGGTCGCCTGCGTGATCCTCACCGCCGCCGCGGCCGCGGCTCTGGGACCGCGCCTGCGCGCGCGTGAAGACCTGGTCTGGGTGGTGGTGCCCGCTTGACGCTCGGCCCGGCCCAGGAGGCGCTCCTCGCCGATGCGCGGGCGCAGGCCGCCCGGGTGCTCGATCAGGCCGAGCGAGACGCCCGGCGCGTGCTTGCCGGGGCCCGCCGGGACGCTCGCGAGCGGATCGCGGCCGCGCGCGCACACGGCGAG
>JAJZWB010000144.1 GCA_021846845.1 Actinomycetes bacterium | reverse complement strand
TCGGCACCTCGCTCGCGCTCGCACATGCCGTGCAGGTGTTCTCCGCCGAGCATTACAAGCGCAGCCTGCATGGATGGTCCTTTGCGGCCGCCCCGATCCGAGAGCCTGAGACCGATCAGCTGGTCGCGGTCGTCGCGCTCGCGGGTTCGTTCAAGCGCGCGCATCCGCACGGCTTCGCGCTCGTCGTGGCGGCGGCGCAGATCATCGAGGCCCAGTTGCGCCACGAGGCCGAGCAGCGCGACCAGCGGCTCAAGGTCGAGTACTTCGAGTACGTGCTCGGCGGCGGCGCCGAGGCGAGCGCGGTCGTCAACCCGATGGGTCGGGTGCTCGTCTCGACCCCGCAGGGATGGCTCGGGTCCCGCCTGCGCCTCTCCCCGGAGGGGGTTCCCATGGCCCCCGTGACGACCAAGGTGGTGGTCGAGAAGTCGCGCCGCGGCGAGGGATTCCTCGTGACGCGTGAGACGGATCAGCAGGCGACCGATCGCGCGGCCGTGCTGCGACTCGAGGCGCTCGGACGCGAGCGAGCGGCGGGCGCGCTCGGCCGGCGCGCGTTCGAGTTCACGCCGCGCCACAGCGAGATCCTGGTGATCCTCTCCCAGCATCCCGAGGGCCTCAGCGAGGAGGACCTCGCGTCCGCGCTGTACGGCGCGGCGATCAAGGCGGTCACCATCCGGGCGGAGATCTCCCGCCTGCGCCGCCTGCTCGGCTCGGTGATCCGCACGCGGCCCTACCGCCTGGTGGCCCAGGTCAAGGCCGATTTCCTGGAGCTGCTCGAGCTGCTGGAGCAGGATCCGGATCCGGGCGCTCCCCTGCCCCACCCGGGAAGGCTCCTGCCGTCCTCCACCGCTCCGGCCATCATCGAGCTCAGAGCTCGCATCGAGCGCTCGCTGGCAAGCTCGCGCTCCACGCTGAAGCCCCCGCCGGCCGGTCGGGCGCAGCGCATCGAAGACGCGATCGCCGGTTGAGGCCTTCGCGTCCCTGCGATCCGTGAAGCGTGTTGCAACAGCGTTGCTGCAACCACTTGCAACAGAGGTGCCCCCCGCGAGCCCAACCGGGGCCCTGGAATAGTCGCCACCCTGGTCGGAGCTGACCAACTCCAGTCAACGTACGTGAGGGAGGCGTGGGAGTTGAAGCCGGGATCACCTCAGTTTGCCGATGGCCCTTGGGGCTCAGCGTGGCGCTTGGCGTCCTCACGCGTCCCCCGGCCGTCGGCGGTGAAACCATCGAGCCTCGCGGCATGCGGTGAGCTCGCAAGGAGAGGGTGAAGTCTGTGAGTGAAGAGCAGGTAGCCGCATTGTCTCGCTCGGGGATCACCGAGAGCGAGTTGCTCGACGCGCCGCGTTCGCTGCCGAGCCTGCACGAGAGGGCGCATGAGGACCTGAGCCAGGAGATCCCGCTCAGGAGCGCCCTGATGGTCGCCGTGGCCGCGGGCCTCGGATACGCATTCGATGCGTACGCGGTCAACATCTACGGTCTGGTGCTGCCGCTGATCACCGTCAGCCTGGCGCTCAGCCCGGTGACCGCCGGCGTGATCGGCTCGATCTTCCTGGTCGGCTACACGGTCGGCACGATGGGCTTCGGGATCGCGGCCGACAAGTTCGGTCGCAAGGACGCGCTCGGCGTCTCGATCCTGCTGTACGGCATCACCACCACGCTCGGGGGAATCGGAACGAGCACCACGTTCTTCACGATCATGCGCTTCCTCACCGGCGTCGGTGGCGCGGGGGAACTCGCCGTCGGGGCGCCGTACACCTGCGAGATGTTCAAGACCAGGCACCGTGGGGTCGGAACCGGCGGGATCATGTTCTCCCTGTATTCGCTCGGCTACATCCTGGCCGGCCTGGCGGCGCTGTTCGTCGTGCCGGCCTGGGGCTGGCGGGCGGTGTTCCTGATCGCGATGGTCCCCGCCACGGCGGTGTTCCTCTTCCAGCGCCTCAGCAAGGAGTCGACGCGCTGGGCGATCAAGAAGACCGAGGCGAAGTTCGAGGCGGCGCATGCGGAGCTGGACGCCGAGCACGCGATGCACAGCCTCAACCACATGCACGCCGGCGAGACCCGTCTCGGCGAGCGGGCGGCGCGGCCTGCCGACGTGCGCTCCAGCCGAGCGCCGGCCCTGACCGCGGTTCCGCTCGGCCTGCTGTCCGCCGCCGCGCTCGGCATCGGCCTGCTCGTGCAGATGGGCAAGGCTCCCGCCGCCGCGCTCGTGACCGGGGGCGCGCTCGGCATCCTCGCCGCGCTGTCCATCTTCAGCTTCCAGCGCACGGCGGCGGAGAGGTTCTGGCACGCGCCGGTGGTCCGCAAGCGGATCGGGATCGGCTGGCTGCTCTACACCGCCAACGCGATGGGCTACTGGGGCCTGTCTGTCTTCCTGACGACCTTCATGGTCAAGAAGTTCGGCGTCACGCCGCGCACGGCGATCCTCTACGCGATCATGTTCTACGGGGTCCAGTTCGTGCTCTCCTACGTCGGCACGGGTCTGTCGGACCGGATCGGCCGCCGGCTGGCGGGGATCCTCGGCGCACTGATCATGATCGGATGCACGATCGTCGCCGCCACGACGAGCCAGCTCGGCGTCTTCCTGGTGTTCGGAGCGCTCCAGATCGGCATGCTCGGCTGGCTGTGGGGCGTGGGCGACACGTATCTGAGCGAGCTGTTCCCGACGGCCATCCGCGGCAGCTCGTTCGCGATCGGCGTCGGCGGCGGCCGCGTGATGTCGATCGCGGCCCCGTTCCTGGTCGGGGCGGGGATCGCGGCCTTCGGGCCGACGGTGCCGTTCCTGGCCACCGCCGGGCTGTGGGTGCTGACGATCATCGGCTACCTGCTCGGACCCGAGACCGCCCGCAAGCCCCTGGAGCAGATCGAGGCGGAGTTCCATGCCGAGGAAGCCGCGTGGGCGGCGCGATGAGCGGCGCCCCGGTGGCCCTACGGCACCGTTGAGGAGCGCCGCGGTGGCCCGCAGCGGCCAACCGGCGTCCGCTGTGCACGGCGTCGGGGCGGGACCTTCACGAGGTGACCGGCCACGCCGGCGGGGAGCCAATGGCTCCCCGCCGGCGCCCGGCCGGCGCCGGGCCTCTCGCCAGGCCAGGCTCGCGCTCTGCATCCTCTGGCTCGTGCCGCTCGTGGCGGCCGCCGGCTGGTCGGTCTCGGCCGGCACCGCGGCCGGTCTGATCGCCGGCGCGGTCCTCGGCGTGCTGGCGATTCCGCTGCTGCTGGCGGCGCTCGCCCACTACGACCTGCTCAGGATGCGGGGGCGCTACGGCCTCACGGAGGCCGAGCTCGACGAGGTGGCTCGGCTCGTGCCGCGCCTGGCGATCGAGCCGGAGTACGCGAGCCTCGCCCCATCCGAGCGCAGGCGCTCGGTCAGGGAGGCTGGCGCCAGGATCGTCCTGGCGCGGCGCGGCGGCCCGGGGGGCGCGTCATGACCGCCGTGGCGAGCCCGCGGTCCGGCGCCCTGCCGCTCTCCCGCCGCGGCCCGGGGGGCGCGTCATGACGGCCTTGAGCCTGGTCGCGGCCACCCTCCTGGTCGGCTGTCTGATCGGCGCCGTCGGGATCGGTGGCGTGCTGCTGACGCCGGCGGTCGTCTACATCGCCGGCTTCGACATCCATGTGGCGATGGCCACGAGCGTCTTCGCGTTCGTCTTCACGGGCCTGGCCGGAACGGTCGCGTACGCGCGGCGCGGCTCGCTGGACTGGCGGCCCGGGGCGCGCCTCGCCGCCGGAGCGGTCCCCGGCGCGCTGGTCGGCGCCTGGATGAACGGCCTGGTGTCGTCGTCGGGATTGAAGCTGGTGCTGGCCGGCGTGCTGATCTTCACGGGGATATACGCCGCGCGGGGGCAGCGTCGCAACCGTGAGGGGAGGATGCCAGCCGACCGCGTCCTGCCGGCGCTGGGCCTGTGGGTCGGGTTCGGCTCGGCCCTCACCGGAACCGGCGGCCCGCTGGTCCTCATCCCCACCCTGATGCTGATGAGCGCCCCGGCGCTGCCGACGGTCGCCCTCAGCCAGCTGGCCCAGCTGCCGGTGGCCGCCCTCGGGACGCTCGGCTTCGTCCTCTACGGCCGGCCCGATCTCGGACTCGGCGCCGGCCTCGGGCTCACCGCGGCGATCGGCGTCGCGTTCGGCGCCAAGCTGGCCCACAGCCTGCCCACCAGGGCGCTCAGCCGGGCCGCCTCGCTCGCTTGCGTGGCGGCGGGGCTCGCGATCGTGATCGAGCTCGTTGTCTGAGGCTCCCGAGCCCGGTCCGGTCAGCAGGACGGCGCGCGTCGGGGGTGTGCGCCTGCACTACCTGGAGCACGCGCCGCCCGCCCGCGGCGGCCGGCCGCTCGTCGTGCTGCTGCACGGCTGGCCCCAGACGTCCGCGATGTGGCGCCACGTGATGCCGCGCCTGGCGGAGCTATGGCCGACGATCGCGCCCGACCTGCGCGGCTACGGGCGCAGCGACAAGCCGACCGCCGGCTACGACAAGCGCACCATGGCGGCGGATATCCGCGGGCTCGCCCGCCAGCTCGGCCACCGCCGCGTCGTGCTGGTGGGCCACGACCGCGGGGCGCGGGTCGCGCATAGGTACGCCCTGGACCATCCGGGCGAGGTCGACAGGCTCGCGCTGCTGGACGTCATCCCCACGAGGGAGGTGCTGCGGCGGATGGACGCCAACGTCGCGCAGGGCTACTGGCACTGGCTGCTGCACTTCCTGCCCGATCTGCCGGAGGCCCTGATCGGCGACAACGTCGAGCGCTACCTGCAGTGGATCTTCCAGCAGTGGACGCATCGCCGCGGGGCGCTGGACGACGCGATCGTGGCGCAGTACATCGCGGCCTACAGCCGACCCGGGGCGCTGCGAGCCTCGCTTGACGACTACCGCGCGACGCTGGGCCAGGACGTCCCGGCCGACGACGAGAGCGCCGCGCTGGGCCTGCGCCTGGCGATGCCACTGCTGCTGCTGTGGGGGGAGGAGGGCCTCGTCGGCCGCTTCGAGGTCGAGGAGATCTGGCGCGAGTACGCGACCGATCTGCGCGTCCGGCCCGTGCCCGACTGCGGGCACTTCCTGGCCGAGGAGCAGCCCGAGCTGGTCGCGGAGGCCCTGCTGGAGTTCCTCGGTGGGTGATCCCCGGCGCCGCCCGACCACCGGCCTCGTCGCGGCAGGCGCGAACGGTCGCGACGCCCGCGGTCCCCTCAGTACCCTCCGCCGAGGATGTTGTCGATCGCCGGGGACCTGGGCGCGTGCACCGGCGCGTGGGCCCCGCCGCCCACTCCGCGTACCGCGAGCGCGACGACGACCGTGACCGCCAGCACCGCCGCCAGCGCCCACATCGACCACCGGACGGTCACGCTCAGATCCTCCGGTACCTGCCGCGGTGCGGCCCCCTGCGTGATGTTCCCGCTGCGCTGATCGTTCCTCATCGGAGTTGGGCCGATGACAGTTCCACGTTCCGGTAACGATGATGACACATCGTCGCCGCGGGTCGCGGCCAGGCGCGCCGCAGCCCGCGCCGCCACCGTCCCTTCGCGGACGGCGGGGCGCCGGCCAAGGTCACATATCTGACCGGCGTTCGCCCGTCCGCTCGGTGCTGCGCCACCTCCGCGACCTGCCGCCGTGGCGCGCCGTCCACCGGAGTCGAGAGGTGGCTCGCGAGGCGCAGAACGAGTGCACACCCGCGCGGCCCCGCGCAACAGGTTGCAACACGAGACCCCGCAAACCCCTGCGCGCAACTGAGTGCAACAGGCCGGGCGGCAATTCACCTGCAATGAGAGACGGCCACTGGCGTGGGCACGGCGGTGCGACGACGCTGCCCCCGTCGCGTTCTTCCACTGATCGGAGGTGCTCCAGATGCACGCAGACTCTGTTCCACTCGACGCTCGGCCCGCGGTCGGGGCCGGCCAGGCGGTGTGCTCCGCGGGCGAGCTGCGGCCCGGGCAGATGCTCCCGGTCCTCGCCGACGGTCGTGACGTGGTCGTGATCAGGACGCCGGACGGGGGCCTGCACGGACTCGAGGACCGCTGCCTGCACTGCGGACGCCGGCTGTCTCACGGCAGGCTCCACGTCGCGGTCACGGCCACGGATGTGGGTCGCTACGAGGAGGAGCAGGGCCGCTTCGTGATCAAGTGCTCCGGCGACGGATACGAGTACGACGTGGCCACGGGAACCACGCTGTTCGACAGCGCGCGGAGCGTCACACGGGTCGCGGTACGAGAGGCCGACGGCGCCATCTTCGTCGGCGCACCGGCGGCGTAGATGCGACCGCTGAGCATGCGCGGGCCCGTCCGCCCACGGCGGCGGTCAGCCCTGCGATGGGCAGACCGCAACCCCTCTGCAACATCGCGCACCCGTGGCGGTCGCCGATCGCCATGTGAACAATCGCCACCAAGCCTCGGCTGGAGCGCCGAGGATGCTCGATCCTCAATCGGAGGTGTCTTCGGCTGATGACTGCCATTACGGTTGACCCCGCCACCAGCGCCGCGCCGCGGCGCGGCCCGGTGTTCATTGATACGGACGTGCACGAGCGCGTCGACACCACATCGCTGCTCCCGTATCTGGCACCGGTCTGGCACAAGTACATCACCGACTACAGGTGGGTCCCCGACCGCGTGCTGCCCTACTCGCAGCCCACGGCGGGCGGACTGGACCGGCTGGACTCGCTGCTGCCCGACGGGCGGCCCGGAGGCTCCGACCTCGGATGGCTGACCTCTCAGCTGCTTGACGAGTACAACGTCGAGTACGCGATCCTGACCGGGTGGCTGAACGCCTCCGCGTTCGCCGAGGGGTGGATGGAGTTCAAGACCGCCCTGATGTCGGCCGTCAACGACTACCAGGCCGAGCACTGGCTGGAGAAGGAGCCCCGCCTGTGCGGCTCCGTGCACGTCAACGCGTGGGACACCGAGGGCTCCGTCCGGGAGATCGACCGCATGGCGGCCCATCCCGGCTTCGTGCAGGTGATGCTCTACGTGGGCGACCAGCCGTTCGGTCACCCCCGGTATCACCCGATCTTCGAAGCTGCGGCGCGCCACGGCCTCGTCGTCGGCATTCACCACAGCGAGAACTCCCCCGTCTCAATGGGCTTCGGGCGCTACTTCGCCGAGTGGCACACGCTGGTGCCCCAGGTGTTCATGTCGCAGATGGGCAGCCTGATCTTCAACGGCGTGTTCGACAAGTACCCCGACCTCAAGGTCAACATGATCGAGGGCGGATTCTCATACGTGCCCCACTTCATGTGGCATGCCGACCAGCAGTACCGGCAGCTGCGACACGAGGTTCCGTGGGTCAAGCGCCTCCCGAGCCAGATCATCCGCGACCAGATCCGCTTCGCTACGCAGCCGATCGAGGAGTTCACCGCTGAGCAACTGGAGACGCTGATCGGCCAGATGGAGTCCGACGAGCTGGTGTGCTTCTCGACCGACTACCCGCACTGGGACTTCGACTCTCCGCTGGAGGCGCTCCCGCCCGATCTCAACGCCGACCTCGCGCAGAAGATCTTCTACGACAACGCGCGTGCCCTCTACCAGCGCCTGCCCGCCGCCACCAGGGTCGCCACCCAGGGCGACCGGCGCTGAGACCGGAGACAGACAGATGAGACAAGTGATCTGCAACGCGGCCGACCTCCCCGCCGGCGAGATGCTGGCCGCGAACCTCGGGCCGATGCCGATCGTCGTGGTTCGCACCGAGGACGGCCAGCTTTACGGCGTCCTGGACAAGTGCCTGCACATGGGCGGGCGCCTGTCGAAGGGCCGGCTTCAGAGGGCGGTCGACGGCCGCGAGTGCGGCGAGTACCACGAGGAGTCGGGACGGTTCGTCCTCAAGTGCCCGTGGCACGGATACGAGTACGACGTCAGGACCGGCGCCACCCTGTTCGACGAGAGCCGCCGGCTGACGACGTTCGCCGTTCGGGAGGAGAACGGGCAGATCGTCGCGGAGACCAACGGCCGGGCGAGCGCCTGACGCGCGAGCGGCAACCAGCCTGAGGAGAGGACGGCCTATGTCGCCAGAGAGTCCAAGCCTGCAGCGCTCCGCCTACGAGTCGCTGCAGTTCGTAGCCGTCGGCAGCTCGGCGGATCTGACCGAGGGTCAGATGCGCGCGGTGCAGGTCAGCGGCAACCGGGTGCTCATCACCATGGTGGAGGGGGTCCCGTACGCGATGGGTGCGATCTGCACCCACGAGCGTGCCAATCTGGACGAGGGCACGCTGATGGGACACGAGCTGTACTGCCCGCTGCACTTCTCCTGCTTCGACGTGCGGACCGGGGAGGCGCTTTCGCCTCCCGCGGACCGCGCGGCGCCCGTGTACGCGGTGAAGGTGCAGGACGGCACGGTGTTCGTTTCGGCCGAGCCGGTCGATCCGGAGATCCTCTCCCTCGAGGCCCCGGGAGGCGCAGCCGAGGAGCTCGCCGAGCCGGCGGAGCAACCATCCGAGCCCGGGGCCGAACCCTGCGCGTGCGGCGGAGAGTCGCTGGCCGCGACCGCGCCGGTTGCCGTTCCCGGGCCGACCACCTGGCACGCGCGCCTGCTGGAGCGCCTTGAGGAGCTGCCGGGACTGGAGCGGGGCGCGGAGGCGCTCGGCAGCACGCTGCGACCCGTTCGGGAGCACAGGCTGGGAGGCCGGATCTTCGATCTGCTGCACGGCCGGATGACCGGGCATGCCCTGCATCCCGCGCTCAGCGACCTTCCGATCGGCTTCTGGGCCGGCGCCGTGGTGCTCGACGTCGCCGGTCAGACGACCGGCGCGCTGATCCTCAGCGCGGGGGGCATCGTCGCCGGGGTCGCCACCGCCGCCACCGGCGTGGCGGACTGGACCGTCAGCGACGGGCGCGACCGC
>JAJZWB010000143.1 GCA_021846845.1 Actinomycetes bacterium | reverse complement strand
GGGTCAGTAGGGCGGCAGATCCGCCCACCACCGGCCGAGCACCCTGAAGGCCGACCAGAACGCGCGCTTGGCGCCCTCCTCGTCGAGCGCCTCGTCGATGTTGGGCACGAACAGCGCCTCGATCGACGGCGTCAGGCGCTGCAGCCTCCCGGGGGCGGCGTCGAGCTGTCTGGAGAGCGGAACGCCGAGGTCGTTGACGACCGCGAGCGCTTCCTGTCCCATCACCACCACGATCTTGGGCGACACGATCGCGATCTCCTCGACCAGCCTGCCGACGCAGGCCGGGTCGGCCAGCGAGGGGTCCGCGACCGGGCACTTCACGCACAGGGTCCCGTAAACGGCGAGCGGGTCGATCGCGAGCCGTTTGAGCGACTTCATCAGCGCGTTGCCGGTGCGCCCGTAGAACGCCACTCCCTCCTCGACCTCCGAAGGCCGCGGCGACTGCTTGATGAGCATGATGTCGGCCTGGGGATGACCGGAGCCCAGCACTGGCATGAGCTGTCCCCGTGGGCACGCCGAGCACTCGCTCAGCTCTCTGGCGAACGAGTTCAGCTCGCGGATCGCGCGCTCCAGGTACTTCTCGCGGATCTCGTCGTCGGTCGTCGGCACCCCAGTCCGATTGGACGGCGGCGGGGCTTGTCCTTGCCGCTGCATCAGGACTTGCGGTCGCCTCCGACCTCGGTCACGGCAGGCGTCCGGTCGCGCGGCGCACCCGCCGCTCGCGCGACGCCCGCCGCACGCCGCCCGGCAGCGCGCGTGTCTGGATGAACTTCAATGCCTGGACGTAGAGCAGGCTGGCGGGGTTGCGGATGATGTCCGCGTCGCGCAGCGACTGCAGGAACTCGTCGGGGCCGTCGAAGTCCCGCATCCGGATCCGCACCGATCCGAGCCCCTGGGGGACGTGCGCGTCCGAGCCGGCCCCTCCCGGGATCCGGTACTTGGCGGCGAATCTCACCGCCTCCTCGTTGAACTCGCTGATCGCGATCCGCGGGTTGAACACCTCGATCGCGTCGATCTCGTCGATCACCGCCAGCAGGTGCTCGTAGTCGGGCACCGAGTGCAGCCGATCGAACGGATGGGGGACATAGACCAGCCCGCCCTGGCGCCTGATCTCGGCGATCGTCTCCTGCAGCGTCATCCCGCGCGGGATCTTCTCCTCGATGAACAGCCCGATCACCTCGCCCTGGTCGGCGGTCTTGACCTCCTCGCCGACGATCACCTTGACGCCCTCCGCCTTGGCGCGCGCCTCGAGCGCGCCGGTGATCTCGTTGTGGTCGGTGACCGCGATCGCGCCGAGGCCCCGCGCTCTGGCCTGCGCCAGCAGCACCTCGACCGGCGTCGCGCAGTCGCTGGAGTGATCCGTGTGCATGTGCAGGTCGACGTCGATCAGCGGGCGTGAGGCGAGCCTGGCGCGGAGCCGGTGATCCCCCTCGGGGTCGCGCCGCCTCCCCGCCAGCTCCAGGCAGACGCGCTCCAGCTCCGCGGCCACGCGCGGCCACGCGAGCGGCTCTCGAAGGCGCCGTGTCTCGCGCTCGCCCGCGGCGAGCGAGCCGGGGTCGGCGATCAGCCGGCGCAGGTGCGCGGCCAGCGTCTCCGCCTCCCCGGGCTCGAACAGCAGCGCGTGCTCGCCATCCCCGAGCAGCTCCTCGTAGACCGGCAGGCGAGAGGCGACCACGACCGCTCCCGCCCCGAGCGCTCGCGCGAGCGCTCCCGGCGTCGCCCTGACCCCGTCGGACGCGAATACCGCGATGTCGGCTCGGGCCAGCACCTCGGCCTCGTCGAGCTCGCTCGCCTCCGTGAACGAGATCCGCTCCCGGAGCGCGCGACCGACGGTCGCCGGCGGAGCCGAGGGGCGCGGGGAGAGGACCGTCACCTCCCAGTCGAGCTCGGCGGGCAGGGCCCGCAGCGCCCGCAGCAGCGTGCGCAGGGCGGCCCGCTCCTCGCCGGCCACCATCGCGATCCTGACCGGGCCTTCACGCTCGCCGGCGCGAGGGGGCGCGAGGTCGGCGCCCGGGCCGATCACCGAGTAGTCGCCGCCGAAGTAGCGCTGCAGCAGGCTGCGGGTCGCCGCGTAGCTGGCGACTCGCGCGTCCAGCCGCGCGAACAGCAGCCGGGACAGCGGGCCGGTGACCTGCGTGGAGAGGATCCGCTCTGTCGGCGCGTGGAAGCTGCCGACGTTCAGAGCCCGTGAGTGGCGCAGAGCTGAAGCGGAGGCGCTCGGCGCGAACGGCTCATGGACGTTGACCACGTCGAGCGGCAGCACCGTGAGCGCATGCTCGATCGTCCTCGCGACGTCGACCGGCAGCGATGCGGCCCGCCGTCTCGCCGGCGCGAACGGCAGCACCTCGCCGACGCCCAGGATCCGCACCTCCCCGGCTTGCGCGAGCACGGTGTCGGGGTCGGACTGCAGCGCACGGCGGGTGTCTCGCACAAGGGCCGGGGATTGCGACGGCGCGATCACGACCACCCGGTGGCCGCGAGCCGCGAGCTCGGCCGAGACGCGCGACACGTGCTCGTTGATCTCGTTGGCGACCTCCCAGGCGAACGGGGTGACCTGCGCGATCGTCAGCCCTTGCGCGGGTGCCACCGGCACATCTTAGGCCGCCGGATGGCTCCGGCGCGAACCCAGCTGAAGCCGGTGTGCGCCGGCTTCCCCGCGCCGGCCATCCGTCGGCTAGCTCGCGGGCGCCGGCTCTCCGGCGGTCTGAGCCTGCAGCGGCGGCTGCGAGTAGCGCTGGATGAACTCCTCGGTCAGCTCTCGCGCCTCGTCATCGGGTCGCTGGTGCATCGGGGACTTCATCAGGTACGAGCTGGGCCCGTCCAGCTGCCCGGCGAGCCCGTGGTTGAGCGCCAGCTTGCAGATCCTCACGGCGTCGATCACGATCCCGGCGGAATTGGGCGAGTCCCAGACCTCCAGCTTGAGCTCCGCGGTCAGAGGCACATCGCCGAACGCCTGGCCCTCCAGCCGGATGTGGGCCCACTTGCGGTCGGTGAGCCAGGGCACGTAGTCCGACGGTCCGACGTGGACATCGTCGGCCGGCAGGTCGTGGCCCATGATCGACGTCACCGCGTTGGTCTTGGAGATCTTCTTTGACTCGAGTCGCTCGCGCTCGAGCATGTTGTAGAAGTCCATGTTTCCGCCCACGTTCAGCTGCGAGGTGCGCATCAGCCTGACGCCGCGGTCGTGGAACAGGCGCGCCAGCGCGCGATGCACGATCGTCGCGCCGACCTGAGACTTGATGTCGTCGCCGATGATCGGCAGGCCTGCCTTGAGGAACCGCTGATGCCAGTACTCCTCCCGCGCGATGAACACGGGGATGCAGTTGACGAACGCGCAGCCTGCCTTCAGGACCTGCTCGACGTACCACTTCGTCGCCTGCTCGGAGCCCACCGGCAGGTAGGAGACCACCACGTCGGTGCGGGTGCTGCGCAGCGCCTCGACGATGTCGGCCGTCGGACCGGGGGCCTTGGTGATCTTCTGGCTCAGGTAGCGGCCGAGCCCGTCGTGGGTCATCCCCCGCATCACCGGGACGCCGAGGCTGGGGACGTCGTCGCCGAGCTTGATCGTGTTGTTCTGGCCCGAGAAGATCGCCTGGCTGAGATCCTTGCCGACCTTCTCGACGTCGATGTCGAACGCGGCCGAGAACTCGATGTCGCGCACGTGATAGCCGCCGAGCGCGACGTGCATCAGTCCGGGCACCTGCTCAGCCGGGTCGGCGTCACGGTAGTACTGGACGCCCTGGACGAACGAGCTTGCGCAGTTGCCGACGCCGATGATCGCGACACGCACCTTCTCGTGCTGATGTTCGGCGCGGCCGTTGGTGGTTGTCACGGTGAGAGGGTTCCCTTCTGAGGTCATGCCCGGCGCGGTCGGGTCGGTGGTCCGGGCGACAGGGAGAGGTATACCGTCGCGCGCCGTTCGTTACAGGGTCTGAGCCCGGCGGTCGCTCAACCGTCCGCGTTCTTGAGGCGGCCTCGTACGTAGACGATCCGTTGGATGACCGTCAGCGCGCTGAGCGCGGCGAGCGCGTAGACGGCGGGCTTCAGCAGCTCGAAGTTGGCGATCGACGCGCCGCGCGCGAGCACGAGGCCGATCGAGAGGATCACGACCCGCACCGGCCGCGTGGCCAGCCCCACCTTGCACGAGACGCCGAGCGCCTCGGCCCGCGCACGCGTGTAGCTGACCATCAGAGATGCCAGCACCGCCACCACGACGGCGGCGACCGCGGCCTGGTCGTGCTCGGCGGCGAAGTAGGCGGCGACGGCCGTGAGCACGATCCCCTCCTCCAGCCGATCAAGAGTCGAGTCCAGGAAGGCGCCGAACGGCGTCCCCTTTCCGGACATCCGGCTGTAGCGGCCGTCGAGCGTGTCCATGACCGAGCCGATGATGAAAGCGATCCCGGAGAGGAAGAACAGCCGTTGCACCACCAGCCCGGCCGCCACCACGTTGAGCGCGAACCCGGTGAGGGAGATCGCGTTCGGCGTCAGCCGGCTCTCGATCAGCCGCTCGCGCATGAGCTCCTGCGTGCTGGAACCGGCTCGTCGCGGTCGCTGTCTCCGGGGTCGCGGCGGCGTCGAGAGCGGCGTCGGGCTGGGTCCGGCCATTCGGTCAGGGTAGTGGCTCGCGCGCGCGTTGCCGAGTCGCCGGTCGCCCCGGTCCGCAGCCGGCGGCCCCTGGGGCGGGAATGCGCGATCGGCGCCGAGCGCCCGCTGCGCCCCCCGCGCACGCGGCGTCGTCGCCCGCCGCGTGCGGTCGCGCCCGAAGGCTCCCCGACGCCCCCGGCCCGCCGGGGATAAGGTCCGCGCTCGTGAGCGCAGCGCCCTGGAAGCGGCCGCCGGCGCGCCGGGTGCGCGCGATCCGCGATCGGCTGCGCCTGGTGTACGGGGTGCCCGGCTGGAGCGCGCACGGCCAGCCGATCGCCGAGCTGGTCCTGACGGTGCTCTCGCAGTCGACCAACGACCGCAACCGCGACGTCGCGTACCTGCGCCTGCGAGAGCGCTTCGCGACCTGGGACGAGGTGCGCCGGGCCCCGGTGGACGAGATCGAGGATGCGATCCGGCCCGGCGGCATCTCGAAGGTCAAGTCCGCTCGGATCAAGTCGATCCTGGAGGCGATCGCCGTCGACGGCGAGCTGTCGCTCGACTGGCTGGCGCAGCGATCGGTCGCCGAGGCGCAGGCCTACCTGTGCTCGCTGCCCGGCGTGGGGCGCAAGACGGCCGCCTGCGTGCTCCTGTTCGCACTGGGGATGCGCGACGTGCCGGTCGACACGCACGTGTCGCGCGTGGGCACCCGCCTGGGCCTGTTCCGTCCACGTGCGCCGTTTCAGGAGATGCACGACGAGATGCTCTCGATCACGCCGCCCGGCCAGGAGCTGGAGCTGCACGTCAACCTCCTGCGCCACGGGCGTCGCACCTGCCATGCGCGCCGTCCGCAGTGTCGCGCCTGCGCGCTGGCGCGGATGTGCCCGAGCGCGCACGCGCTGTCCGTCTGACGACGCCCGAGCCGCGGCGGGTCGCATGGATGGCGGCGGGGGTCTGGCCGGGGCCGCCCACGCCGTGGAGGGCGGGCCGTGGATGGCGGCGGGGGGTCTGGCCGGCGCCGCCTCGCCATGCAGGCGTGGGCCGTGGAGCGCCCCGCCGGGGACGCCCTGGCGATGGGGCGGCCGGCCGCGGGTGGGACCCCTGTCCTCGTGGTGACAAATCTGCTAGCCTCGGACTCAGATTTTTGCAATCGCAAGGGAGCAGACGACAGACAATGGGAAAGACAATCGGAATCGATCTCGGGACGACCAACAGCTGTATGGCCGTGCTCGAGGGCGGCGAGCCGACCGTGATCGAGAACGCCGAGGGCGGTCGCACGACCCCGTCCGTGGTCGCCTTCGCTCAGTCCGGCGAGCGGCTCGTTGGCACGGTCGCCAAGCGCCAGGCGGTGACCAACCCGCAGAACACGGTCTTCTCGATCAAGCGCTTCATGGGCCGCAAGGAGGCCGAGGTGCGCGACGAGGAGCAGATCGTCCCCTACAAGGTGGTCTCGGGCCCCAACGGCGACGCGCGCGTCGAGGCGTCCGGCAAGCAGTACTCGCCGCCTGAGATCTCGGCCATGATCCTCGGCAAGCTGAAGGCCGACGCTGAGGCCTACCTGGGCGAGACGGTCGACAGCGCGGTGATCACGGTCCCGGCGTACTTCAACGACGACCAGCGGCAGGCGACCAAGGACGCCGGCAGGATCGCCGGGCTCGAGGTCAAGCGGATCATCAACGAGCCGACCGCGGCCTCGCTGGCATACGGCCTGGACAAGGAGTCCGACCAGACGATCCTGATCTTCGACCTCGGCGGCGGCACGTTCGACGTCTCGGTGCTGGAGATCGGCGACGGGGTCTTCGAGGTCAAGGCCACCGCGGGCGACAACCACCTCGGCGGCGACAACTTCGACAAGGCGCTGGTCGACTGGCTGGTGGCCGAGTTCAAGAAGTCCCAGGCGATCGACCTGAGCACCGACCCGATGGCGCTGCAGCGCCTCTACGAGGCGGCCGAGAAGGCGAAGATCGAGCTCTCCACCACCCAGGAGACGCAGATCAACCTGCCGTTCATCACCGCCGACGCCTCGGGGCCCAAGCACCTCGACACGCGCCTGACGCGCGCGAAGCTCAACGAGCTGACGGCGGACCTGCTGGATCGCACGGTCGCGCCGGTCCGCCAGGCGCTCGACGACGCCAAGGAGAAGGGCGCCGCGACGATCGACCACGTGGTGCTGGTCGGCGGCATGACCCGGATGCCGGCCGTTCAGGAGAAGGTCAAGGAGCTGACCGGCAAGGAGCCCCACCGGGGCGTCAACCCGGACGAGGTCGTTGCGGTCGGCGCGGCGATCCAGGCCGGCGTGCTCGCCGGCGAGGTCAAGGACGTGCTGCTGCTCGACGTCACCCCGCTCACCCTCGGGATCGAGACCAAGGGCGGCGTGATGACCAAGCTGATCGAGCGCAACACGACCATCCCGACGCGCAAGTCGGAGGTCTTCTCGACCGCCGAGGACAATCAGCCGTCGGTCGAGATCCACGTGCTCCAGGGCGAGCGCGAGATGGCGACCTACAACAAGTCGCTCGGCAAGTTCCAGCTGACCGGAATCCCGCCGGCACCGCGCGGCATCCCGCAGATCGAGGTGGCGTTCGACATCGACGCGAACGGGATCCTGAACGTGTCCGCCAAGGACCTGGGCACCGGCAAGGAGCAGAAGATCGAGATCCGCTCCGGCTCCGGCCTGTCCGATGACGAGATCAAGCGGATGGTCTCCGATGCCGAGGCGCACGCCGACGACGACCGGCGCCAGCGCGAGCTGGCCGAGGCTCGCAACAACGGCGAGAACGCGGCCTACCAGGCCGAGCGCCAGCTCAAGGACCTGGCCGAGACGATCGACGATCCCTCAAAGCAGGAGATCGAGGCCGCGATCAAGGCGGTTCGCGACTCCCTGACATCCACCGACGCGGCCGACATCAGGGCCAAGACGGAGGCGCTCCAGTCCTCGTTCCACAAGGTCTCCGAGGCCATGTACCAGCGCGCCCAGGAGCAGGCGGCTTCCTCCGCCGGCAACGGTGCGGGCGCGGCCGCCAACGGCGCGGGCGCCGAGGAGGACGTGGTGGACGCCGAGGTCGTGGAAGAGGGGAAGTAGGCGATCCATGTCCTTCGAAGAGACGATGACCCCGGGGCCGGGCTTCGGCCCCGGGGGCGCCGCCGGGTCCTCGCGCGACCGCGGGTCCCGGGGCGCGCCGAGCGGCGCGAGCCCGGCGGATGCCGGGCATGCTCAGGGATCCGGCGGCGTGCCGTCGCCTGCCGCGCCCGGATCCGGGGATGAGCGGGCACAGCAGGCAGCGGCCGGTTCCGGGGCGCCCGGCGGCGGCCCGTCGCCGGGCGATGGATCCGGTGGGCCCGCGAGCCGCGGCTCGGATGCCGGGGGAGCGCGGGAGGCGGCTGCCGAGACTCAGGCGGACGCTGTGGAGTCCGAGCTTGATGCGCTCGTCGCGAAGGCGGCCAAGGCCGACGAGTACCTGGCGCTCGCGCAGCGGACGAAGGCCGACTTCGAGAACTACCGAAAGCGCGCGACGCGTGACGCAGCCGCCGCGCAGGAGCGGGGGGCGATCAGGCTCGCGCTCGAGCTGCTGCCCGCGATCGACAACCTGGAGCGGGCGCTCGCGCATGCCGACTCCGAGAACGGCGGCGAGAGCCCGGGCGATGACTCGTTCGTGGCCGGGATCCGGCACGTTCACGCGGACGTGATCGCGGCGCTCGCGCGGGCCGGGATCGAGTCCTACTCGCCGGACGGCGAGCCGTTCGATCCCCAGCTGCACGAGGCGGTCGCCCAGCAGCCGATCGAGGGCGCAGAGCCGGGGTCGATCGTGGAGGTCTACCAGCGCGGCTACCGGGTCGGCGAGTCGGTGGTGCGCCCCGCGCGCGTCGTCGTCGCGGGCTGAGGACCGGTGAGCGAAGGTGGCTGAGCGGCCCGACTACTACAAGGTGCTCGGCGTTGGAAAGAACGCGTCCGACGAGGAGATCAAGACGGCGTATCGCAAGCTGGCCCGCCAGTACCACCCCGACCGCAATCCGGGCGACAGGCAGGCCGAGGAGCGCTTCAAGGAGATCTCGCAGGCGCACGACGTGCTCTCCGATCCCGACAAGCGCAGGGCATACGACCGCGGCTCGCTCCTCGGCGGCCTCGGCGGCATGGGCGGGGCCGGCTTCGACCCCAGCCAGTTCAGCGGAGGCTTCGGCGACATCCTCTCCAACCTGTTCGGAGGCGGCGGTTCCGGCGGGCGTGCGGGCGGGGGGCGCGGCGGCCG
>JAJZWB010000014.1 GCA_021846845.1 Actinomycetes bacterium | reverse complement strand
GTGGTCCTCTCGACCCTGTTCACGCGTTAGCCCGTCCACCACGGGCGGTCTCAAGAAGCCCCGGAGCGGCGGCCCATGACCCCGCGCGACCGTCCGCCCCGCCTGTGGCGGAGCGGACGGTGCGTGGGAGCCGCTCAGCTGCTGGCCGCCCCGGCGCGGCGCGCCTGGGCTGCGTAGTGGTTGCGCCAGATCACCTTGTAGAGAGGGATCCAGCGCGGGAGCGCGTTGACCCCCGGGATGAACGGGATCAGCACGAACGCGACGCTGAGAACGCCCATCATGGCCATCACGAGGATGTCGGCGTTGGCCGAGGTGGAGAACGGCTTGATCTGATACCAGAACGTGTACAGCCACAGCCACACCTGACCGGGCCAGCTGCCGGTCTCGTTCATCATCCCCCACTGGTTCCCCAGCAGGTGATCGTTCTGGGCGCGGCTGGCCAGCATCCCGCCGTCGGCGAGGAACATCAGCGGCTTGGTGTAGTTGGTCTGGTAGAACTGCTTGTTGGTCAGCAGGGCTCCGTCCAGCCCACCCGATTGAGCGAAGCTGAGCAGCGCGTTCATCATCACAGGCAGCGGGCCATAGCTGCCGCCCGTGATGTCCTTCTCCCTGCTCAGCTTGCTGTCGGCCGACTCCTTGGACGGTGTGCCGGACACGACACCCGGAACGACGACCGCTCCGCTGCTGGCGACGGTGGCCTTGCCGAGCGCCTGCTCGTAGGCTCCCGTCCACGCGGCCTGCTGCTTCGCCGACGCGGCGTCGTAGGCGTTGACGGCCGCCTGCACGGCGGGCTGGCCGGTGATCGAGCGCAGCGGGGCGAGCACGAAGTCCTGCGCCGCGTGGATCGGGTGGGTGACGCCGAGCCAGTCCTGCAGGTGGATGAAGGCCATGTGCTGGCCCTCGGACGCGTGGTTGTACGGGGGTCCGTATGACGCGGTGCCGCTCGTGCCCTCCAACTCCGTCGTCGCCGTGGTGACGAAGTCGACCGGCATCTGGCGCGCCCACTGCTTGACGGTGCTGGGCGGATCGTCTGGGGACGAGAACAGGATCGTCAGAACGAGCACCAGCCCAAGGACGGCTCCGAGTGCGATCGTGACCTCCTTGACCACGTCATAGGGGCGGTAGCCGCCCTTCCACTCGCGGTAGCGCTCATCGAGCGCCCTGCGTTCCTGGCGGGTCATGCCGCGCTCTCCTGCGCGGGCTTGGACCCCGTGGGCGAGCCGTTGGTCCCGTCGGCCTTCGGCCCGCCCGACGCGACGGCGAGCTCACGAAGCTCGAACGGCGGCACGACGCCGTGGCGCCGCACCAGCAGGATGTGGCCGACCACCAGGGCCACCACCGCCGCCGGCAGCAGGAGAACGTGGAATGAGTACATCTGGCCGAAGTTGAGGAGGTTGAAGAAGGAGCCGACTCCGACCGAGTTCATCGCGTCCTTGGCCTGCGTGGAGATCCACTGCGCGTCGAAGTTCTGCTGCGAGACGTAACCGGTCAGCGCGCACGGGACAGCCACGAGGAATGTGATCGCGCCGGTGACCCAGGTCCGCTTGCGGCCGCCGCGCCAGGCAGCGATCCAGTACTTGAACCACATGTGGATGACCATGAAGAAGAAGAAGAGCTCCACGGCCCACAGGTGCATGCTGTTGAAGAAGTGCCCGAGGCTGGAAACGTGCCACCACGCCGGCCCGCCGAGCGCGAGGATCGTGCCCGTGAGGATGATCGTCGTCAGTGACGCGATCGACAGTGCCCCGAACACGTAGATCCACGATGACACGTACGACGGCTGCTTGTCGGGCAGCAGCTTCTCGGGCGGCAGCAGGGCCACCCACCGTTCGCGCAGGCCGCCGGTCCACGAATGGTCCACGGACCTGCTCTCGGACTGCACGCTCATCGTTCCCCTTCCTGGTCGTCGTGGTGCGGGAACGGCAGCAGGATCGCCGCCGCGAAAACCACCAGCATCACGATGACCACGATCAGATTTGGCAGTGAGACCTGTATGAAGTGCCAGGACAGATAGTCCGGCACGTGGTTGAGATCAATGATTGCTCCCATAACCGAGATAGTTTCGGACGGGAGTCAAGCCACCGCCATCAGGAGCATGCAGCCCTGGGGCTGCGGACAACTACTGAAGCTCTCCAAGCGGCGTCAGCCGCGGAGCCGGGGGCGTGACGGCGTCAGCTGCCGGACATGGTCTGGTGCGGCCGGCCCGCGCGGTCGACGGGGCGTGACGGCGTCAGCTGCCGGACATGGTCTGGTGCGGCCGGCCCGCGCGGCCGACGGGGCGTGACGGCGTCAGCCGCCGAACCCCACCCGGTGCGAATCGGAGTCGACCAGCACGTAGACGACCTTCTCCAGCTGCAGCGCGATCGTCGCGTCCTCGGCCTCCAGGTCGTGCCAGCCGCTGCCGCCAAGCGCCTGCCGCAGCCCGGCCAGCGCGGATGGACCCACGCGCGCCGAGAGCACCGGGCCGCCCGCGAAGCCGATCGTGACCTTCTGTGGCTTTTCGTCGCTCATCTCGTCTGGTGCTCCTCGGCTGGCTGGACGATCTCGGTCAATACGCCGCCGGTGGCGGCGGGGTGCAGGAAGGCCACGCGGGAGCCGCGGATCCCGACCCGCGGCCGCTCGTCGATCAGTCGCACCCCGGCCGTGGCGAGGGTGGCGAGCGTCTCGTCGATCGACTGCACCCGGTAGGCGATGTGGTGCAGTCCCGCGCCGCGACGGCTGAGGAAGCGGCCCACGGCGGTGTCGGGACCCAGTGCCTCGAGCAGCTCGATGTGGCTGTCGCCGACATCCAGCAGCGCTGCGTCGACCCCCTGCTCGGCGACCGTCTCACGGTGCACGAGCTCCATCCCGAGCGTGTCACGGTAGACCGCCAGGGCGGCGTCGATGCTCTCGACGGCGACGCCGACGTGATCGATGGCGGACAGCATCCGGCGATCAGGATAACGGCCCGTCCGGGATCGCTCAGTTCCGCGGCTGCTGCCGGCCGTCGTCGGCCGGGAACGACGCGCGCGCGGCCGCGAGACCGAGGTGGCTGCCGGGACGGCGGTCCGGCCGCGCGTGCGGCTGGCCTGCCATCACGGCCTCTATCTCGGCGCGCTCGAGTGTCTCCTTGGCCAGCAGCGCCGCCGCGAGCTGCTCCAGCTGCGGACGGTGGCGCTCAAGCATCTGCGATGCCGCGCGGAAGGCCTCGTCGGAGAGCTCGCGCACCTCGGCGTCGTAGAGGCGCTGCGATGCCTCTGACCGCGGGTGGCCCGCGAGTCGAAGCGATCTGACCTCGGTGCCCATCGCGTACTCGTCGATCATCGAATGGGCGATCTCGGCGACGCGCATCAGGTCGTCGGTGGCGCCGTTGGTCACCGATCCGAACACCAGCTGCTCGGCCGCCCGGCCGGCCAGCAGCATCGTCATCATGTCGATCAGCTCCTCCCGGCTGCGCAGGTAGCGGTCCTCCGCCGGCAGGTTGAGCGTGTAGCCGAGCGCCCGGCCGCGGGGGACGATCGAGATCCGGTGCACAGGGTCCAGGGAGGGGAGCAGCCACGCGCAGATCGCGTGACCCGACTCGTGGTAGGCGACAACGCGTCGCTCGCGCTCGGTCATCCGGCGCCGGGACTGCATGCCGGCCACGACGCGCTCCAGCGCGTGATCGAAGTCGCCGGTCTCGATCACCACCTCGCCGCGGCGGACGGCATTGATCGCCGCCTCGTTGCATATGTTCGCCAGGTCGGCGCCGGTCAGCCCGGCGGTCTGCCGCGCCAGCAGGGAGAAGTCGACGCCCTCGTGGACCGGCTTGCGCCGCGTGTGCACGCGCAGGATCCGCTCGCGCCCGGCCACGTCCGGGGGCGAGACGAAGATCTGACGGTCGAACCGTCCGGGGCGCAGGAGCGCAGGATCCAGCTTCTCCAGCAGGTTGGATGCGGCGATCACCACCACCGCTCCCCGGGCGTTGAAGCCGTCCATCTCCACCAGCAGCTGGTTGAGGGTCTGGTCGTGCTCGCGGTCGCCGCCGGAGCCGCCTGTGCGAGTCGCGCCGACCGCGTCCAGCTCGTCGATGAAGATGATCGCCGGCGCATGGCTTCGCGCGGCCCGGAACAGGCGCCTGATCCGCGCCGAGCCCAGGCCCGCGAACATCTCCACGAACGAGGAGGCCGACTGCGTGAAGAAGGTCGCGCCCGACTCGTGTGCGACCGCCTTGGCGAGCAGGGTCTTGCCCGTGCCGGGCGGCCCATGGAGCAGTATCCCGCTCGGCACCTGGGCGCCGACTCGGGCGAAGCGCTTCGGGCTGCGCAGGTAGTCGACGACCTCCCGCAGCTCCGCCTTGGCCTCGTCGACGCCGGCGATGTCCTCCCAGGCGATCGGCGGCGTCTCCTGGGGTCTGATCTCGGACGGCCGCGTGCGCGGCATCGAGCGCACCATGCCCCACAGCAGCAGGATCAGCGCCACCATCAGGATGACGGGGAGCCAGTCGTGGACCCACGCGTACAGCGTGGGGTCCCCCATGAACGCAGGCGGGAGCATTGTCAGCAACACGGTTATCGGCGCGCGTGGCCCCCGGCTGAACCGATGGCGAGCCGGTGCGGACGGCGGGCCGGAAGGGGCCGACGGCGCACCCGGAAGGGGCGATGGCGCGCCCGGAAGGGGCGATGGCGCGCCCGGAAGGGGCGATGGCGCGCCCGGAAGGGGCGATGGCGCGCCCGGAAGGGGCGATGGCGCGCCCGGAAGGGGCGATGGCGCGCCCGGAAGGGGCGATGGCGCGCCCGGAAGGGGAGATGGCGGGCACGCGGGCCCGGCCGGCGTGGGCCGGCCGGAGCGGAGGCGTGCTCAGGTGACGGGCTCCAGCCTCGAATTGGGCGCGTAGCCGCGCCCGACCTTCGCGCACGGTCGACCCTCCAGCAGCACGACGTCGGCGGTGAAGTCGTTCTCGCCGCGGATCAGCGACGAGCCGACGCCATAGGCGTCGACCGGCACGCCGAGCGACTCGAACCGCGCGATCCGCGCTGCGGTGAAGCCGCCGCTGACGACGATCTTCACCGCCTCGAAGCCGGCGGCATCGAGCGCCGCGCGGACCTTCTCGACCAGGCGCGGGTTGACGCCGGTCGGGTCGAAGCCTCCCATCTCGTCCAGCAGCGAGCGATCGACGAGGTGCTCGGAGGTATCCAGCCGCACCCCCCACAGGCGGTCCCCAAGCGCCTGGGCGACCCTCAGGGCGGTTGCGACCGAGTCGTTCTCGAAGTCCACGAGCACCGTGATGTTCGTGTCACGGTGGAAGTGGTCGGCGAACCTGATCGCGGCTCTGACCGTGTCGCCACCGTAGGCTGCGATCAGGGCGTGCGGAACGGTGCCGATGCCGCGCCCGCCCCACCACGACGCCTGTGCGTCGGTCGAGACCCCGATCGCCCCGGCGACGTGGGCGCTCCAGCCGTCCCCGGTCTGCACCAGCCAGTGATCGTGGCGGGCTGGGAAGTAGAAGATCTGCTTGCCGCGGGCCGCGGCCACGACCTCGGCGACGTTGCGCATGATCAGCGAGCGCCGCGCGAGCGATCCCAGGTACACGGTCTCCAGATGGGCGAACAGGCTGTAGTCGCCCTCGATCGTCATGACCGTCTCCCGCGGTGCGATGCGATCCCCTTCGTGCAGGGCGCGCACCGTGAGACCCTCCCACCCGGAGACCCATCTGCCATTCTCGGATCGTCCGGCGCAGGTCTTGAGCACCGCGATCGCCTCGTCGATCCCGCCGAGTATCGAGTCGTGCTTCTGGAACACCTGAAGCGTGACGTGCGGGTGCTCGCCCTCCGCCTCGAGCAGCTGCTTGGTCAGCACGAAGTAGGCGTCGGAGTAGTAGCCCTGGCGGATCCGCTCGATCGGAAGCCGGAAGACCGAGGGCTCGAGGCGGGTCGCCACCTGGGCGGGCATCGGCAGAGGATATGGCCAGTGGCCGGAGGCCGGGGATCGAGCCGGGAGCCCGATCCGAGGAGCGGGGCGGTCGGTGCTGCCGATCGGCGTTCTCGGCGGCGTCTTCGCGGCGCGCCGCTGATCGGCGTTCCGGACTGGGTCAGCCGAGCAGCTCGGCTGCCAGGTCCCGATAGCAGCTGGCCGCGAACCCGAGGTCGCGCACGTCGATCCGCTCGTTGGCGCTGTGCACGAGCGGCGCCGCCTCGATCAGCGGTTGGTGGCGCTGCGGGAAGAAGCCGTAGGCGATGCACTCGGGGAACGCGTCGCGGAACCACCGTGAGTCCGAGAACCCGGGCAGGATGACCGGCACCGCGGCCGCTCCGGGCTCGTTGGCCTGCACCCAGCGGTCGATCGCCTGCATCAAATCTGACTGCACCGGCGACGCGTTGCCGACCGTCTGCTCGGTGAACTCGATCTCGAACCGGCCCTCGAGCTCGCCCAGAACCTGCGCGATCCGGCGATCGACCGCGTCTCGGCCAAGCCCCGGGGGCACCCGGCAGTCGACGCGGACCTGCGCCCGCGACGGGATCACGTTGATCTTGGTGGACGCGCTCGCCATCGTCGGCGTCAGGGTCACGCTGAACATCGGCTCGATCAGCGTGCGCAGCTTCGGGTGCGCCGCCTCAAGCCGGGCCATCGCCGCAGACGGGTCCCGCGGGTCCTGGCCGAGAGCGCGCAGCAGCGCCTCGGGCGCCTCGGTCAGGGCGAAGGACTCCGGCTGTGTCGCCAGCGCCGTGAGCACCGGCGCGAGCTTCAGCAGCGCGTTGTCGCCGGTGCGCGGCAGCGAGGCGTGGCCCGCCTCGCCGCGGGCGGTGATGTTGAAGCGGAAGATCCCCTTCTCGGCGCAGCAGACGCCGTACCGCCGCTGCCCCCCGAACTCGAAGACCTCGCCGGCGCCCTCGTTGAGCAGCAGGTCGCAGCGGACCGCGTCCGGGTGGTTGGCGGTCAGCCAGTGGGCGCCGAGGTCTCCGCCGGTCTCCTCGTCGCAGACGAACACGAGCTTCAGCGCGCCGCGTGCGGGGCGCCAGCCGTCACGAGCCAGCGTTGCCGCCGCGACGGCCTCGGCAGCGACCTGGCTCTTCATGTCAAGCGCGCCGCGCCCCCACAGGTAGCCGTCGGCGATCTCGCCCGACCAAGGGTCGTGCAGCCATTCGGACGGATCGGCGAGCACCGTGTCGACGTGACCCAGCAGCACCATCACAGGGTGCTCCGGGGCGCCGTCGGGCGCGCGCAGGGTGGCCACTAGGTTCGGTCGAGCCGGCTCGGCGGCGAGGATCTGCGTCTGGAAGCCGGCCTCGGAGAGGTAGCGCTCCAGGTGCTCGATCGCCGCCCGCTCGGCGCCGGGGGGGTTGACCGTGTTGAAGCGGATCAGGTCCTGCAGGAGCGTGACGGCCTGCTGCTGGAGGTCGGGCATCCGCCTGCAGGCTAGATGAAGCACCGCGAGGCCGTATGCGGGATGGCACCCGGGGCGCGGATGCCGCCCGCTTCCGAGCGGCTCGCGCCGGCGGTCTCCCCCTGCAGGGTCCGAGGTCCCCCGTAGCATGGCCACCGTGCCGGCCTCAACCCAGGAGAGCGACCTCGAGCTTGCGCTCGCGCTCGCGGACGCCGCCGACGAGATCACCCGCCGGCGCTTTCGCGCTCACGATCTGGTCGTCGAGACCAAGCCAGATCTGACCCCGGTCAGCGAGGCCGACCGGGCCGTCGAGCAGGCCATGCGGGAGGTGCTGGCGGCGCGAAGGCCGGGCGACGGGGTGTTCGGCGAGGAGTACGGCGACGGCGGCGCCGCCGAGGGCGCACGTCGCTGGATCGTCGACCCGATCGACGGGACCAAGAGCTACGTGCGCGGCGTTCCCGCGTGGGCGACGCTGCTGGCGCTGGAGGAGGGCGGCCAGGTGACGACCGCCGTCGTCTCGGCGCCGGCGCTCGGCCGCCGGTGGTGGGCCGCGCGGGGCGCGGGCGCGTTCTCACGGGACGTGCTCGACGGCGAGCCGCGCAGGCTCCGCGTCTCGGCGGTGCGGGAGCTGGCCGACGCGCAGCTGTGCTTCGGCGGCCTGGAGGAGTGGCGCCTGACCGGACGGCTCGAGGCGCTGGTCCAGCTCAGCTCGTGGTGCTGGCGGACGCGCGGCTACGGCGACTTCTGGAGCTACATGCTGGTGGCTGAGGGCGCGGTCGAGATCGGCTGCGACCCGACCGTGTCGCTGTGGGACCTGGCGGCGCCGATGCTGATCGTGGAGGAGGCGGGCGGTCGCTTCACGGACCTCGGCGGTGCCGTCACGCCGTCCGGGGGGTCGGCCGTGGCGACCAACGGCCTGCTGCACGAGACGGTCCTGGCAGTGCTCGGGCGATGAGGCCGCGACGGCGACATGGAGAGCCTGTTCGACGAGGCTGACGGCGTGGTCGGCTCGACGGCGCCGTCGCCCGACCGCGCCACGGGCGCCGACGCGCTGCCGCCGGACGCGCCGCTCGCCACGCGGATGCGCCCGCGCACCCTTGATGAGCTGGTGGGCCAGGCGCAGCTGCTGGCGCCGGGGTCCGCCCTGAGGCGGGCGATCGAGCACGGCCACCCGCACTCGATGATCCTTCACGGCCCGCCGGGGAGCGGCAAGACGACCCTTGCGCGACTGGTCGCCAGCGCGTCGGGCGCGGCACTGGAGGAGGAGAGCGCCGTCTCGGCCGGGCGCGCCGAGGTGCGGGCGGTGGTAGAGCGCGCCCGTGAGCGTCTGCGCGCGGGCAGGCGCACGGTCTTCTTCCTGGACGAGATCCACCGCTTCAACAGGGCCCAGCAGGACGCGCTTCTGCCCGCGGTCGAGGAGGGGATCGTGACGCTGATCGGAGCGACGACCGAGAACCCCTACTTCGAGGTGAACTCGGCCCTGATCAGCCGCACGCGCCTGTACGAGCTTCAGCCGCTGGCGCCGGCCGACATCCGACGCCTGCTGGACCGCGCGCTCGCGGCCGGCCACTGCGGGCGGCCGGAGCGCGTCGACGGCGACGCGCTTGAGTTCATCGCCCAGCGTGCCGGAGGCGACGCGCGCTCGGCGCTCAACGCGCTCTCGCTCGCCTGCGAGGCCGTCGGCGACGACGAGCGCGTGACGCTTGCCCACGCGCAGGACTCGCTGCAGCGGCGGGCGCTGGTCTACGACCGTGAGGGCGACCGCCACTACGACACGATCTCGGCGTGGATCAAGGCGACCCGCGGGTCCGATCCGGACGCGTCGCTCTACTACCTGGCGGTGATGCTCGAGTCCGGCGAGGACCCCCGCTTCATCGTCCGCAGGATGGTCGTGCTCGCGTCCGAGGACATCGGCAACGCCGACCCGCGAGCGCTGACGGTCGCGACGGCGGCGGCCGACGCGGTCGAGCACGTCGGGTTGCCGGAGTGCCAGTACGCACTCGCCCAGGCCGCGGTCTACCTGTCGCTGGCGCCCAAGTCCGATGCGGCCAAGCGGGCGATCGGCGCCGCGCGCGGCTACGTCCGCGAGTGGGGCGCCAAGCCGCCGCCTCCGCACCTGCGCTCCTCGAATCGCAGCGACGGCAACTACGACAACCCGCACCGGCGGCCGGGGCACCTCTCCGGCCAGCAGCTGCTGCCCGACCTGGTGCGGGCACGCTTCTACGAGCCGGACGATGCCGAGGCCGCGCTGCGCGAGCGCCTGGCCTCGATCCGGCGCGCGCGGGGTCTGGACGGCGGCTCCTGACCCGCCTGCTGTGGCCGGTCGACCGCTCCGCTGCACTACGCTTACCCGCATGCCCGCTCAGGCCTATGCCGGCAAGGAGTGCGTCTGCCAGCTGCGCAGAGGGATCTGCGACCAGTCCTGCGTGCAGGGGATGCTGGAGACGCCGTTCTACATCGCCTGCCTTCGACTCTCGGGTCGGCGCGCGCTCGTGGTCGGCGGCGGCGACGTGGCGATGGAGAAGGTCGAGGGGCTGCTGGCGTGCGACGCCGACGTGACGATCGTCGCGCCCGAGGCCCATCCGGATCTCGCGGAGCTCGCGGCCGAGGGCTCGATCCGCTGGGAGCGGCGCGCCTACGCGCCCGCCGACCTGGAGGGCTGCCTGATCGCGATCGCGGCGACCGACGACACCGAGGTCAACATCGCGGTCTCGGCGGATGCGGAGGCGCGCGCGATGCTCGTCAACGTGGTCGACGTCCCGCCGCTGTGCAACTTCATCCTGCCGGCGATCGTCAGGACCGGACCGCTGGCCGTCGCCATCTCCACCGCCGGCGCGTCACCCGCGCTGGCCAAGCGGATGAAGCGTGAGATCGGCGACATGTTCGGCGAGCCCTACGCGCAGCTGGCGGTGCTGCTCAACGACGCGCGCGGCTGGGCGAAGTCGACGCTGCCGACCTACCAGGACCGCAAGGCGTTCTTCGAGCAGATCGTCAACGGCGATCCGGACCCGATCGATCTGCTGCGCGCGGGCGATGCGCAGGCCGTGCGGCGGCTGATCGAGTCCGCGCAGCGGGCGGCCGAGCCGGCCGTCGCCTGAGGTCCGGCGGTGACCGGGCACCGCCGATGGGGGGCAGCGTGACCGGTCCCGGAGAGCTGACCCATCTGGACGAGAGCGGCTCGGCCCGGATGGTCGACGTCGGCGACAAGCCGGCCACCGAGCGCCGCGCCGTCGCCCGCGCGGTAGTGCGCGTGACGGCGCAGACCGCGGTGCGGGTCGCCGCCGGCGACGCGCCCAAGGGCGACGTGATCGGGGTGGCGAGGATCGCCGGGATCCAGGCGGCCAAGCGCACGTCGGAGCTGATCCCGCTCTGCCACCCGCTGGCGCTCTCCTACGTGGGCGTCGAGGGGGAGATCGATGTCGAGGCGGGCGAGGTTCGGCTGCTGGCCGAGGCTCGCACGACCGGTCCGACCGGGGTCGAGATGGAGGCTCTGACGGCCGCCTCCGTCGCCGCGCTGACCGTCTACGACATGATCAAGGGGATCGAGCGCGGGGCGCGGATCGCGTCTGTGACGCTGCTGGAGAAGTCCGGCGGGCGCTCGGGCGCGTGGCGCCTGCCGGCCGAGGACGCCTGACCGGGCTTCACGCCGGGGCGCGGCGCGCCAGGAAGGCGAACTGCCCGCAGAACAGCAGCTTGGTCGCGTTGAGCCAGCGCGGATCCAGACGTCGCAGCGCGCCGTAGCCGTCGATCGCACGGTTCAGCGGCGACCGGTTGCCCCACCAGTCGGCGAACCAGCGACGGTCGCCGACGAGGCGACGGGCGATCAGCGTCGGTCCGTCGATCCCCGGCCGCAGCTCAGTCGCGGTCAGGCCCGCGTCCCGGAGCAGGCGCTCGAACCCCACCGGCGTGAAGTTCCACATGCTCAGCGAGTGAAACGGCTCCAGTTGCGAGGTCGAGCCCGCGAACCAGCCACCCGGGGCCAGCACCCGGCACACATCGGCCAGCAGGGGCTCCGGCCGGCGGACGTGCTCCATCACCTGCTTGCAGTACACGAGGTCGAAGTGGCCGTCGGCGAAGGGGATCGCGACGCCGTCGAAGGTCTCGAACATGGCGTCGGTGCGGGTCCGCTCGCGGGCCTCCGGCGAGCCCGGCACGTCGAGGCCGATCCACTCCACCTCCGGGTCGGCGGCTCGGAACGCGTCGACCGATCCGCCGGCGCCGCAGCCGAGGTCGAGCACTCGCCACGGTTGACCCGGCCGCCGTCCGAGACCCATGTCGATGTAGGCGTCCGCCAGGGTCTGACGGGCGTGGTCGGTCGGGATCGCCGACCCGAGCAGCGCCTGGATCTCACGTCCGGGGAACCTCACCGGCCGATCCTAACCACCGAGTCGCCCCCGACGGCCATCTCCGACGGTCATCTCCGAAGTCACCCCGGGCGGCTCTCCCGTGCTCCCCTCCCCGGGCGTGTCTCCCGTGCTCCCCTCCAGGGCCGCTCTCCCGCACCGGCCCTCCGACTTCCGGGACCGCCCTCCCGGGCCGGGGCGGCCGGCCGCTTATCCTGCTGTCGCATGCGCGCCGCCATCCTGACCGTCTCGACCTCCGTGGCCGCCGGCGAGACCGAGGACCGCTCGGGCGCCGTGCTCGCCGAGCACTGCGTGGCGGCGGGAGCCGAGGTCGTCGCTCGTGACGTGGTCCCCGACGACAGGGACGCGATCGAGGCGTGGCTGCGCCGCCAGGCGGCCGCCGGCGAGCCGCTGATCTTCACGACCGGCGGGACCGGCTTCACCGACGATGACGTGACTCCGGAGGCGACGCTGGCGGTGATCGACCGCCACGCCCCCGGCTTCGCGGAGGCGATGCGCGCGGAGTCCACCAGGCACACGCCGATGGGGATCCTGACCCGGGGCGTCTCGGGGATCGCCGGGCGCTCGCTGATCGTCAACTTCCCTGGCAACCCGAAGGCGATCGGCGAGCTCTTCCCCGTGATCGCGCCGACGCTGCGCCACGTCGTGGAGACGCTCCAGCGCGAGCGCGGGGTCCGCACCCCCGGCCACTGAGCTGCGCGGCGCATGAGCGCGGACCCCGCATCCCCGGCCATCGAGCTGCGCGGCGCATGAGCGCGGACCCCGCATCCCCGGCCATCGAGCTGCGCGGCGCATGAGCGTGGACCCCGCATCCCCGGCCATCGAGCTGCGCGGCCTGACCCGCCTGTTCGGGGAGCGGGCCGCGCTGCGCGACGTGACCGTCTCGGTTCCGGCCGGGGCGACGCTCGCGGTGCTCGGCCGCAACGGCGCCGGCAAGTCGACGCTGCTGCGGATCCTCGCCGCCCTGCTGCGACCGCATGCCGGCGAGGCGCGGGTGCTCGGGGAGCCGCTCCCGCGGCGGGCGTTCGCGGTCCGAGCGAGCGTCGGTCTTCTCAGCCATGAGCCGCTGCTGTACCGGGAGCTGACGGGACGGGAGAACCTCCTCTACCACGCGCGGCTCCACCGGGTGGCGCCCGAGCGCGTCGAACAGGTGCTCGTGGCGGTTCGGATGGAGCGCCGCGCCGATGAGCCGGTGCGCCTGCTCTCCCGCGGGATGGTCCAGCGGCTTGCGGTCTGCCGCGCGGTGCTGCACCGGCCGAGCGTGCTGCTGCTGGACGAGCCGCGGGCCAACCTGGACCCGGCCGCGGGCGAGCTGGTGGAGCCCCTGATCGGCCGCGCCAGCGGCGCCACGCGGGTGCTCACCAGCCATGACCCTCAGGCGGCTCTGGCCGAGGCCGACCTGGTGCTGGCGCTGCGCGACGGGCGTCCGGCGTACTGCGGCGAGCCTGCCGGGCTGGGCGACGAGCGGCTGCGGGAGCTGTACGCATGAGAACCGCGATGGTCCTGCTGGGCAAGGACCTGCGGCTGGAGATGCGCACGCTTGAGACGGTGCCGGCGATGGTCCTGCTGGCGCTGGTGACCTTCGTGATCTTCCACTTCGGCCTCGATCGCGACGCGATCGACGGACAGCTCGCGGCCGGCGTGCTGACGGTCTCGCTGCTGTTCTCGGCGATGCTCGGGATCAACCGCCTGTTCGTCTCCGAGCGCGAGCAGGGCGGCTTCGACGCCTTCCTGCTGGCTCCGGTGGACCGCTCGGCGATGCTGGTGGCCAAGTCCGCGGCGATGTTCGCGTTCCTGGTGGTGCTGGAGGTGATCGCGCTGCCGGCGTTCGCGCTGCTGCTGCTCGGTCCGCCGCTCGGCCCCGCGCTGCCGGGGATGATCCTGATCCTGCTGCTCGTCAACCTGGGGCTGTCGGTGATCGGCACGCTCGTGTCGGCGATCGCGGTCCACACCCGCGCCCGGGACCTGATCGGGCCGATCATCGGGCTGCCGCTGCTGATCCCCGCGCTGATCGCGACCGCGCGCGCGGCCGGCCCGCTGCTGTCGGTCCACGGCGCCTCGTCCCCTTCCGGACGGTGGCTTCTGATCCTGGCGCTTTATGATCTTGTGTTCGCACTGCTCGCCTACGCGGTGTTCGACTTCCTCCTGGAGGATTAGCCGTTCCGTCGCAATCAACCTACGGCCGGGGCCTGAGAGGCCTCTCGCTCGCCACGCTGATCACGTTCGTCGCCGCTCTGGCGCTCGTGTTCTTCTACGCGCCGCTCGACGTCACGCAGGGCTTCGTGCAGAAGATCTTCTACATCCACGTGCCGCTGGCGATCGTCTCGCTGTGCGGATTCATGTTCGGCGGCGCGATGGCGATCGGCTACCTGCGCACCGGCGACCGCAAGTGGGACATGCGCTCGTACGTGGCGATCCACATGGCGCTGATCTTCGGGATCGGCGGGCTGATCACCGGCTCGATCTGGGCCAAGGCCTCATGGGGCCACTGGTGGGTGTGGAACGAGCCGACGCTGGTCTCATTCCTGATCGTGCTGCTCCTGTTCTGCACCTACCAGCCGATGCGCTTCTCGATCGAGGACCCGGAGCGCCAGTCGCGCTACGCGAGCGTGTTCGCGATCGTCGCGGGGGCGTTCGTGCCGCTCAACTACGTCGCGGTCCAGATGGCGACCGCCTACGTGCACCCGCGCGTGCTGACCCTGGGCGGCGCCAACCTGCCGCCGTCGATGGGCTTCGTGTTCGTCGTCTCGCTGCTGGCGTTCGTGCTCCTCTATGTGACGCTGTGGAAGTACGAGATGGCGTCCAAGAACGCCCGCTCGCAGGTGCGGCGGCTGCGCCGGACGCTGCTCGGCGATGATCTCGTGCGGCCGGTCGGCCGCAGCGCCGCCCCGAGGTGAGCCACATGTCGAATGGAGAGATGAAGCGATGAGCCTGCTGTTCGCGGTCGCGCCCGAGCTCCCGCTCGGCAAGGCCGGAAAGTACGTCGCGGCGGCCTACATCGTGCTCGTGGCGCTGATCCTGGTGTACGTCACGATCATGGCCACCCGCGCGCAGCGGCTCGAGCGTGAGCTCGCCGAGCTGCGCCGGGACGTCGAGGCGGCCCGCGCCGCCGCGGCGGAGGAGACGGAGCACGTGGCGTGAGCGAGCTGCTCGCGATCGGGATCTCCTACAAGACGGCGCCCGTCGAGGTGCGCGAGCGACTGGCGCTGCCGGAGGCTCGGGCGGCGGAGTTCGTGCGCGACCTGCGCGGCGCGTCCGAGGTCCACGAGGCGGTCGCGGTCTCGACCTGCAACCGCACGGAGCTCTACCTCGTCGTCGGCGACCCGGTGGAGGCGGAGTCGACGGTGCTCTCGATGCTCGCCGGCCAGGCGGGCATCCGCCCCACGGAGCTGGCCGGCAGGATCTACTCGCATCGCAACTGCGACGCCGCGCGCCACCTCTACCGCGTGGTCTCGGGCCTTGACTCGATGCTCGTCGGCGAGTCCGAGATCCAGGGTCAGGTCAAGCGCGCCTACGAGTCCTCGCTTCGCCATGAGACGACGGGACCGCTCACCAGCCGGCTGTTCCAGGCGGCGCTGGCTACCGGCAAGCGCGTGCGGACCGACACCGCGATCGGGGAGGGTCAGATCAGCCTGCCCGCGGCGGCGGTGTCGCTGGCGCGCGAGCACCTGGGGTCGCTCCAGGGCCGCCGCGTGGTGATCGTGGGCGCCGGCGAGACCGGCGAGCTGGCGGCCCGGGCGCTGTCGGACAGCGGCGCGGTGCCGGTGTTTGTCGCCAACCGGCGACGTGACCGCGCGCTGAGCCTCGCGCGCCGCTACGGCGGAACGAGCGTGCCGCTCGACGAGCTGCCCCAGGCCCTGCTTGAGCACGATGTCGTGGTCGCCGCGACCTCGTCCCCGCACCTGCTGCTGGAGGAGCGCGAGATCGGCGACGTGATGGACGAGCGCGGCGGCCGGCAGATGCTGCTCCTGGACCTCGCGGTCCCGCGGGACATCGACGGCGCCTGCGCGGCGATCGACGGCGTCACGCTGTATGACATCGACGATCTCCAGGCGGTCGCCGCCCGAACCCGCAAGGTGCGCCAGGCGCAGGCGCGGCATGCGGAGGGGATCGTCGAGGAGGAGATCCAGCGGTTCGCGACCTGGCTGGGGTCGCTTGAGGCGCTGCCGACGCTCGCGGCGCTGCGCTCGCACGCGACCGCGATCGCCGACGCGGTCGTCGAGGAGAACAGCGGCCGCTGGGAGTCCGCCTCCGAGCGGGACCTGGAGCGCATCCAGGCGCTGGCCCGCGCGGTCGTCAACCGCCTCCTGCACGAGCCGACGGCGCGGATCAAGGAGATGCAGGACGATCGGATGCACGCGCGGATGGCGGTCGTCCGGGATCTGTTCGGGCTTGACGTCGATGATGGCGCCGAGCAGCGCTCGGAGGCGGATCGCGCGCGATTGAACGATGATGGCGGCAACGCGGATGGCGGCGCCGCCCGGGCGGCCGCCGCCGAGCGATCGCCGGCGCGGCGTCTGCGCGCAGTTCCCGACCGGCCCGCGCCAGCACGCGTCCGGCGAGGCTGATGAGGATCGGCACGCGGGCCAGCGCGCTTGCGCTGGTGCAGGCGAGCTGGGTCGCCGAGCGCCTCGCGGAGGCCGGCGAGACGGTGCAGATCGTCGAGGTCAGGACCGATGGGGACCGCGGCGCGGCGCGCGGCGACAAGGCGCGCTGGGTCTCGGAGCTCGAGCGCGCGCTGCTGGACGGGCGGATCGACCTCGCGGTCCACTCCGCCAAGGACGTGCCCACCGTCCTGCCGGATGGCCTGGAGCTGGCCGCCGTGCCGCCTCGCGCCGACGCGCGGGACGCGCTGTGCGGAGCCGGCTCTCTGTCGGCGCTGCCGCCGGGCGCCCGCGTCGGCACCAGCAGCCTGCGCCGCGCGGCGCAGCTGCGGGCGCTGCGCGAGGACCTGGAGATCGTGACGCTGCGCGGCAACGTGGACACCCGGCTGCGGAAGCTCGCGGACGGCGAGGCGGACGCGCTGGTCCTGGCGCTCGCCGGGCTGCAGCGGCTGGGCCGCGCCGCCTCGGCCGGGGCGGTTCTCTCGGAGCTGGTTCCAGCCGCCGGGCAGGGAGCGCTGGCGGTCGAGGCGCGCGCCGGCGAGGGCGGCGATCGGCTCGGGGCGGTCAGGGACACGGTCGCCGAGATGTGCCTGGGGGCGGAGCGGGCGCTCGTCCACGCGCTCGGCGCCTCGTGCGACACGCCGGTCGGCGCGCACGCGCGAGCGCTCGCCGATGGGCGTCTGGAGCTGGTGGGCTGGGTCGGGCTGCCCGACGGGTCGGAGTGGCTGCGCGACGAGGTCGTGGGCGCTGCGGACGCGGTCGGGCCCGAGTGCGCCCGGCGGATGCTGGCCGCAGGCGCGGCCGAGCTGCTCGCGCGGGCGGCCGCGGTCCGGGAGCGGGCCGGATGACCGTCCACCTGGTCGGCGCCGGCCCGGGCGACCCCGGATTGCTGACCGCGCGCGCGCTCGAGCTGCTCGCCCGCGCCGACGTGATCGTTTACGACCGGCTGATCCCCGCGACGGCGCTCGACGACGCGCGGGCCGAGGCCGAGCTGATCTACGTCGGCAAGGAGGGCGGCGGCGAGTCCGTCTCGCAGGAGGAGATCAACCGGGTGCTGGTCGAGCGCGGCGCTGCCGGGGCGGAGGTGGTGCGGCTCAAGGGCGGCGACCCGTTCGTGTTCGGACGAGGAGGCGAGGAGGCGCAGGCGCTGCGCGACGCCGGTGTCCCGTTCGAGGTCGTGCCCGGGGTCACCGCGGGCGTGGCGGCGCCGGCGTACGCGGGGATCCCCGTGACGCACCGCGATGCCGCCAGCGCGGTGGCGTTCGTGACCGGTCACGAGCACCCCACCAAACCCGATTCGGCGCTTGACTGGGCTGCGCTGGCCCGCTTCCCGGGAACGCTGGTGTTCTACATGGGCGTTCGTCGGCTGGACGCGATCGCGGCGCGGCTGATCGAGTGCGGCCGGGATGCGAACGAGCCGGCGGCGGTGGTGGAGCGCGGAACTCTCCCGGGCCAGCGCACGGTGGTGGCAACGCTCGCGACGATCGCTCAGCGCGCGCAGGAGGCGAGCATCCGCGCCCCCGCGGTCGCCTTGGTGGGCCAGGTCGCCGAGCTGCGCGACCAGCTGTGCTGGTTCGAGGATCGACCGCTGGCCGGGTTGTCGGTGGCGGTGACGCGCGCCCGTGCGCAGGCGAGCGGCCTTGCGGCGAGGCTGCGGGCCCTCGGGGCCGAGGCGATCGAAACCCCGAGCATCCGGATCGCGCCGCTCGACGGTCCGCCGCCCGAGCCAGGGCGCCACGACCTCGTGTGCCTCACGAGTCCCAACGGCGTCTCGTGCCTGTTCGATCGCCTCTTTGCCGCGGGCCTGGACGCGCGCGCGTTCTCGGGCGCGCGCGTGGCCGCGATCGGACCGGGCACCGCCAGAGCGCTGCGTGAGCGCGGGGTGATCGCCGACATCGTCCCCGAGCGCTTCGTCGCCGAGGGACTGGTGGAGGCGCTCGCGGGCGTACCGGTTCGCAGGGCGCTGATCGCGCGCGCGGCGCAGGCTCGGGACGTGCTGCCCGACGCGCTGCGCGAACGCGGCGCCGAGGTCGACGTGATGGCGCTGTACGAGACGGTGGCCGAGCGGCTCGACGAAGCGGAACGCGTCGCGCTGGGCCGCGCTGACTACATCACCTTCACCTCCTCGTCGACGGTTCGCTTCCTGCTGGAGTCGCTTGGCCGCGGGCTCCCTGAGGGCGCTCGCCTGGTCAGCATCGGGCCCGTGACCAGCGAGGCGCTGCGCGACCATGGCCTGGAGCCGCACGTCGAGGCGTCGAGACACGACATCGACGGGCTCGTCGAGGCGCTGTTGTCCGACGCTCGCGCTGGACGTCGGGGTGCCGGAGAGGCCTGATCGCCGCCGCCTCCCGGACCTCGGGTGGCGATCATGGGGATGCCGGCCCGCTGACGTCTCGGGGAGACCGCCGAGCGCCTTCGATCGGCGCGGGAAGGCGGTACCAGGGCACCCGTGAACCATCGGAGAAGCCACGTCCCAACGTTCCCATCCGGCTGCGGGCACGGCGACGGGCTCGGGATCGCTCCATGACGGCTGCCGCGCTCGGAAGGCCGCGGCTGCACCTGCGGGTCGCGGGGTCCACGAACGATCGCGCCCGCGAGCTGGCCGCCGCAGGCGCGCCGCACGGCACGCTCGTCACGGCCGCCGTCCAGACCGCGGGGCGGGGCCGGCAGGGGCGCAGCTGGTCGGCGCCCGCCGGGAGCTCGCTGCTCTGCTCGCTGGTCATCCGCGAGCCGCCGCCGCTGGTGTCGCTGCGCGCCGGCGTCGCGGTCGCCCACCTGGTGGACGCCGCCGCAGGGGGGGAGCGCACGGGCTTCGGGCCCGCGCGCGTGAAGTGGCCCAACGACGTGCTGGTGGGCGGGCGAAAGGTCGCCGGGATCCTCGTCGAGGGGCGGCCCCAGGAGGGCTGGGTGGTGCTCGGGATCGGCATCAACGTCGCGGTGCGGGTGCGGGAGCTGGAGGGGGAGCTGCGCGACCGGGCCGCTTCGCTCGGTCTCGAGCCCGGGTCCGTGGAGACGGTGCTCGCATCGCTGCTGGAGGAGCTCGGTCGCTGGCTGAGCGCCGAGCCCGGGGTCGTGCTGGGCGCGCTGCGCGCCCGGGACGCGCTGCTCGGGCGGACGATCGGGTGGGCCGAGGGACGGGGCGTGGCCGCCGGCATCGACGATGAGGGCCGGCTGCTAGTCGATCTCGACGGAGGTCGGGCGGCGCTCAGCGCCGGCGACGTGCACCTGCTGTAGGACGCCCCGTCCGCCTCGCGTCCGGGCCGGTGGCCGGAGCTAGCCGCGCGGAGCGGTCGCTAGCCTCGATTCGTGGCCATGCGAGCAGACGCGCTCGATCAGCACGAGGTCCCGCCGCTCGACGGGCGCGAGGCTTCCCCGCTCGACGGGCGCGAGGTGCCGGGAGCGGAGGCGCTCGATCAGGGTGAGGTCCGGCGGCCCGGCACAGGCGAGGCTTCCCAGGTCGACGCGCGAGAGGTGCCGGCGGGGCGGGTGTCGCGGACCGCCCGGGTGGGGCGCCTGGTCGCCGGCCAGGGGCTGCGCTGGGCGGGGATGCAGACGGCCAACCGGCTGCGGAGTCCCGAGCGCGCGACGGCCGCGCGCCACGAGCGCACGACGGCCCTCGTCGAGGAGCTGGTTGAGCAGCTCGGCCGCATGCGCGGGGCCGCGATGAAGGTCGGCCAGATGCTGTCGATGGTGGAGTTCGAGGACGTTCCGGAGGAGCAGCGGCGTGAGCTTCAGGCCAAGCTTGCCAAGCTCCGCGACGACATCCCGCCGGTGCCGTTCGCCAGGCTGGAGCGGCTCATGCGCGATGAGCTGGGAGGCCCTCTGAACCGGTTCTTCTCCGACGTGGACGAGCGCGCGTTCGCCGCGGCGTCGATCGGCCAGGTCCACCGAGCGGTCACCGTGGAGGGCGACGAGGTGGTCGTCAAGATCCAGTACCCGGGCGTCGCGGAGGCGGTCGACACCGACCTGGGCAACGCGCGTCTGCTGCTGCCGCTGCTGAGGCGGCTCGCTCCGGGCCTCGACACCGAGGCGCTCTTCTCGGAGCTGCGTGAGCGGATCGGGGAGGAGCTTGACTACGAGCTGGAGGCGCAGAGCCAGCGACGGGTCCAGCGGCTGCTGCGAGGTCACCCGTTCATCTTCGTGCCGCGCGTGCACGGCGAGCTCTCGACCAGGCGGATGCTCGTCAGCGATTACGTCGACGGCGATCGGTTCGATGCGGTCCGTGAGCTGCCCCAGTCGCAGCGAGACCGCTACGGCGAGATCGTGTTCCGGTTCTTCTTCGGCCTCCTGTACCGGGATCGGATCGCGCTCGGCGACCCGCACCCGGGCAACTACCTGCTGCGCCGCGACGGCTCGGTCGCGTTCCTGGACTACGGGCTGCTGCGCGATGTCTCCGCGCGGCGGATCGGCGCCGAGCGGGAGATCGCCTCGGCGGTCCGCGACCAGGATGCCGGCGGCCTGGAGGCAGCTCTGGTGGCGGGCGGATATCTGCCCATCGACGACGCCGGGGCGACCGACGCCGAGATCGTGCTGCGGATCATGCGCCGCGCCACCGGGTGGTACGCGGTGCCCGGGGAGTCGCGCATCCCAGCCGGAGGGCCGCGTCACGCTCGCAGGCGCGACCCGGTCGACCCCGGACGGCGCGCCGCCGCCAGAGAGCAGGTGAACCGGTTCACGCTGCCGGCGGATGCCGTGCTGATCCGCAGGATGCACGGCATCGTCGCGATGGTGCTCGGGCAGCTGCGTGCGCGGGCCGATTGGGGGGCGATCGCCGCCGAGTACCTTCACGGCGGCCCGCCGGCGTCGGAGCTCGGCCGGTCCGAGGCCGAGCTCTTCGCCCGTCTGCGCGCGGCCTGAGCGCCGGCCGACGGGCCCGTCATCCCTCGGCTTCGAGCTCCGCGAGCAGCTCCGAGGCGGCTATCACCTGGTCGGCGAAGTGGTCTCGCATCCAGTGCAGGTGCTCCCAGCGACTGTCGACGATCCGCCTGAAGTCCCAGTTGGGGATCTGCTGCTGGCGCACGTGCTCGGTCATCAGCGCCGGATCCACCTCGTAGGTGTGCTCGAAGCGGCTGACCACCCCGTCCGTCACGGGCCGCGCGGGTGGCGGCGTCTGGGCTGACAATCGGAAGCCGAGCATCGGATCACTCCTCCTCGTAGGCCTGGTCAAGCAGGTACTTGCCGCGGTTCATGATGTTGTTGGGGTCCAGCGCCCGCTTGATCTTCTTCATCACCTCGAAGCCGCCGCCCAGCTCGACCGGGACCAGGTCGACCTCTCCCGCCCGGCAGGAGCCGTGACAGGCCGTCAGCGAGCCACCGTGCTCGAGCGCGACGCGTCCGATCTCGCGCTTGGCGTCGACCCACGCGGCCCAGCTCTCGTCCGTCCACCGAGACTCCCAGATGCCGATGTCGATCTCGGTCAGGTAGTCGCCCCACGCCTTGTGAGCGCCGTTGGTGTAGGCGAACATCCCCCAATCGTCGAACATGTCGAACCGCTGGATCAGGTCCGATGCGATCGCGTGCCACTTCTCCCGCACCGCTGGAAGCTCCGTGTAGGGGATCGCCGCGTCCTCGCAGTGCCAGCTCATCAGCGCCACCTGGCCGTCGCGGGTGCGTCCGTGCTGCGGGGTCGCGTAGCGGTCGTGGCGAGACCACCAGTCGCCCTGCGAGATCTCGTCGCCCATGTAGGAGCCGTCCGAGGCGCGGGCGATGCGCAGCAGCCGCTTCGCGCCCGCCCTGACCTCGTCGGCGTTGCCGTAGGACGCGCAGGCGACGACGGCCCTGACGCTTTCGTCCTGCGGGATGTAGGCCTCGTCGTCGCGGCGCAGGTAGGCGATCTTCATCTCGTCGAACAGCACCACGCCGCCGAGGGTCGCGACGCCGGAGCGCGACAGGTCTCCGGTGAGACGGTGGGCCCCCATGTAGTCGCTGAACGAGAAGAAGGCCGAGAACTCGGCCTCCGGCCGGGGCGCCAGCTCAAGCGTCGCCTCGGTGACGATCCCGAGCGTGCCCTGATGGCCGATGAACAGGTGCTTGAGCTGGAAGCCGCTGGAGGACTTGCGCGTACTGCGCCCGCCCCCATCGCCGACGCGGATGATCTCCCCGGTGGGCAGGACGATCTCGAACGAGACCACCAGGTCGCGCGTGTGCCCGTAGCGCGCGCCGATCAGCGACCAGCCGCTGGTGCCGATCCGCCCGCCGACCAGCGAGCATGGATAGGACGCCGGATCGTCGGGATAGAAGTAGCCGTGCCTGCGAAGCTCCTCGTTGAGCTTGAGCATGTTGATCCCGGGACCGACCGTGACCGTTCGGTTGCCGTGGTCGATCTCGATGATCCGGTTCATCAGCTTGACATCGACGAGGATCCCGTGGTTGAGCGGGACGGCGCCGTCCGTCAGGCCCGTGCCCCCGGCTCGTGGCACCACCGGGATGCCGTGGCGGTTGGCGAGCTTGACCACCTCCGAGACCTGCTCGGCGCTCGTCGGCAGAACCACGGCCTGGGGAATGTGGTCCTCCCAGCGATGGGCCGGGAACGGCGCCGGAACCCGGGCGCGGTTGAACAGCGCCGAGCGGCCGGTGAACACTCCCTCGGGGCCGCAGATCGCGATCAGCTCGTCGACGACCGAACCTTCCAGCGCGATCGCCATCTCAGACCTCGAATCCGGCCGCCTCGGCGACCAGCTCGAAGATGTCGAACACCTCCATGCCCTGCGCGGCGCCCTGCTCGCTCAGCGGCCGCTCCGACCATGGGCAGGCGCTCACGAGCCCGTCCACGCCGGGCAGCTCCCTGGCCTTGGCGATCCTTCGTGAGCTGATCTGCGCGGTGATCTCCGGCTTCTCGACCCACAGGTTCGAGCCCGCCCCCGAGCAGTAGGACCACTGCGTCACATGGTCGACGTCGACGAAGGTGAGCCCCGGGACGGCTCGCAGGATCTCCCTCGGAGCCTGCCACACCCCCAGGCGCTTGTTGAGCCGGCACGGATCGTGATAGGTCACCGTTCGCTCGATCGGCACGGTCAGCTTCAGGCGGCCATCCCTGAGCGCCTCGGCGATCACGTCCAGGGCGAGCACGATCTCGAACTCGTCGAAGCCGTCGTCGAGCTCCGGATAGTGCTCGACGATCGTGATGTAGTCGTGCGGGTCGGGGCAGATGATCCGCCTGGTGCCGGTCCTCCGCCAGTCGAGCATGTTGTGCTCGGCCATCCTGTGCGCGATATCGACGTAGCCTGTCTCCCACATCGGACCGCCGCAGCACCACTGCTGCTCCATCAGCCCGAACTCGATCCCGCATGCCCGCAGCAGCTGCGCGACCGACCGCGGCACCGACGGGCGCTTGAACGCCGCCTCGCAATCGGCGAACAGCACCGTCTCGCCGCCCGTCGGGAGGTCCAGGCCGGCCGCCCATGCCCTGACCCTGGCGCCGGAGGTCTCACGCGTCCACCCGAGTACCGGCTCGTTGCCCCACCTGTCGGTCAGCTCGGCCCAGCGCTTCCAGTTCCTCTGATGGATCCCGTTCTGCACCGCCAGCGCCCGCATCGCCTTGACGACGTCGATCGTGCGCTGCCGGAAGCGGTAGAAGTCGCCGGTGAACAGCGTGTTCGGGCAGCGCAGCTCGCACGCGCCGCACATCGTGCAGTGCACGTAGTCGTCGGCGACGTCCTCGAGCGTGAGGTGCCCCTTCTCCATCGCGACCACGTTCGCCTGAAACGCCGTCGGCGTGTGACGCTCGTCGCGCGTGACCTGCATCACCGGGCACACCTCGCGACAGAACTTGTGCCCCGAGCTGAAGCAGTTGTAGGCGACGTCCCGCCACCGCTCCAGGAACTCCGCGGGCAGCGTGCTGCGCCCGTTGCCGTCCGTCTCCCGCTCCGACGCGGTCGTGTCCGACATCTGCTCTCCTCTCAATCCTGGCACGCGAGCGATCGTGGTCGACCCGATCTGACTCCGTGCGACAACGAGCCGGCCTTCCCGACGTCTTGTGCCATGGACGGGTCCGTCAATCGCTCTCCTCAGGGGTGCCGCGCAGAGCGCCTCACCCCGGCTCCGAACACCGATGCGGCGACTCTAACGTGGGCGGCGGATGCGTGCCGAGCCTCTTCGCGGCGCGCGGCCCTGAGCGGACGGCCCGAAAGCGGGTGCCTCGGGCCGCGGCGAGGCTAGGCAGCCTCCTCGGCGTCCTGTGGCGGTTGCGGGCGCGTTCGGGCGCGGCGGGGGCGCTTGATCTCGCCGACCCGGGCCTCCGGCTCGGCGGTGGCTTCGGCGACCGGCAGCTCCAGCTGCTCGGGCGCGCCGGTGGCGGCCGGCCCGGGCTCGCCGGCGGCGATCGGCTCGGGCGCGCCCGCGGCCGGCTTGGGCTGCGTGCGCCTGCGGGTCCTCTTGGCGGCCGGCCTCTTCCCGGGCTCGCCGGCGTCGGCGGGCGCGTCGGGCGCGGGGCCGGTGGCGGCGGGCGCGTCGGGCGCGGGGCCGGTGGCCGGCTGGTCCCGGGGCTCGCGGGCGTCGGCGGGCGCCTCGACCTCGGTGGCGGCGGCCGGCTTGGGCTGCGCGCGCCTGCGGGTCCTCCTGGCGGCCGGCCTGCCCTCCCGCTCGCCGGCCTGGCCCGGCGCGCCGGCTCCGAGGGCGAGGAACGGCGCGTCCAGCGGCTCGTCCGCGGCGTCGGGCGCCTCGGCCCCTGGCTCGTCGGCCTCTGGCCCGTCTGCCTCTGGCTCGTCGTCCCCGAGATCGTCGTCCCCGAGATCGTCGTCGATGTCGTCCTCGGGGCTGCCGTCCTCCAGCTCGTCGATGTCGGGTCCCTCGGCGTCCCGCTCGTCGTCGGGGGCGCCGCCGACCAGCTCAAGCGTCGTCTCAAGCTCGCCGCTCTCGCCTTCGCCCTCGCCCCTGCGGCGCCGCCGCTTGGTCCCCCCGCGCCGCGCCTTGGGGAAGTTGCGAAGCAGCTCGCGCGCGAGCGCGGCCGGCTTGCGGGCCAGCCGCGTGCGCGCGCCGCGCAGCGCCTCCTCAGCCTCGGGGGAGTGCGCCAGCGCCGCGGCCAGGAGCGCGGCGGACAGGCGCCGGTCCTCCTTGCGGGCGGCGTGCACCAGCCGGCGGGCGTTGCGGGCGTGCGCGGAGCCCGACGAGTTGACCAGCAGACCGAGCAGGCGCTTGGTCTCGGGCCAGCGCGCGACCGCGTACTCCTCGTGGACATCACGCGTGTACTCGGCCATCCGCCAGATCCAGGCGTTGGCCTGGTCCCGGCGACCGATCCGGCGCTCGGCGAGCGCCTGGAGCATGATCTTGACGCCCTCGCGCCGCTCGTCACGGGGCCATCCGGCCATGATGTCGATCGAGGTGTCGAACGCCTCGGCGTCGCGGCCGGCGGCGATCTCCTGCAGCGCGCGCAGCCGCAGCTGGGCGTTGCGGTTGCGCTGCACGGCGGTCAGCAGGAAGCGGCGCTTCAGCTCGCCGCCGCGGTCGAAGTGGAGCATCGCCTTCGCGCGGCGCCAGCCGTTGGGCGCGACCCGCGCTCCCGCCAGGGCCGCCCACACGTGCTGCTCGCCGTAGTCGAGGTGCTCGACCGCGATCCTCCAGAGCTCGCGCTCGAAGACCTCCGCGCGCCGCTCCGGGTCCGGGGTCACCGGCAGCACGCGCCGCTCGACCCTGACGCGCCGGCCGCGCCCCCGCCGGACGGGGCCGACCACGATCGCGCCGCCGCGGTAGACGTCCCTGTCCAGCAGCGAGTGCAGCGTGACGACCGGATCGTCGTGCTTGGTCGCCGGGTGCACGAAGTCGATCACGATCCCCGCCTCCTTGCCGGGGTGCCGGCGGGTGACGCGGCCGACGCGCTGCTGGTAGATGCGCTTGGAGGCGGTCGGGGCGAGGTGCATGCAGATGGTCGCCCGAGGGCTGTTCCAGCCCTCGGCGAGCAGCTGGGCGTTGACGAGCACGTCGACCTTCCCCGACTCGTAGTCGGCCAGCACCCGGGCGAGCTCTCGCTTCGGGGTCTCGCCCGAGACCGCCTGGGCCTTGATCCCGAGGTCGCGGAACGCCTGCGCGACGTTGTAGGCGTGCTTGACGCCCGCCGCGTAGACGACCCCCGGCACCCCGTTGAAGCGCGTCTTGTAGAGATCGGCGATCGCGAGGTTGAACGGCGTCTGGTCCAGCAGCTCGGCCAGCATCTCCTGGTCGAACTCGGTGTCGACCTCTCCGCGGCGCAGCGGCACCTTCGCGATCGTGCGCACGCCCGGTCCCGGAGGGATGCGGATGCAGCGCAGCGGCGCGATCACACCGCGACGGGCGGCCTGCGCGAGGTCGAAGCGGCTGGTCTGGGTGGGGAACAGGTCGGTGACATGGCGTGCGATCAGGGCGCCGGTCGCCGTCATCCCGATGAAGACCGGTCCGGCCCACGCGCGGATCGCGGCCGACGTCTTCTCGCCCAGCGCTGTGTGGGCCTCGTCGCAGATCACGATCGCGTACGCGTCGGAGATGCGGCCGGCGTTGCGCACGAACCACTGGTAGGTCTCCACGGTCACGGGGCCGTTCGCGGCATCCTGGCCGTCGAGCATCGGGGCGCTGATGCGGTCCCGGTAGCCGCGGTCGCGCAGCTCCCCATGGAACTGGTCGACCAGGTTGCGCCGGTGGGTGAGGATCAGCACGCCACCGGTCCGGGAGGCCTCCACGAAGCCGAGCGCGGCGACGGTCTTGCCCGCCCCGGTGGCGTGCTCGAACCAGAACCGCCGCGCGGCGTTGGGATCCTCGGGCTGCTCGGCGAGCTGGCTGTCCTCGTCGTCGTGATCCTGCCAGTCCTGCGGCTCCTCCTCGACCTCGTCTTCCTCCTCGTCCAGGGCTGCCAGCTCGTCCTCGTCGCCGCGGCCATCCAGGCCGGCCCGGTCGCGCTCGGTCCGCTCCTCCGCGCCGCCGTCCGGCGGCCCACCGGGTCCGTGGCCCGCTCCCTCCGCGGTGCCGCCGCCGGCCTCCTCGCCCGCGCCGTGGTCGGCGCCGTCGCCGACACTCGCCTGCGGCTGGCTCTCCGCCAGCAGCGCGGTCAGCGTGCCCGAGAGCGCGTCCACCTGGTGGGCCGACAGAACGGTCCCGTCGACGAGGCGCGGCTCGTCCTCGGACAGCAGCCGCTCCAGCCCTAGCAGCAGCGAGAACTGCCGGCGCCACTGCACCGAGGGAACCTTGCGCCCCTCCTGGACCTCGGTCAGCGCCGCGTCGAGCGCGCGGCGTCGCGCTGAGCCGGGGGCGAGGGCCTCCTCGAGCGTCTCGCCGTCGTATACGAAGCGCTCGCGAGTCAGCAGCTCGGCGCGCGCGATCGCCTCAGGGCTTGGAAAGGGGGTGTGAACACCCATCAGGTGATTGGAGGTGGAGTCAGGATGAGCGAGCCGCGAGACCGCTCGGGCGGCTTCGGCAGTGTCGGCCGCAACGGAGACCGAGCACAGCGGGAGATTCCTCAGAAGCGTCCCCGGCCGAAGCGGCTCAGGGATTGAGGCCTATTTAAGCAGATCCCCTGGACGACCTTCTGTCAAGCTGTCGGCGTGAGCCTGCGCAGCAGATCGAGACTGCTGCTGGCCGTCGCATTGGTCTCGCTCGTGGTCGTCGTGGGCGCCCTCAGGAGCGGTGCCGGACCCCAGAGCGCGGAGCCCTCGAGGGCGGCGATCGCGGCCGCCTTCGCCGGCTCGCCCGCGCCGCTGGCCGCGCTGCACGCGGAGGGGGGACGGCTGCTCGGAGGCGGCCTGCGCGCGTTCGAAGCGCAGCTGCGCTCGCTCAGGGGCCATCCGGTCCTGGTGCAGATCTGGGCCTCGTGGTGCCGGGCCTGCCGGTCCGAGCTCCCGAGCTACCAGCGGGTCTCGGTGGCGGATGGTCGGCGCGTGGCGTTCCTGGGGGTGGACGCGCGCGACCGGCCGCCCGGCGGGGCCGACCTCCTGCGCAGGTTCCCGGTCAGCTACCCGAGCTGGCTTGACGAGAGCGGGGCGATCGCACGCTCCCTGGGCGGCGCCGGGGGATACCCTCAGGCCGTGTTCATCGATCCGCGCGGCGCGGTGGTCGACGCCCACTCCGGGCCATACGGCTCCGCGGAGGCGCTCCAGCGCGACGTCCGCCGCTATCTCCTCGGATGACCGAGCCGCCGAGCTACGAGGTTCGCCGCGCGCGAGGCAGGGAGGAGCTTGACGCCGCGCTCGCGTTGCGCCACGACGTGTTCTGCGTCGAGCAGGGGGTCCCCGAGCACGAGGAGCGCGACGGCCGTGACCGTGAGGGACTGCACCTCGTGGCGGTCGCGGGCGGCGAGGTGCTTGCGACCTGCCGGCTGCTGTTCGTCGGACCGACCGTCCAGTTCAGCCGTCTCGCCGTCCGCCGCGCCGACCGCCGCCGGGGGATCGCCACTGCGCTGCTGCGCGAGGCCGACATCGAGGCGCGCGCCGGCGGCGCGCGGCGGCTGGTACTGCACGCCCAGACCTACGCCCGGCAGCTGTATGAGACCGCCGGCTACGAGCCGCGCGGGCGGACGTTCATGGAGGCCGGGATCGAGCACATCGCGATGGAGAAGGTGCTGCCATAGCCGAGATCCGGATCGATCCGCTCAGCGGCCACCGCGCGATCGTGGCGGACGCCTCGGAGGTGCCGGCGCCGCTGCTCGACGGCGAGTCGCCGACGCCGCCGCCGGGGGCGTACCCGGACCTCTTCTGGAGCGGCGCCGCGCGCGGCGCGCATGAGCTGATCCAGCCCTCGGGCGAGCCCGTGAGCTCGCTCGCCGAGCTGGACGAGCCCGGCGTCGTCGCCGCGGTCGAGCGCTGGCGGGAGCGGATGCGAGCCCACCGGGACGCGGCGTGCCTGCACCTGAGCCTCGACGAGGGCGACGCGCCCGCCACCGCGCAGCTGTTCGCGCTTGATTTCGTGCCCGCGGCGATCGCGCGTGAGCGGGAGCGATTCGGCGCCTACGCGACGCGCACGATGGGCGGCAACCTGCTCGCCGACCTCGTCCAGCATGAGGTGAGGCTGCGCGAGCGGATCGTGGCGATCGATCGCGAGGCCGTGCTGATGGCGCCGTTCGGGAGTCGCGCGCCATACCAGCTGCTGCTCGCTCCCCGGGTGCCGCGGATGCGCTTCGAGGACGACGGGCCGACCGGCGCGGCGCTTCTGCGTGAAGGTCTCGCCCGCCTGCGCCGGGTGCTGGGCGGCAGTCCGCCGCTGAGCCTCTGGGTGCGCACGGCCCCGAGCGGCGCGGAGCACTTCTGCTGGCGCATCGACGTGCTGCCGAGGCCGCAGCGGGCGGCCGCCGGCGATGGGTCCCCCGCGGCCGGTGACGCCGGGCCCGAGCGCCGCGGCTTCGAGCTCGGCACCGGCGTCGGCATCAACCCGATCGCTCCGGAGATCGCCGCCGCGGCGCTGCGGGAGGCGTGAGCTGCGCGCGCTCGTGCAGCGCGTCAGCCGGGCGTCGGTCGACGTCGGCGGCGACCGGGTGGCGGAGATAGGGCCCGGGCTGCTGGTGCTGCTCGGCGTGACGCACGACGACACCGAGGCCGATGCCGGGCGCCTGGCGGCGAAGGTGCGGGCGCTGCGGGTGTTCGAGGACGAGGAGGGGAGGATGAACGAGCCGCTCGGCGACCGTGAGCTGTTGTGCGTCAGCCAGTTCACGCTCTACGGCGACGTGCGGCGCGGCAACCGCCCCAGCTGGGTCGCGGCTGCGCCGCCCGGTCAGGCGCAACCGCTCTACGAGCGCTTCTGCGAGCTGTCCGGGGCGCGGCGGGGCGTGTTCGGCGCCCACATGCAGGTCTCGCTCGTCAACGACGGGCCGGTCACGCTGCTGCTCGACACGAGCTCCTAGCCGGCTCGCCGCTGGGGGTGACGGCCGCCGCCGTGTCAGTGTGGGTCAGGCGGGAGCCCCGGCGCGCTCGAACACCCTCGCGTCGTTGGCGATCACGCCGGTGACGCCGAGCGCCTCGAGCTGGCGCGCGCGCCGGGCATCGTCGACCGTCCACGCGTAGAGCTCGCCGCCCTCTGCGGCCACCGCGGCCACGAGCCCCGGCGTGATCACGGCCCAGTGGGCCATGATCGCGCTCGCCAGCCCGCTCGCGACGACGGCCGCTGCCCGCCTCGGCAGCGCGCGCCGCAGCGCCGCGAGCCCCGCGAGCGCCAGCGGTCGCGTCAGCGGGTGCGACAGGTGATCCCGCCGCGCCCGCGGCACCGACAGCCCGCGTCGCAGCGACGGCTCGGCGGCGCGCAGCGCCCTCAGGGTGGATGGGTTCATCGTCGAGACCAGCGTGCGGTCGACCAGGCCCGCCTCGCGCAGCGCGTCCAGCGCGGCGAGCTCGTAGCCCGTCGCCTTGAGGTCCACGTCGAGCTGCACCTCGCTCGCCAGCAGCTCGCGCAGCCTCGCGAGCGCGTCGGCGAACCGGACCGGTCGAGGATGGTCCAGGTCGCCGGCGTCGTGTGCAACCACCAGCTCTCCCCGGTGCTCGAGCACGTCCAGCTCCACCATCTCCCAGCGGGCGCCCCGCAGGCGCTCCGCGAGCGACTCCAGGTCGTCGCCGGCCCGCACGATCGCATGGCCGACGCGCCGGACTGGCGACGTGCGCGGCCGGGCGGCGGCCTCGAGCGCGGCGCGGACGTTCGGGTGGGCATCCACGCACTCAAGTATGAGGTCCCCCGCGGGGCTGCCGATCGGGGTGCATCGCGGGGCTGCCGATCGCGGTGCACCGCGGGGCTGCCGATCGCCGTCCCCCGCGGGGCTGCCGATCGCGTCCATGACGTCGGCGGGGCGGCCTGCGGGCCGTCTGTGACGACACCGTCACGAACGGTGCCGGTTGTGTGCCGGTACCGGCGGGCGACTCCCACGGCAGCGGGTCCCGCGCCTACGGTCGATCCATGTCCCCAGAGCCGATGCTCAACCACCGCAGGGCGGTGAGCCTGCTTCGCTCGAAGGGCTTCGCCGTCCACCGCCAGGCCAGGCACGGCACGATGATGGTGAGAGGCGGCGACCGCGCCGTCGTTCCGCGCCACGGAGGTCGCGACTACACGCCCGGGGTGACCCATCAGATACTCAAGCGCGCCGGACTGGAGGAGACGCAATGGAGCTCAAGGTCATCGTCCGCGAGGAGCGCGGGAGCTTCTGGTCTGAGGTCCCGGACCTCCCGGGATGCCTCGCGACAGGCCGAACGCTGAGCGAGCTTCACGAGGCGCTGGCGGAGGCGATCGGGATGTACCTGTGGGATCTCCCCGCGGAGCTCGACCGCCCGCTCGATCGCCCCGGCGAGCTCACGATCGTGGCCACGCCGCTGCCGGCGTGGCCGCCGTCATGACCGGCGGCCCTCGCCCGGGCAGCGGCCGCGTGCGGGTCGAGGCGCGCCGTGTGCGGCGCCGGCCCGCGGCGGTTCCCGGCGGCGCGCCTCCGCGTTACGGTCCCGCCGTGCGCGACTACTACGAGCAGCTGTGGGAGCGACTGCCCGGCGACCTGCGCCCGCCCGATCTGGAGCTGCGCGCGCGGTTCGCGCTCGCGCACGTGGCGGCGGGGGACCGGGTGCTCGATCTCGGCTGCGGCGAGGGCGATCTGGCCGCGCGGATCGCGGCCGCAGGAGCTTCGGTGACGGGCGCGGAGGTGGCGGACGCGGCGCTCCGGCGCGCGCGTGCTCGCCATCCGGAGCTCGCTCTGCGGCTGGTCGAGATCGAGGCCGCGCTCCCGTTCGAGGACGGGGCCTTCGACGTGGTGTGGTCAAGCGAGGTGATCGAGCACGTCGCCGACACCGAGCGCTGGCTATCGGAGGCGCGGCGGGTCCTGGCTCCCCGCGGCCGGCTTCTGCTGACGACCCCCAGCCATGGCCGGCTGCGGCTGCTGATCGGTGGGATGGAGCGCTTCAGCGAGCCGCTCGGCGACCATCTGCACCTGTACACGGCCCGCTCTCTGCGGCGCCTGCTGGAGGAGTTCGAATTCGGCGACGTGCGCGTGCGGACGGCCGGCGGTCCGCCGCTGCTGCGGCGGCTGCTGCTGGCCAGCGCGGTTCGGTGAGCGTCGCCGGGTGGGCACGCTGCCCGTGTGGGCCATGCCGGTGCGGGCCGCGGGGGTCTATCCGTGCGCGGCGGCGATCGCGGCCTGGGCCTGCGGGATCTCGGCAGCCGCCTGGCGCCTCCATGTGTCCAGCGGCGCCTGGTCCAGCGTGAGCACGCGCCGCAGCTCGGCGAGCGCGGGTCGTGGCCGGCCGGCGTGCAGGTCGAACGTCCCAAGCTGCCACCACGTCTGCGGGTTCTCAGGCTGCAGACGGGTCGCGTCGACCAGCTGCGCGCGCGCGGCCGCACCCTCGTGAAGTCCGGCGTAGAGGTCCGAGAGCAGGAACAGGGGCGCCACCGAGAGCGGGTTGCTGTTGGCCGCGGTGCGAGCGTCGCCGAGCGCCTGCGCGTAGGTGGGCGAGTCGATCGCGGCGGAGGCGGCCTGCGCGGAGCGCAGCGGCTCCCACATCAGCCAGCCGGCGATCACCGCGCCCGCCACCACTGCCGTGATCGCGGCAAGCGCCCCCATGCGGTCCAGCAGCGCCGCCCGCCCCGGTCGCCGCCCTACCGGTGCCGCCAGCGGACCGCGCCCAGCCAGCCAGCCGGCGCAGGCCAGCGCCGGAAGCGTGACGCCGAGGTAGTACCACGTCCAGTCGAGCGTCGACTGCACCCCGAAGCAGACGGCGATCGCCGCGAGCGCGACCATCCCCTCGCGTTCGGTGGCGATCGCGCGCGGCCCGCCGCGGTCCCCGGGCCCGGGGTCGCCGGGCGCGGTCGCTGGACCGCCGGGCGCGGGCGCGGGGTCGACGGGCGCGGGGTCGCCGCGCGCGGGCGCTGGGTCGCCCCGCAGGCCCAGCGGGCGGGCGGCTGCCAGCGCCCATGCCGCCAGCAGCGCGAGCGTCAGCACAAGCCCGATCAGGCCCAGGTCGGCGAACGTCTGCACAAGCCAGCTGTGGGCCTGGTGGACGACGTCGGGATTGGTCGTGTAGCGCAGCCGCGCGACCCCGTAGGCGAGCTCGCCCGCGCCGGCCAGCAGGTTGTGGACGCCGACCTCGATGCCCTCGTGCCAGTAGAGCGGGCGGCTCGAGTCAAGCTGGGTGAGCCGCGCGGACGTGTCCCCGACATTGCTCTGGATGCTCGTCAGCCGGTTGAACTCGTGCGAGATCTCGCCCGTCAGACCCCGGTGGGAGCTCGCCAGGGCGCCGAGCACGGCGAGCACGGCCAGCGCTCCGAGCGCGGCGAGTCCCCTGTGGATCCGCCGGCGCAGCGAGGGCGACAGGGTCCGTCGATCGGTCTCACGCGCCGCGAGCCAGCCGGCGACCGTGACGAGCGCCAGGACGGCGATCAGCACCAGTCCGAACCCGTGGCCGGCCACGCGCTGGCTGGAGAGCGCCACGTTGTCGCTGGTCAGCGAGTGGTCGTGCAGCGCCCATGCGACCAGCGGCACCGCCCCGACCGCGCCGAGGCCCAGCATCAGCGCGCTGCTCAGGCGCCTGCGTCCGAGCACGAGCGAGCAGACGATCCCCACCACCGCCGCGAGCGCGGCCGAGCGTGAGTAGGACAGCACCACGACCGCGATGCCGATCGTCAGCGCGGTCACCGCCAGCGCGCGCGCGGCCCGCGGGCCCTCGCGCCTGGCCGCGGCCCACATGCAGGCCGGCAGCCCAATCGCGGCCGCCAGGCCGAGCGCGTTCCAGTATCCGAACGGCTCCAGCAGCCGTCCGTAATGGTTGTTCGGGTCGCCGAGCGTCCCCGGGAAGACCTTGACGAGCAGCGCCCAGCCGCAGACTGCGGTGGACGCGATCGCGATCGATCCGACCAGCGCGCGCCACCGCTGCGGGAACACCCGCGCGAGCGCCGCGGCGCCCGCGAACGCGCTCAGGCAGCAGAGCAGCTGGTCCGCGCCGTACCAGGACCAGTCCGGCACCACAGACCATGCGATCGATAGCGCCGCGAGCGCCGTGAAGGCCGTGAACAGGGCGACCGTCCCCGCGCCCCACAGCCGGCCGCGCCCGCCGATCGCGACCGCGACCGCGACCGCGATCGCGCCGAGCGCCGTCGCGGCGATCTCCGACCAGGCGAACCCCCCGGCGACCGGCACGCTCGGGTCCGAGCTGGAGTTGGTGATGAACGCGAGCGTCACCGCGCCCCCGGCCAGCAGCAGCGCGAGCGCCGCGTCGAGCCGGCCGACCGCCGGCCCGCGGGCCTGTCCGTCGGCGACCATCAGCCCTCCGCGCGCGCGATCAGCATCAGCGTGTGTCCAAGCGGCGCCAGCCGCCGCCGCGAGCCGAGCGCGTCCAGCGGCGCGAGCGCGCGCTGGAGCGCCGGAGCCAGGCGCCGCCAGCCGTAGGTGACCGCGTGCAGCTCCGGCTTGAGGCCCGCCGCCCGCGCCTCGGCGACGAGCCGCCGGGGGGAGAGCGGCACGTCGTCGGGCGTCCCGTGCAGGCGGGTCGCGAGCCCGGTGGCGTTGGCGAGCGCCAGGGCGGCCCCGACCGGGTGCCACAGCCCGGGCTCGACCGCGACCAGCGCCCCGCCCGGCGCCAGCAGCCGCGCCGCCTCCGCGAAGCACGGCGCGAGCGGGCCCTGGTAGGCGATGTGATGCAGCACCAGCCGGTAGAGCACCACGTCGAACGATCCCGGCGCGAGCTTGAGCCTTCCGGCGTGACCGGTCAGCGCCTCGTCGGCGGTTCCCGCGGAGAGCACGGCGGGCGCGCATGCGGGGTCGGCGTCGACGGCGACGAGCCGGAACGCCGGCGCCGGGAAGAGGTGCCGGCCCGGGTGCCAGCCGCAGCCGACCGACAGCACGTCTCCGCCGGTGAGCGGCAGCCGGCGTGACAGCAGCTCGCGCTCGCGCTGCTCCATCCGGCGGTAGTGGCGCTCTAGCGTCGACTCGCGAGTCGCGCGGTCCAGCAGGTTGTCGGTCTCGTAGGGCTCCGAGCCGCCGGCGGGGTGCGCCGCGGCCTGCGCGTTTTCGCGGGCGGCGGTCAACGCGGCGCTCGGCTCCAGCCGCGATGGGTGGCGAGCGTGCGCTGCGCCTCCTCCACGGTGATGCGGGGACGGTCCTGCAGGAAGCGGCGGCTCTCGGCCACGGCCTCGCCGTGGTCGTACCCGGCGGCGATCGGCCGCAGGCCGTGCCCGATCGCGGTGGCGTCGACGATCCCGAGCCGCCAGCCGCGCTCGCGCGCGACGGCCCCCCAGTGGGAGTCCAGGCCCCAGCCCATCCGCAGCTGCGGGAACGGCAGCAGCGTCTCGAAGGTGCTGCGGTGGAAGGCGACGACCGGGCCGATCTCGACCCACGCCGTCTCGCGGACGACGCTCGGGGTGCGTCGCCGCGTGACGCGCCAGGCGGCGTGCGAGCGGGCGCGGTGCGCGGGCTGCGCGAGGTTCAGCCCGAAGCGCTCGGCCAGGAACAGGAACGAGTCCAGGAAGTCGCGCGGGAGGCGGACGTCGTCGTCGAGCACGATCAGCCAGTCGTGGTCGGACGGCCGGGCGCGTGCCAGCAGCAGGTTGAGGTTCTCGAACTTGCCGCGCCGGCCCGCGTCGCAGGTCTCCAGCGAGACGATGTGGCGCGATCGCAGCAGCTCGGCTCGGGCGGCCGCGAGCAGGTTGGGCTCGCCGGCGCGCTCGACCGCGAGCACCAGCACGCGCCTGCGCGGCCATGCCCGGGCGGCCCGGCGCAGGCGCTGGGGCTCCGCGCTCAGCAGGCGCATCGAGTCGGCGGCGGCGTCCCGGATCACCGCGCGGGTGGTGGCGCGGATCCCGGTCACCAGACCGCTCTCGCCTGAGAGGAAGTCCCCCGGCGCCGCGTCCCCGGCAACCGTCCGCGCCGCGCCGAGCGCGTCCGCGGGCCCCTTCGCGCCGGCCAGGGCCTGCCTGAGCCGCCCGGCCGAGTGCGCGCTCATCGCCACCCCGAATGCGCACCGCCGCCGGGCCGTGTGCCAGCCGCAGCCCGCGAGCGTGCGCAGCTCCCCGGCGAGCGCGGGCGCGACGCCCTTGCGGGCGTCGTAGGCTCGCGCGTCTCGGCCGTGTCGGTAGGCGGCGCGGGCCAGCCCGGCGACCGTCGAGTCCGCGGCGGTGCGCCTGTGGTCTAGCCCGGCGCCCGCGAGGTAGCGCACGACCCCGCCGAGCGCCGCGTAGCGGCGCTCCCACTCCTCCTCCTCGCCGCGGCCGCGGATCGACTCGTCGAAGCGTCCGGCGCGCTCGATCGCCGCGCGCCGGATCGCCATGTTCGCGCTCCACACCAGCTCCACGTCACGGTCCTCCGGGCCCAGGTCCAGGGTCGTGATCGGCGCCGGCTCGCGCCCGCAGGCGCGCGGTCCACCGCCCTCCAGCCGGGCGCGGATCGGGCCGCCGAACACGCCCGCGTGCGGGGCCGTGCGAGCTCCCTCCAGTATCGCCGCCAGCCACCCGTCGGGAGCCTCGACGTCGTCGTCGCAGAACACGATCAGGTCCGACGCGGCGGCGTCGATCCCGGCGTTGCGCCCGGCGTTCGCGCCCCCGGGCGGCGGCAGCGAGATCACGGCCGCACCGTGCCTGCGGGCCACCTCACGAGTTGCGGGGTCGTCGCCGTCGTTGACGACGATCACCTCGGCGCCGAGCGCCTGCGCCTGCGCCTCGATCGAGCGCAGCGCCACCGACAGGTAGTCCGCGCGGCGGCGGGTGGGGATCACGATCGAGGCTGTCGGCTTGGCCGGCACGGGAGCTTGGCTTGGGGCAGGGTCGCGCGCGGGGCTCGCGCTCGCCCTGTCGGCGCATGGCGAGGCGCTACCCCCGCGCCGCCGTGCGGCTGGCGAGCAGCTGGCCGGCGAACGCGAGCACGAAGCGCGGGTTGTAGCGAAGGTAGCGCCGCCACAGCCGCCGGGGCTCGTGCGCCAGACGGTAAGCCCACTCCAGGCCGGCGCGCTGCATCCAGCCGGGCGCCTGGGGGACGATTCCGGCGTGGAAGTCGAACGCAGCGCCGACGCCGACCAGAACGGGCGAGTCGAGATGCGGTCGCATCCTCGCCATCCACTTCTCCTGCTTGGGTACGCCGATCCCGACCCAGACGATGTCGGCGCCCGAGCCGTTGATGTCCGCGATCACCGCGGCGCGCTCCTCGTCGGTCAGCTCCCGGTGGGGCGGGGAGTGGCCGCCGACGATCCGGATCCCGGGATGGCGGCGCCGGAGGTTGAGGGTCAGCTGCACGAGCGCGCCCTGGTCGCGCCCCCCGTACAGGTAGATCCGCTGACCGGTGCGGGCGGCGCGGGCGCAGCTGCGCGACATCAGCTCGGGACCGTAGACCCGGTCGCGAAGCGGGTTGCCGAGCAGGTTCAGCGCCCAGACCAGCGGCTGGCCGTCGGGGACGTTGAGCGAGGAGCCCATCAGCGCGGTTCGCAGCTCGGGCTCCTCGGCCGAGGCCATCAGGGTGTGCACGTTGCAGACGCAGACGTAGCCGCGCTCGCCGGCGGCCACCATCGCGTCGATCTGGTCCAGCGCGCCTTCGTAGTCGATCAACCCGATCGGGACGTCGACCAGCAGGGCCGTGCGCGGGGCGCGGCGCGGAGGCGGTGGCAGCGGCTCGGTCGAGCCCCGGGTCTGCATCGGGCTGGGTCTGACTCCTGGCGAATGGGTGCCGGGCATGGCGACGGTCGCGCATATGAACGCGATTCGACGGCTCAAGTTACGCCGTTGTGGAAGCGCCCGCGCGACCGGCGCTGCGACTCGCGCCGGCACGGCGACCGGGCGTCGCGCTGGGGGCACGGCTAACCTGGGGCCCGCGATGGACTGCGTGGTCACCGGCGGAGCCGGATTCATCGGCTCTAACCTGGTCGACGCGCTGCTGGCGCGCGGGGACCGGGTGGCCGTGATCGACAACCTCTCGACGGGCCGGAGGGCGAACCTCGAGGGCGCGCTCGCGGCCGGGGCGATCCTGCACGAGATCGACGTGCGCGACGCGGACGCGGTCGGTGAGGCGCTCGCCGCGGCACGGCCGGAGGTCGTGTTCCACATGGCGGCGCAGATCGACGTGCGCCACTCCGTGGATAACCCCGACGCCGACGCAGCCGTGAACGTGCTCGGGACGATCAACGTCCTGGGGGCCGCCCGCCGCGCGGGCGCGCGGCGGCTGGTCAACACGTCGACCGGCGGCGGCCTGTACGGCGACGCCGAGCTGCTGCCGACGCCGGAGGGGCATCCGATCGTCCCCCTTGCGCCCTACGGTCAGAGCAAGCTGGCCGCCGAGGGCTACTGCGATCTGTTCGCGCGCCTGTTCGGCCTGTCGACCGTCTCGCTTCGCTACGGCAACGTCTACGGCCCGCGCCAGGACGTCCACGGCGAGGCGGGCGTGGTGGCGATCTTCTGCGGCTGCCTGGTGGAGGGGCGCGCGCCGACGGTGTTCGGCGACGGCCGCCAGACGCGCGACTGGGTCGACGTCTCGGACGTGGTGCGCGCCAACCTCCTGGCCGCCGACGCGCCGATCACCGGGCCGGTGAACATCGGCCACGGCCGCGAGACCTCGGTGCTGGACCTGATCGAGGCGCTCAACGACGTGGCCGGCGGGCACGCGCCGCTGGCGCCCCTGTTCGAGCCGGAGCGCGCGGGCGAGGTGCGCCGCAGCTGCCTCGACGTGACCCGCGCCCGGCGTGAGCTGGGCTGGGGGCCGACCGTCTCGCTGCGCGACGGGCTGCGCACGATCCTGGCCGGTCTCTGAGCGCCGCCGGGCTCGGCGGTCGCCCGCGCCTGCCAACGGTCTGCGCCGGGCTCGGCGGGCGCCCGCACCATCTCCGGACGCCCGCTGCCGGAGATCGCGACGGCGGGCGCCGATCTCCCGTCTCGACCGGAGCTACAGAGCACGCCGGCAGCTGCCGATATCCCGCCTGGGTGTACTCAGCGCAACGCAACGCGCCGGCCACGGCCGCGGGGATCCGGCTCGCCGCGCGACGCCTGACGGTCGCCGCACCGGTGCTCGTCGTGGCGCTGGTCCTGGCGATGCTGATCGGCTCGCGGCTCGGCGACTACCACGGCAACCCGGCCGGCTTCATCCTCTTCGGCCAGCGCTTCGCGCGCTACACGCATCCGCCGGCGGGCGCGCCGGTCCTCTCGCCGCAGGGCTACGACGGCCAGTTCTACTGGATCGAGGCCGGCGACCCGCTCCTGCTGCGCCGGTCGACGGTCGCCGACATGGTCGGCCCCGCCGGATACCACTTCCAGCGGCCGGCGTACCCGGCGCTCGCCTACCTCCTGGCGCTCGGCAGGCGGGCGGCGCTGCCGTGGGCGATGCTGGCGGTCAACGTGCTCGCGGTGCTCGGGTTGACCGCGGCGTTCGCGGTCTTCTGCCGCCGGCGCGGGTGGTCGGTGTGGTGGGCGCTCGCGGTCGGGGCGCTTCCGGGGTTGCTGATGCCGACGCTGCGCGACCTGACCGATCCGCTGGCGACTGCGACGATGCTGGGTGCGCTGCTGGCGTGGCGCTCCGAGCGCCGCTGGGCGGCCGCGCTGCTTCTCTCGATCTCGGTCCTGTCACGTGAGACCGGGGCGGTGGCGGTGGCCGCGATCCTGCTGGAGGCGCTCGTCCGCTGCGCCCGCGCCCGCCGCGACCGTCGCGCGGTGCTGGCGCTGGTGCGCCTCGCCTGGCCTCCGGTCGTGGTCCCGACCGCCGCCTACGCGGCCTGGCAGGCCTATGTGCGCCTCACGGTCCCACACATCCCGGGCTCGGTGTCGGTCGCGGCGACGGCCGCGCCCGCCGGCTCGCCGCTGGCCTTCCTCTCGAAGCTCGCGCCGATGCTCCACGGGTTCGGCAGTGCCGTGTCCAGCTGGGACCTGGTCTACGCGGCGCTGATGCTCGCGGCGATGGCCCTCTCGGTCTGGCTGGCGCGGCGGGGCCTGGCCGCCGGCGTCTCGGCGCTGGGGCTCGCGGCGGTGCTGCTGCTGGTGCCGTTCGACGACCAGTGGGTGCTGGCGCGCTACACCGCCCCGCTGTTCGGCGCCCTGCTGATCTCGGGCCTGGAGCAGCGCTCGCGGACCGCCAGGTCGCTCGCGGCGGCCGCGGGGGCGATGAGCCTCTTCCTGCCCTGGGTGATCACGGGGATCTGACGCCCAGGCCGCCGGGCGCGTCCGGGATTCCCCGGCCGGTCCTCTGCAGCACAGGATGGGTCCCGCCGCCGGGAGCCCCGCCGGGCGCCCTCATCGGCCGGCCGGGCGCGCCCTCATCGGCCGGCCGGTCGTGCCCTCATCGGCCGGCCGGGCGCGCCCTCATCAGCCGTGTCCGCGCGCCTCATGAGCCCCGCCGGAAGGGTCGTCAGAGGTTCTCGGCCACCCGCGGCGCCTCACGCGTGAAGAACCACCATCCGACGGCGAACGCGGCCAGGATCACCGTGAACGCCAGCACGGTCGCGAGCCACCCGCCGACCGCGGGCGCCGACGGCAGCTGGGGTCCGCCGATCACCGCGTGCGTCGCCTGGGTGAACAGCATCGCCGCGGGATTGATCATCGCGATGTGGGCCAGGCCCGTGCCGAACGTCGCGATCGCAGTCGGCGAGCTGTACTTGGTCGACGCGTACATGATCGGCGAGCAGTAGAACCACGCCTGCAGCAGCACCTCCCAGATCGGGGCCACGTCCCGGAAGCGCGGGTAGGCGGCCGACAGCAGCATGCCGAACCCGGTCGCCATCACGGCGAATCCGAGCACGATCGGGACCAGCTCCAGCCAGCTGAGCTTCGGATCCACGCCGTTGAGCAGCGCGAACACGACCACCACGACCATGTTCAGCGCCAGGTTGAACGCCGCCGTCAGCGACACCGACAGGGGGATCACCATCCGCGGGAAGCGGATCTTGCGCAACAGGCCCTCACGGTTGACCAGCGACGGGACCGAGCCCCCGGTCACCTCGGCGAAGTAGCTCCACAGGACCACGCACGTCAGCAGGTAGACGCCGTAGTGGGGTACGCCCTTGCTGATCTGCAGGATCTCGGTGAAGAACACGTACAGCACGCCGAAGAACAGCAGCGGGCGCATCAGCGACCACACGTAGCCGAGCGCCGAGCCGAAGTAGCGCAGCTTGAAGTCGCTGCGCGCGAGCGTGAGCGTCAGCTCCCAGAAGCGGCGGGCGTCGTCGCCGAGCGCCGACGGGCCGTAGGCGTGCGCGTGCCGGGCTGACATCTGCGGTCGCCAAGCTAGCAGCAGGGCGGCGCGCCGACCGTCGGCGGCGACGGGATAATCGCGCTCGTGAGCGTGCGCTTGATCGTGCCCGGGGAGCGCCTCGGCGCCCGGCGCGGCGAGGTGGTGGTTTGCATCGCGGTCTCGGGAGGGCTCGAGCCGTTCGCCCGCTCGCTGCGCAGCGTCCTGCGCCACACGTCCGATCGCGTGCCCGTGCTGCTGCACGGCGCCGGGGGCGCGCCGCTGCCCGGGGACGCGATCGAGCGCCTGGCGGGCGCCGGGGGAGGGGCGGATCGAGTGCACGTGCTGAGCGAGGGCGGCATCGACGCGGCCGGGGCGGCGTCGGCGCCCGCCGACGTGGTCCTCCTCGCCGAGGGCTGCGAGGTCGCCGCCGGCTGGCTTGAGCGGCTGCGGGCGGCCGCTCTCTCGGACG
>JAJZWB010000142.1 GCA_021846845.1 Actinomycetes bacterium | reverse complement strand
GGGCGGGCAGGCGCTGCCCGGCCGGCGTCAGCCGCGCCCGCCGCCGGCGGGCGCCGATCGCCCGCGGCCGACCGCCGGACGCGCCGGCCCCGCCTCCGCGGGCCCATCCGACACGGTCACGTCCGACACGGTCACGTACCGATACGCCGCGCCGATGAACAGCAGCGTCATGAATGCGGCGCTGGTGAGGCATTCCTCGCAGTAGGCGTGGATCGAATGACCCTCACGATAGGTGAGGTAGGCGCTGAACGCGAAGCCGATCAGCGTCAGCCCGAGGGTCGCGATGCGGGACTCCTCCCGGTCGCGCGCGAGCAGCGTCCCGAGGATCCCGATGTAGCCGATCAGCCCCATCAGCGCCACCGGCACCCCCGCGACCTCGGACCACCTGGATGTCTGGACCCTGAGGCAGGACTGGCCCGCCGTGCACGCCGGCTTGAGTCCCGCGTAGTGGACGATCGTCAGGTAGATGGTCAGCGCGATGCCGAGCACCGACACGACGAGCATCGCCCTGCGCAGGCCGCGCTTCACGAGACCGACTTGATCGCCGACTCCAGCGACGCGTAGCTGGTGGCGCCGACGATCGCGGGCGCCTGGGCCTTGGGCCCGCTGACGACGATCGTCGGCGTGCTGTTGTAGCCGGCGCTGGCGGCCGCGGCACCGTCGGCCCTCACCTGGGCGGTCAGCGCCGAGGACTGCCGGTCGGCGGTCCACTTGGCGTAGTCGAGCCCGGGGACCTGCTCGGCGAGCCCGTCCAGGTAGGCGGGGGTCACGTAGCTCTGCAGCTCGTCACCCTGCTCGTGGTAGAAGAGCTCGATGTAGTACCAGGCCCTGTTCTGCTCGCCGGCGGCCCGGGCCGCGACCTGGCCGGGGACGAACATCGAGTTGTTGGCCGTGGCGGAGGCGGTCTCCAGCCCTCGGTAGACGAGCTTCACGCGCCCGGCGCGGACATCGTTGGCGATCAGCTGGTTCTCGGCGCCCAGCGCGAAGTCCCTGCAGATCGGGCACACGAGGTCGCCGAACTCGGTCACGGTCACCTTCGCGCTCGGAGAGCCCAGCGTGTTGCCCTGCTGCGGGATTCCCGCCAGCAGCTTGTCGACGGTGGCGACCGCCTGTCGCGCCTGCGGGCTGTTGGGCTTCGGCACGGTCGTGGTCCCGCCCCCGCCACCGCCGGAGGAGATCGCGATCAGGGCGACGATCACGACCACGGCGCCGACCAGCACGCCCCCGAGCATCTGCATCCGCCGGGCGCGGGCCGCTCTCTGCTGGCGGGCGCGCTCCTCAGCGAGTCGCCGCTCGCGGGCCGCCTCCTTCTGTTCCTTGCGAGAAGCCATTGGGGTTCCTCCCGGCGCCAAGCGCCCAGGGCCGGATGAGGATAGCGGCATGCGCCTCAACCGATGCTCAAGGATGGCGATGGGAACCCGAAGCGCCCGCGCCGGATGGGCCCGGGCGCGGCGTCGATCGTGCCCGGGCGCGGTCCGCTGGCGCTCTGCGCCTGGCGGTCGGCGGCGCGCGCCGCCGGGAATTGTCGTTCCTTGCATGTGAAGATCCTGTGACCGGCGGGCGCTCGGCCGATCGGGCCGGGCCGTTGGGCTACAGTGCCGGCCATGTCCACCGAGAACGGCGAGGCCGCGGACGGGGCCCGCGAGGCCGTGGCGGGGGCCGCGGGAGCGCCACGCAGGATCCGCGTCGCGGTGCTCGACCGTGACAGCGGCTTCGTGCAGGTGCTGGTGAAGCGGCTGCACGCCCACGGCTACGAGCACAGGTCGCTGCCCAGCGCGCCGGGCATCGACTCGCTGGTGGCCCTGCGCGTCAACGCGCTGGTGATCGACCCGGCGCTGCTGGGCGCCGACGGCTGGCCCTACCTGGAGCGTCTGTGCGCCCGGCTGCCCGGGCTCGCGGTGGTCGTCTGCACCGGTCCTTCGTCAGTGGCGCAGCGGGTTCGGGGCCTGCGGCTCGGGGTCGACGCCTGGATCACCAAGCCCTGCCACGCCGAGGAGGTGATCGCGCTCGTCCAGGCCGCGGTGCGCCGCTCCCGGCGCTCCGAGACGCCCGTCGACGCGATCGTGAGGTTCGGCGAGGTCACGATCCGTCCCGACCTTCACCAGGCCTACGTCGGCGACGCGAGCCTGGAGCTGACCGCGCGGGAGTTCGAGCTGCTGGCGCTGCTGTCCGGGACCGATCGCGTCCTGCGGCGTGAGGAGATCTACGAGCGCGTGTGGGGCTATGCGATGGCGCACGGCGACCGCTCGGTCGACGTGTTCGTCCGCAAGCTGCGCCAGAAGCTGCGCTCGGCCTCTCCGGGATGGGACTACATCCACACCCACTTCGGGGTCGGCTACCGGTTCGCTCCCGAGCGCGAGGGAGAGGCCGCAGCCGCGGAGGCGATCGCCTCCGCGCGTGAGCGCTCCGAGGGGCGGCTGGCGATCGCCGGCTGAGGCGCCGCTCCGGCGGCTGCCCCCAGGGGCGGCGGCGGGCGATCGCGGGCCCGGGCGCCGCTCCCCGCGGAGGGCGCGACCACTCGGCCGGCGGCGGTACGGACCGCGCCGAGCCACGGCCCGGCGCTCATTCACAGCTCGTTCACGGCCCCGTCACCGGTTGATAACGCCCGCGGCCGGCGCGTGGGCGACGATCGCGTTCGATGGAGGATCGGGACCATGCAGATCAGGAGGTGCTGGAGGAGGGACCGCTGACGGTGGTCCCCAGCGAGCACATCGCGCGCGCCGGCGGGCGGGCGCTGATGCTCTCGATCCGGGAGCTCGAGCTGCTGACCGAGCTGGTCCGGCGGGCCGACAGGATCGTCGCGCGGGAGGAGCTGTTCTCGCTCGTCTGGGGGCGGGAGATGCCGGTGCGCGGGCGGTCCGTCGACGTCTACGTGCGCAAGCTGCGCGTCAAGCTGGCGGCGGCCGCTCCGGAGTGGCGCTTCATCCACACGCACGTGCGGCTCGGCTACCGCCTGGCGGCCGAGCCGGCCGGACGGGTGCCGTTCACAGCCGATTCACAGTTCGTTCACATCGCGGGAACCGATCGGTCCGAAACTCTGCACACCTCAAGCTGAGACAAGGAGCAGAAAAGTGCGAAGAAGTCGAATCGGAGCGGCCGGGATGTCGCTAGCGGCCGCGCTGGCCATCGCGGCCTGCGGGTCCAGCAGCAGCAGCAGCGCGTCGAGCTCCAGCAGCTCCGCCGCGAGCTCCAGCAGCTCCGCCGCGAGCTCCAGCAGCTCCGCCTCGGGCGGCTCGGCCGCCGCGGGGTCCAAGTCGCTGGTCGGGGCCGGCAGCACGCTGGTCGCGCCGCTGGTGTCGGTGTGGCAGCCCAAGTACCTCAGCAAGTACGGAGTGTCGATCACCTATGGGGCGATCGGAAGCGGTGGCGGAATCGAGCAGATCACCGGCCGGACGGTCGACTTCGGCGCCTCCGACGCGCCGCTGACCCCGAGCCAGCAGACGGCCTGCAAGAGCTGCCTGGAGATCCCGTGGGCGCTGGCGGCGACCGTGATCGCCTATCACGTCCAGGGTGTCCCCAACCAGCTGCACTTCACCGGACCGGTGCTCGCCGACATCTGGATGGGCAAGATCAAGACCTGGAACGACCCGGCGATCCAGAAGCTCAACCCGGGCGTCAAGCTGCCGAACACGCCGATCCAGCCGATCCACAGGACGGATGGCAGCGGCGACACGTTCGCGTTCACCAACTACCTGTCGAAGATCAGCCCCGAGTTCAAGTCCAAGATCGGCAACGCGACCACGGTCAACTGGCCCGGAGGACTCGGCGGCAAGGGCAACTCCGGCGTCGGCGGCGTGCTGGCGTCCACCAACGGATCGATCGCCTACATCGCGATCGCCTACGTGCTCGCCAACCACTTCGACTACGGCCTGGTGCAGAACGCGGCTGGCAAGTTCCCGGTCCCGGGCCTGCCGAGCATCTCCGCCGCGGCCGCGGCGCTGACCAAGGTGCCGGCCGGCGGCACGCAGGGGATCTCGATCACCGATCCGCCGGTGTCCGCCCCCAACGCCTACCCGATCTCGACCTTCACGTACGTGCTGGTGCCGACGACTCCGAAGTCGGCGGCCGTTTCGACGTCGCTGAAGAAGTTCATCGGCTGGGCGATCACGTCGGGGCAGGCGGACGGTCCGAAGCTCGACTTCGCACCGCTCCCCGCCGGGATCGTGGCCGCCGACCAGGCGGACCTCAACCTGGTCAAGTAGCGGGAGCGTCGATCCTCCCAAGCGACTCATCCGCCGCGCGGCGGGCCGCCTCCGGGCGGTCCGCCGCGCGCGTTATCGTGCCGGTTCCAGCTCGTTGATGTCGACGCCCGCCGAGATCCAGTTCGCCCCGCGGCGCCTGTCCGAGAGCCATGTCAAGCTCGTCGACCGGATCGGCGAGCCGCTGTTCCGCGCCCTGGCGGCGGCGGCCGGCGTCGCCTCGGTCGGGATCCTGGTCTGGATCGCGGAGAGCGTCTTCAACCAGGCCGGCCTTGCGATCTCCCACTTCGGCCTGGCGTTCCTCGGCCACAACACGTGGAACCCGGTCACCAACGACTTCGGCGCGGCCTCGTTCATCTACGGGACGGTGGTCAGCTCGCTGATCGCGCTGCTGATCGCGACGCCGACCGCGATCGCGATCGCGATCTACCTGACCGAGCTGGCGCCCCGCCGCGTCCGGCGGCCGATCGCGATCCTGGTGGAGCTGCTGGCGGCGATCCCGAGCGTGATCCTCGGCCTCTGGGGGATCATCGTCCTGGGACCGTTCCTGGGCAACCACCTGGAGCCGTTCCTCAGCGGCGTCCTGGGCTGGATCCCGCTGTTCGCGGGCACGCCGTCGCCGTACGGGATGCTCAACGCCGCGCTGATCCTGACGATCATGGCGCTGCCGATCGTCACGTCGGTCACGCGTGAGGTGTTCCAGACCACGCCCGGGGACCTCAAGGAGGGCGCGTACGCGCTCGGGGCCACCCGCTGGGAGATGCTGCGCATGACGGTCCTGCCGGTCGCTCGCCCGGGGATCGTCGGCGCCGTGATCCTCGGTCTGGGGAGGGCGCTCGGCGAGGCGATCGCGGTCACCCAGGTGATCGGCAACGCGACCCAGATCAGCTCCTCGCTGTTCGCGCCCGCGGGGACGCTGGCGGCCCAGATCGCCTCGGAGTACCAGAGCGCCAACCCGGGCCTCGGCACCTCGTCGCTGATGTACCTGGCGGCGATCCTGCTCGTGATCTCGCTGCTTGCCAACGCCGTCGCGTGGAGGATCGTGCGCCGCTTCAACATCATGGGCAGGCGCTGATGGGGGCCGGCTCGCTGCAGCCGTCCGGATCGCGCCTGGTCGGCGGCCCGCGCCACCGGCGCCGTGTGGCGGTCAACCGGCTGGTCGAGGCGGGCTGCACGCTCGCGGCCATCCTGGCCGTGGCGGTGCTCGCGCTGGTGGTGATCTCGGTGCTGATCAAGGGGCTGCCGGCGCTCAACCTCGGCTTCTTCACCCAGGAGCCGGCGCCGTTCGGGCAGCCCGGCGGAGGGATCGCCAACTCGATCGTCGGCTCGGCGATCCTGGTCGGGCTCGCGACCGCGATCTCCGTCCCCGTCGGGATCATGGTGGCGGTCTACACGACCCAGTTCGCCGGCCCCCGGGTCGCGGGCGCGATCCGCTTCGCGCTGGACATCCTCAACGGGGTGCCGACGATCGTCACCGGCGTGTTCATCTTCGGGCTGATGGTCGTCGGCAACCAGCAGTCCGGCTGGGCCGCGGCGGTCGCGCTCGCGATCGTGGAGCTGCCGATCGTCGCGCGCTCGGCTCAGGAGGTCCTCGCGCTCGTGCCCCGCTCGCTGCAGGAGGCGGGGCTGGCGCTCGGGCTGCGCCGCTGGCGGATCGTGGTGCGCATCGTGGTCCCGACCGCCGCCGGCGGGCTGATCACCGGCGCGGTGCTCGGGGTCGCACGCGTCGCGGGCGAGACCGCGCCGCTGCTCTTCACCTCCTCGATCTTCTCCGATCTCGGCATCACGACGAGCCCGTCGCAGGCGATGCCGAACATCCCCGTGACGATCTTCTCGCTGTCGGAGTCACCGGCGCCAGCGGACCATGCCCGGGCTTGGGCGGCGGCGCTGGTGCTGATCCTGTTCGTGCTGCTGCTGAGCGTGGTGGCGCGGGCGTTTCACGAGCGGACCCGCCGGCGTCTCACGGGCCGATGAGGTCAGGGGAGGAAGCTGACAAGATGTCAACGCGCCGCACGCACAGCAACGAGATGACCACCCCCGACATAAACGAGGACGAGCATCCCGACCTGGGCGCGCTCGGGGCGCCTGTAGCTCCCACCGGGCACAGCGTCGAGGTCCAGGAGCTGAACGCCTACTACGGCTCCGAGCAGGCGCTCAGGGAGGTGACGCTGACCTTCGCCGCCAACACGGTCACCGCGATCATCGGGCCGTCGGGCTGCGGCAAGTCGACCCTGGTCCGCTGCATCAACCGCATGCACGAGGAGATCCCCGGCGCGCGCGCGGAGGGGCGGGTCCTGCTCGGCGACGAGGACGTGTACGCCCCGAAGGTCGACATCACGGCGGTGCGGCGCGCGATCGGGATGGTCTTCCAGCGCCCGAACCCGTTCCCGACGATGTCGATCTTCGACAACGTCGCCGCCGGGCTCAAGCTCGCCGGGATGCGCGGGGAGGCGGTCCGCGAGCGCGTCCATCGGTCGCTGCGGGCGGTCGGGCTGTGGGGCGAGGTCAAGGACCGGCTCAACCGCCCGGGGATCGGGCTCTCCGGGGGCCAGCAGCAGCGCCTCTGCATCGCCCGCACGATCGCGGTCGAGCCCGAGGTGATCCTGATGGACGAGCCGGCCTCCGCGCTCGATCCGATCTCGACCCTCAGGGTCGAGGAGCTGATCGCGGAGCTCAAGAGCCGCTACACGATCGTGATCGTCACCCACAACATGCAGCAGGCGGGCCGCGTCGCCGACTCGACGGTGTTCATGCTCGACGGCTCGCTCGTCGAGCACGCGCCGACCCAGCAGATGTTCACCAACCCGCGTGACGAGCGGACCGAGCGCTACGTGACCGGGAAGTTCGGATGATGGCTCGCCGGCGGGGACCCGCCGCCGCGCCAGCCGGTGCACGGTGGCTGGAGCGGCCGGAGGAAGTGCCTGAGACCGGCCGAGGACCGGTCGCTGCGGGCGTCCGACCGCGGCGTTCCCCAGCCCGGCACGAGAACCCCTGATGCAGGAGATCCGCCACCAGTTCCGTGAGGATCTCCGGGAGCTGGAGAACCAGGTCCTCGGCGGCATGGACCTCGTGGCGGGGCAGCTGGACCGGGCGATGGAGTCGGTCAGCTACCAGGACGTCGAGCTGGCGGCGATGGTGGTCGCCGACGACGACCGGATCGACGGGCGCTACCTGGAGGTGAACCAGGGGATCCTCTCGCTGCTGGCACGACAGTCGCCGGTCGCCGGGGACCTTCGGATCGTCGCTGCGCTGCTGCACTGCATCCGCTGCATCGAGCGGATGGGGGATCAGTGCGTCAACATCGCCAAGCTCGTCCCGCTGTCGGGGCACGAGGCACCCAAGGACAAGGAGATCCTCGACGCGATCGAGAGGATGGGGATGCTCGCGCGCTCGCAGGTGGTTCAGGCCAAGGAGGCTCTTTCGGGCCGCAACGTAGAGCTTGCGCAGGACCTCGTCCGGCAGGACTCGGAGATCAACGCGCTCAACCGCCGGATCTTCAGGCGCGCCGTCGAGATCGGCGACGACCTGGAGCTGCGCGAGTGGGGGATGTTCATGATCCTCGTCGCCCGCTGCCTGGAGCGGATCGGCGACAACACGGTCGAGATCGCCGAGCAGGTCGTCTTCGCGGTGACCGGCCTGTTCCGCGAGCTGGCCGCGCAGGGCAACTCCGGAGACTCAGCGCTCTCCTGAGGGGCGCGAGGCGCGCCACACCGATCGGAACAGCAGCAGGCCGGTCGCGAGCGGCATGATCCACCACACCGAGGCGGTCGCGTCCGCCGCGACGGACGTGACCGCGAGCGCGACGACGACGCCGAGCGCGATCCGCCAGTCGTCGCCGACCACGAACTCCCACGCCCCGCGCGCCACGAGCTCCAGCCTGCTCACGTCCGCACCGTCCGCGGAGCGGACACGGTCGCCCGGGCCCGCCGCAGGACCGCGACCATCGCCAGCGACGCGAGCAGCGTCAGCGGGACGATCGCCAGCAGCGACGCGTCGGTGCCGGGCCAGTGCGCGCCGCACCCCTCGGCGCCCCAGAACATCCCGTAGGACGTCAGCATCACGCCGACCGCGAACTTCATCGTGTTCTCGGGCACGCGCGCCAGCGGCGAGTGCGCGAGCACGCCCGCGAGCGTGACCAGCGCGACCGCGACGCCGGCAGCGATCGCAGCCAGCCCGACGCGGTGCTGGTTGGCGCCGAACGTGAGCACGATGAAGACCACCTCAAGGCCCTCCAGCAGAACGCCCTTGAACGAGATGACGAACGAGTAGGCGTCCAGCCCGGCGTCGACCGTGCCCGCCAGGCGGGCGGCCTGCGCCTCCTCACGGTAGATCGCGTCCTCGTCATGCAGCGCCTTCAGGCCGGCGGCCCGGAGGATCGCCTTGCGCAGCCACTGAAGGCCGAAGATCAGCAGCAGGCCGCCGACCACGACCCGCAGGACGCCGATCGGCAGCGCCGTCAGCGCCGGCCCGAGCGCGGCCGTGATCGCGCCCAGGGCGACGGCGGCGGCGCCCACTCCGCTCAGCGCCGAGCGCCAGCTGCGGGTGATCCCGACTGCGAGCACGATCGTCAGCGCCTCCACCGCCTCCACCGCGCAGGCCAGGAATACAGACAGCGCCAGCCCGAGCTCAGAGCCAGTCATCGTCGAACGTCTGCATACTCGAGACCTCCAGGATAGGCCCCTCGTCGGCCGGCGGCCGCCCCGCGATGGGCCGTTCGACGGGAAGCGCCTCCACGGGCAGCGGCGGCGCCGGAT
>JAJZWB010000141.1 GCA_021846845.1 Actinomycetes bacterium | reverse complement strand
CTGGGCCTCCGCGCTGATGCTGGCATGGTGCGCGCTGCCGCCGGCGCTGACGTTCGCGTGGTCGTTCATCGGCCAGCCGATATTCGTTCCGCGCAACCTGCTGACCAGCACACCGGCCGTCGGGCTCGTCCTCGCGCCGCCGCTGGTGTCGGCCATCGGACGGCGGCGGCCGCGATCCCGGAAGCGGGCGCCCGGACCGAGGCCGGGCCCGGCAGTGACGAGCGGGAGAGCCGTCGGCGTCCTTCCCGCCGTCCTGCTCGGCGCGCTGATCGCGGCTCGCGTGATCCCGCTCGCCGCCGCCTACGGCGTGTCGCCGGAGCCCTGGCAGCAGGTGACCCGGCGCGTGCTCGCCGCGTCGCGTCCGGGCGACTGCATCGCCTTCTACCCCCAGGACGCGCGGATGGCGTTCGCCTACTACGCCGGCGCCGACCCGCGAGCGCCGCGCTCCATCCTCCCGGTCGTGGCGTGGGGCGTGGTGCGGCCGTACGTGGAGTCCTATCGCACGCTCTCGCCGGCGCAGCTGGCGGCGCGCTCGGCCGGCTGCCGGCGGATGTGGTTCGTGACCAGCCACGAGGGGCAGGCCAACGGCCCGGCGCCCTCTCGCGCGCATCGGGCGCGGTGGCATGCGCTGCGCGCCGAGCTTGAGCGATCGTTCGGTGCCGCGCCGGTGCAGGTGTTCGGCTACGCGAGCAGGATCCACGTCCAGCTGCTGCCGGGCCGGGCGGCCGGAGGCTGACGGGCCGCGCCCGGAGCTCAGGGACGCAGCGTGAGCCCGAAGAACGTCAGCAGGCTCAGGCCGATCAGCAGCCCGCCGTTGATCCACGCGATCACCGTGAACCACCGGCCGCGGACGAAGCGCGCGAGGCAGATCAGGGCCGGAAAGGCCGTGATCAGCATGCGCGGGTTCGGGGGCACCATCGACGAGGTGTAGGCGAAGAACGCGATCGCGAGCGACCAGCCGATCGCGGGCGGCGAGACCTCCCGCCGGGCTCGCCACAGGAGCACCAGCAGGATCGTGAGGATCACCGCGCCGATCAGCCCGACGGGGAGGTTGAGGTCGATCGTCGGCTCGTCGAAGTGGGTGAAGGAGATCTGGTGGGAGAGCTTGACCACGTCGTGCCAGAGAGCGAAGATCGAGGTGCTCTCGCTCCAGCCGTGGTGCTGGGCCAGGTAGTTTGCGAACGGCGTGCCCGTGTGCGCCCAGAGGTAGCCCATGAAGGCGGCCGCCCCCGTGACCGAAAGGGCCGGTGCCACCAGGCTGCGCAGCGCCTCGCGCCGCAGCCCCAGCCGTCGGATCTCCAGCAGCGCGGCGAGCAGGCAGACCGGTCCGAGCGCCAGCCCGACGGGTTGCACCGCCGTGCCGAACCCCGCGAGCACACCGGCGAGCAGCCAGCGCCGGCGCTCGAGCGCGTACAGGCAGCCGGCCACCAGTGGCAGCAGCACGCCCTCGGAGTAGACCATCGAGAACACGACCGATCCGGGGAACAGGACGAACAGCACGGTCGCGCGCCGGGCCGTCTCACGGTCCCACCACCCCTCCGCCAGGCGGTGCACGATGATCGTCGCGATCAGCCCGCCGACGCCGGAGACCAGGGCCCCCGCCAGCGTCGCCGAGAGCTGGGGCTGGGTCGGGAACAGGATCAGGAAGACGTGCTCGACCGGCCAGATGGCGAGCGGGAAAAGGGGGAAGAAGCCCAGCGTCGTCTGCCCGTAGGAGACGTGCGACGGGTAGCCCTTGTTGGCCAGCATCCGGTACCACATCCCGTCCCAGTTGGCCAGCTCGTTCTGGAACGGTGCGTGCCCGAACCGGCTCTGGATGAACGCCGCCACCAGCAGCGCCAGCCGCGCGGCCACGTAGATGACGCAGATCCACAGCAGCTCCCGGCGGCCCTCGATCGACAGCCGCCGCCTGACCCCCGCCGCTCGCAGCGAGCCCCCGGCGGGCCGCGGCAGTGGCAGCACCGCGACGTCCGGCGGTTGCACGACCGTCGGAGCGTCGATCGCCGACGAAGCGGCCATGCGCAGCCGGTAGGACCCGTCCGCGTCCTCGAACGGTTCCAGTTGCTCCGGTGCGGTCTCCACTGGGCGCGAGTGTAGGAGGGGGTGCGTAAGAACGGCGTATGCGGCCGACGGGATCCCGGCCGGGCACCGGCGTCCCCACGAGGAGGCGCTCGCCGGATCGTAGCCGCTGCGTCGCGGGCCGTCCGGGCGCCCCTCGTCCGCGGGGCGCCGCTCGCGGCTGTCCGCGGCACGGCCTTAGGCGTCGCGGGCCGTCCGGGTCGACCTCATCCGCGGCCGACGGGCTCGATCCGGACGGTCGCGCGCCAGGCGAAGAGGTCGGTGCACACCGGGCCGGCGCCGGCGCACGGCCCGGTCGCGAAGCCCAGGCTGGACGCGGCGGCTCCGCTCGGCCAGGAGACGCGAACCGGCGCGTAGGGGTCGGCCGGCAACCGCCCGCCCAGCAGTCCCAACCGCGGCGCGAGCGCCGTGGCCGCGCCCGCGTCCCACAGCGACTGACCGAGCGTGTAGGCGCCCGGGTCGCAGGCGCCCGCGGACGCGGCGGCCAGCGGGATCGCCGCCTCGATCCCGCCGCCGGCAAGCAGCGTGAGCGCGCCCGCGGGGTCCGCTCCCCCGGCCCGGAACGTGCGGGTGCAGGCGAGCGTCTGCGGGTTGCCGTTGCAGCCGGCGTCCTGGAGCGTGCGCTGAACGCTCTCGACAGCGTTCACCCGAGAGGCGGCGGCGTCGAAGGAGACGCTCGGCACCAGCGTGGCGCGCGAGCCCCGGCCCACGGCCGCCAGCACGTTGTCGAGGTCGACGACCCATCGCACGGTCCAGGTCATCGGCGAGACCGTCTCGGTCTCCTGGTCGGTGAAGCCGCCCTGGCCCGCGCAGGCGCTGGTGTACGTGCGGTCATAGGCGACCGACTCCGAGCCCGAGCCGGAGTAGACGATCGCCACCGCGAACGGCCTTGACAGCTCGGCGCGCACGGCGACCGGAGGGCTGCCGGGCCGCTCCACGCGGCCGGTGCGCACGTAGTAGCTCGTCTGCACGCGCGGGGCCGGGGCGGCCGGTGAGACACCGCCGCCCCGGTCGGGGACGACCGACCGCACAGCCGCCCAGGCGGGATCGACCGTCGAGCCGAGAATCGCGACGATCGCTCGGCCGCGATCGCCTCGGCCGGTGGCGAACGCGCGTGCCACAGAGGCCTGCTCGCGGCCTCCGAGCAGCACCGTCGCGCCGGCGGCCGCCGGGGCGGCGGCCGCCCAGACGCTGATCGCCACCGCGATCGCCGCCGCGCGCGCACTCATCCTGCCGCGAGGGTAGAGCACCCGCCCGCGGCTCTCTACGCCGATGCCGCGGCGGCCAGGATCGCGTCGGCCACCGGATTGGGGTCGCGCTGCGGCAGGAGGTGTCCGGCGTGGGCGGAGAAGCGCAACCGCGCGGAGGGGATCTGCTCGGCGAGGCGCCGCACGGCGCGGGGCGGCACGATCCGGTCCTCGGCTCCGGCGACGATCGTCGTGGGAGCCGAGATCGCGGGAAGCAGACGCTCGAGCGCCGGCAGGTCCCGCACGAGCGCGCGCTGCTCGCGGGCGTTGGCCAGCCACGCGGATGGTCGGCGGACGGTCCTGGCGATCGCGATCAGGTAGCGCTCGGGCAGCCCGCTGACCCTCGCCAGCGGACGGCTGCACAGACGGGATGACATCGCGATGCCGGCAGGGGCGAGGGTGGCGGCGCTGAGCGCCTCCCCGGCCAGCGGCAGCGCCAGCAGTCGGTCGATCGCGAACAGCGACTCGACGTTGGCGGCCGGGGCGACGAGCACCAGCGCGGCGACCCGCTCGGGCTGCGTGGCCGCGAGCCAGGCGGCGACCGCCGCTCCGAAGCTGTGACCGGCAACCACCGCGCGCCGTGCGCCGCACGCGTCCAGGGCGGAGAGCGCGGCCCGCGCGTTGCCGGCCAGGTCCCTGGCCGCTCCCGCCCCGCGCCATCCGGGGCGGTCGATGGCGAGCGTCGGCACCGCTCCGTCAAGCCGCGTTACGACGGACTCCCAGTCGAACGACCCGCCCGGCTGGCCGTGCAGCAGCAGGGCCAGCGGCCCGGCGGTACCCATCGCGCGGACTCGCGGCTCTCAGGCGCCGACGCCCGGGGGCCCGCCGCGCGGGTCCTCTCCGACGGCCCGTCCGTCGCGGCCGACGTATCCGTCCTTGCCGCCGGCCACCAGCACGATCGCATCCTCGTCGCCCGCGTTGCGCATGCCGCGATGGGTCGACGCGTCCACCCTCGCCACCCCTCCCGGGCCGAGCAGGTGCGATGAGCCGTCGCCGAACCTGATCTCCACCTGGCCGCGGTGCACGAAGTAGGTCTCCTCCTGGCGGTCGTGGAAGTGCAGCCCGGTCGTGTAACCCGGTGGCAGGACGATCGCGTTGATCCCGAACGCGGTCACGCCGACCGCCTGGCGGACCTTGCGGAACCCGGGGCCCTCGCCCATCTCGTCGAGGCTGGAGACCGCGTAGCCCCTGCGCTGCGTTACCTCGCCCATATGGAGATCTTAACCGGCGCGACATACTCAGGATGTGACGTCCGCGCTCACGATCGAGGCACTGGCCCCGCTGCGCCGCGACCCCCGCCGCGCCGCGGTGATGCTGGACATCGACGGCACGCTGGCCCCGATCGTCGAGCACGCCGCCGACGCGCACGTGCCGGAACCCACCCGCCAGCTTCTGATCGCGGTGGCGCGCATCTACGGCATGGTCGGGTGCATCAGCGGCCGGCGGGCGTCCGAGGCTCGCGCGATGGTCTCGATCGGCTCGATCAGCTATGTCGGATCGCACGGCGTCGAGCTGCTGCGCGCGGGCTGGACCGAGGCGGTGCTCGATCCCGGCGTCGCCGAGTGGGTCGGACCGGTTCGCCAGTTCGGGCGTGAGAACGACACCGCGCGGATCCGCCGGGTGCGGGTGAGGCTGGAGGACAAGGGCGCGATCGTCGCCTTCCACTGGCGGGGAGCGCCCGACGAGGCAGCCGCGCTGGCCGAGGTGGAGGCGATCGCGCGTCGCGCCGAGGACGCCGGCCTGCGCACGCACTGGGGCCGCAAGGTGCTGGAGATCCGGCCGCCGGTGCGGATCGACAAGGGGGAGGGCGTGGTGCGTCTGCTGACCGAGGCCGGGCCCGAGATCCGCACGGCGATGTACATCGGCGACGACGCCACCGACCTGGACGCGTTCAGCGCGCTCGACCGGCTCGTCGAAGCGGGCCGCCTGACCGACGCGATCCGTGTCGGGGTTCGTTCCGACGAGAGCCCCTCGGGGCTGTCCGAACGGGCGGATCTGGTGGTCGACGGGCCCGACGGGGTGCGTGAGCTGCTCGTGAGGCTCGGCGCTGAGGAGACCGGCTCCTAGGCGCCGTGCGCTTCTCGGACTTTCTGCGCGCGACCGTGCTGCTGTGTGCCGCGGCCGCGAGCGCGCTGGCGGCGGTGACCCTGGGCGCGGCGGCGAGCGGCTCCGACACCACCGTGCTGGTGGTCGCGGTCGCGTGGTGGGCGCTCGCTGCGCTGGGCGGCCTGTGGCTCGGTCGGCGTGCGGAGGCCTCGCCGCCGATCGCGTCCCTGCTGGCGCGCGCCCGTTCGCTCACGACGCTGCCGGAGGTCAACCCCGCTCGCACCCTCGCCAACCGTCTGTGGCCACTGCTGGTGTGCACGGTGGGGGCCGGAGCGCTCGGCGCGGTGCTGCCGCAGGTTCCGGGGGTCGCGGCCGGCTTCGGGATCATCTGGGCGCTCGCGTGGCGGCGCCAGGCGTCGGCGGTGACCGCGATCGAGCAGCGCGACGGCGCCAGGTTCTACGTTGCGCGCACCTCTTCGCTGCGACCGATCGAGCTGGTCCGCACGCCGGGGTTCCGCACCGACCCGCGGGCGCGCAACGGCGCCCGCGGCGCCCGACGGGCGCGGCCGGGGGCGTGACCGCGTCGGGCCCCGCCGGGCGCCGGGTGCAGCTGCGGCGCGCCCGCGTGCGGAAGCTGGCACGATCTTCGGCATGAACGTCCTCGCGTCGATCCCGAGCCCACCGACCAACGGGTTCCACATCGGCCCGCTGTTCTTCCACGCGTACGGGATCTGCTACGTGGTCGCCGTCGCGGCCGCGATCCTGATCTCGCGGCGGCGCTGGGCCCGCGTCGGCGGCGACCCCGAGCTGATCTACGAGGTCGCGATGTGGGGCTTCCCGGCGGGGCTCGTCGGCGGCCGGATCTACTTCGACATCACCACGCCCAGCCAGATGCCCCAGCACTGGTGGGGGCCGTTCGCGATCTGGACCGGGGGGCTGGGGATCTGGGGCGGCGTGGCCGCCGGTGCCGCGGTCGGCTGGTGGCGCGCGTCCAAGCGACTCGGCCACGACGACCGGCTGCGGCTGATGGACGCGGTCGGTCCGGCGCTGCTCGTGGCGCAGGCGATCGGCCGGATCGGCAACTACTTCAACCAGGAGCTGTTCGGTGCGCCTTCGTCGCTGCCGTGGGCGCTGCAGATCTCGCCCGCCCACCGGCCGCCGGGCTATCTGCACGTGCCGACGTTCGAGCCGACCTTCCTCTACGAGCTGATCTGGGACCTCTCGCTGGCCGTCTTCCTGATGCTGCTGGCCAGGCGCGTGCGGATCCGGGCGCCCGGCGTCTTCGCGCTTTACGTCGCCGGCTACTCCGGCTTCCGGATCTTCGAGGAGACGCAGAGGATCGACTACTCGCAGTACATCCTCGGGATGCGCCTCAACTTCTTCATCGCCACGATCCTGTGCCTGCTCGCGCTGGCGTGGTTCGTCGCGATCCAGCGCGGGTGGCGCGGCTGGGGCGTCGAGCCCGCCGAGCCTGTGCCCGACAGCGTCCGTGCCGCGGGGCCGACCCGCGGAATCGGCCTCCCGCGCGCCGCCGCCGCCGCCGTCTCCGCCGCCGCCGGTGTCTCGGCCTCGGCCTCGGCCGGCGGGCGCGGGAGCGCGAAGCCGCCGCCGCAACCACCGGGCTCCCGCGGACGGCGACGCCGGCGCCGCTGAGCTGCCCGAGCCTGCGGCGCCCGCTTGAGCCGGCTCCGGCGGACGGCGACGTCGCCGCCGCTGAGCTGCCCGAGCCTGCGGCGCCCGCTTGAGCCGGCTCTTGCGGAAGGCGAACCCGGCGCCGCCGGGCGTCCGTGTGGAGGCGCCGTGCGCGGGCCTGGCCGGCGGCGCCTGCTCAGGCCCGGTTGCGGGGCCGCATCGCCACGATCTTCTCCCAGGGCAGCGTGTTCGCCACGGCCTCCGGCCCCAGCCAGGCGCGACGGGCGGTAGCGATCCCGTAGCGGCGGACCTCGAAGCCGTCGGATCGGTGGGCATCGCAATCGATGACCAGCGGCACGCCGGCCTGCGCTGCGGCCCTGGCGTGCGGGTCGTCCAGGTCCCGCCTCTCCGGGCTTGAGTTGACCTCCAGCATCGTCCCCGTCCTCCGGGCCGCCTCCAGGACCGCCTCGAAGTCGAGCGCGTATGGCGGCCGGCGGCCGAGCCGGCGCCCCGACGGGTGGCCGATCACGTCGACAAGCGGGTTTGAGATCGCGCGCACGATCCGCGCCGTCATCGCCGCCGCGTCCATCTGGAAGGACGAGTGGACCGATGCCACCACCCAGTCGAGCGCGCGCAGCGTATCGTCGTCGCAGTCGAGCGAGCCATCGGGGAGGATGTTGACCTCGCAGCCGGCAAGCAGGGTGATGCCGCCGACCGCGTCGGTCCCCGACAGCTCCCGGATCTGCGCAGCCTGGCCGGCGACCCGCTCGGGCGAGACCGCCTCGCCGAGGCGCAGCGAGGCGGAGTGGTCGGTGATCGCCAGGTACTCGTAGCCTGCCTCCCGCGCGGCCAGCGCCATCTCCCGAACCGAAGCCGTGCCGTCCGATGCGGTCGTGTGGCAGTGCAGGTCGCCGCGCAGGTCCTCGCCCCGGATCAGCAGCGGCAGCGTCCCGCTCGCGGCCGCCTGCAGCTCGCCGCGGTCCTCCCGCAGCTCGGGCTCGATGTAGTCCAGGCCGAGCAGCGCGTAGACCTCCTCCTCGGTCGCGCAGCGGTGCGTCTCGCCCGTGGCGTCGTCCAGCACGCCGTACTCCGACACGTGCAGGCCGCGCCGCACCGCCCATTCGCGCAGCGCCACGTTGTGCTCCCGGGAGCCGGTGAGGTGTGCCAGCAGGTTGCCGAACCGGTCGGCCTGGACGATCCGCAGGTCGACCGCCAGCCCGCAGTGCGTCCGCAGGCGCACCCCGGCCTCGCCCGGGCTCTGGGCCGACTCCACGACCTCAAGCTCGGTGGCGGCCCTCGCCAGGGCGAGCGGATCGGAGGCTGCGGCGACGATGTCAAGGTCCTTGACGGTGTCGACCATCCGCCGCGCTGAGCCGGCCAGCTCGACGCGTAGCGCCGCCGGGTGGGCCCGCAGCGCCTCCAGCAACGGCTCGGCTGCCGCCAGCGCCCGGTGGAGCGTCACGCGTCTGCCGCCGCTCTCGCCGGCCGCGGCGAGAGCGCGCGCTGCGGCCACGGACTCCAGTATGCCCTGCTCGGCCCTCGGCCCGAAACCCTTCAGGCCCCGGATCCGGTGATCGCGGGCGGCCGCCTCCAGCGCGTCAAGCGAGTCGATCGACAGCTCTTCGAACAGCCTCCGGGCGCGCTTGGGGCCCAGTCCGGGCAGGCGCATGATCTCCAGCACCCCCATCGGGAACCTGGCGCGCAGCCTGACCGCGGCGGGGATCGCTCCCTCGTCGGCCAGCGCCAGGACCTTCTCCTGGATCGTGTCGCCGATCCCCGGCAGCCGTGTGGCGTGCCCCTCCCGGGCGAGTGCGCTGACCGAGACCGTCGCGTCGCGCACCGCTCTGGCCGCGTTGCGATAGGCGATGATCCTGTGGACGATCGCGCCGTCCAGCTCGTAGAGATCGCCCAGCTCGTCGAGGGCGCTCGCGATCTCCGAGTTGGTCGGGTCCGCCATC
>JAJZWB010000140.1 GCA_021846845.1 Actinomycetes bacterium | reverse complement strand
GCCGCGGTGCTGCTGGCGTTCGCGCTGCTGACATGGCGGCTGGCGATCTGGCGGCTGCGCGGACGGCTGATCGATTGACCGCAGGACGTGGACGGCCGCGGAGGCCGTCGCCGGGGGCGGGCCGGGCGCGTAAGCCGGCGAACGCCCCGACCTGAGCCGGTTCTCGGCGGTGTGGGACGTTCGCCACCGAGAGAGCAGCAGACGCCCCGACCTGAGCCGGTTCTCGGCGGTGTGGGACGTTCGCCACCGAGAGAGCAGCAGACGCCCCAACCTGAGCCGGGGTCTGGACCGCGTGGGGCGTTGTCCGGTCCGGGGCGGCCAGCGGCCAGCGCCCGCGCCATCCGTGGCTTGGGCCCGATCCTCCTCAGGGGTGAGACACGATCGGCAGGGAAGAGCCGGACGGGGCCCGGAGCGACCCCGCCCCCTCGGCCCCCTTCCCCGGCGCCCGTTCCCCGGCCCCCTTCTTCGGCGCCCGTTCCCCGGCGCCCGTTCCCCGGCGCCCGTTCCTCGGCGCCCGTTCCCCGGCGCCCGTTCCTCGGCGCCCGTTCCTCGGCCCCCTTCCCCGGCGCCCGTTCCCCGGCCCCCTTCCTCGGCGCCCGTTCCTCGGCGCCCGTTCCCCGGCGCCCGTTCCCCGATCGCCGGCCGCTCAGGCGGCGAGCGCGGCAGCGCCGAGATCCAGCTCGCCCGTGCGCAGGGCCAGCGCGAGCGCCGCAAGCTCACCCGACAGCGAGCGGTCCTCCTCCAGGCGCGGCACGTAGTCGCGCACCCGCGCGATCGCGCGCTCCAGCGGCTCGGTGGTGCACAGCGGACGGTGGAACTCGACCCCCTGCGCGGCGCAGACCAGCTCCGTGGCGATCACCTGCGAGGCGTGCTCGACGACCATCCGAGCCTTCAGCGCCGCGAACGCGCCCATCGAGTTGAAGTCCTCCTGCCCGGCCGAGGTCGGAATCGAGCCCGCGCCGGCGGGGTGAGAGAGAACCTGGCACTCGTTCACCAGCGCGGCCGCGGCGTACTGGGCGATCATCAGCCCGGACGAGAGGCCGGGGTGCGCGGTCAGGAAGGGTGGCAGCCCCGCGTAGCTCGGCGACAGCAGCGCGTAGGTCCGCCGCTCGGAGAACGACGCCAGCTCGCAGGCCGCGAGCGCCAGATGGTCAAGCGGGAGCGACAGCGGCTGGCCGTGGAAGTTGCCGCCAGAGAGGATCTCGTCCGAGTCTGGAAACACGATCGGGTTGTCGGTCACCGCCTGGAGCTCACGCTCGAGCGCCTGCTCGACGTATGAGACCGCATCGCACACCGCCCCGATCACCTGCGGCGCGCAGCGCAGCGTGTAGGGATCCTGCACCCGGCCGCAGTTAGCGTGACTCGCGATGATCGGGCTGCCATCGAGCAGGCCGTGCAGCCGGGCCGCCACCTGACGCTGGCCGGGATGGGGACGCAACTCGTGCAGGCGCGGGTCAAACGGCACCATCGAGCCCATGAACGCCTCCAGCGAGAGCGCCGCCGCGACGATCCCGGCATCGAGCAGTCGCCGAGCCTCGCAGACCGCCAGCGCCCCCGCCGACGTCATCAGATGGGTTCCGTTGATCAGCGCCAGGCCCTCCTTGGCGGCCAGCGCCACCGGCCGGAGGCCCGCCCGCCGCAGCGCCTCCGCCGCCGGCAGCCGCTCGCCGTCGAGCTCGGCCTCGCCTTCGCCGATCAGCACCAGCGCCAGATGCGCCAGCGGCGCGAGGTCACCCGACGAGCCGACCGAGCCACGGCTTGGGACCACCGGTGTCACGCCCCGCTCCAGCAGTCCGCCGATCAGCTGCACGAGCTCCACTCGTGCGCCCGAGTGGCCGCGTGCGAGCGACGCGCGGAGCAGGGCCAGCATTCCGCGCACCACGTCGTCCGACAACGGCGGCCCTGAGCCGACCGCGTGAGAGCGGATGAGGTTCACCTGGAGCGCGGCCGTGTCCCCCTCCGGGATCCGAACGCTCGCCAGGCTGCCGAACCCCGTGGAGATGCCGTACACCGGCTGCTGCGCGGCGAGGGCCGCCTCGACCGTCTCACGCGCGCGGCCGATGCGCGCGAGCTCGGTGTCGTTGAGCGGGACCGGCCGAGCGCCACGGGCGACCGCCTCAAGCTCCGGCAGCGACCTCATCGGCGCACCGGGCGCAGCGACGGCGGGCTCCGGATGGCCTCAGGCCGATCTGACATCCCCGCCAATGACAGCACGCCGACGCCGCGCGCGCCTCGCCACCGGCCCAGAGCAGCGATCCGACACGCCGGCCCGGCCTCCCGCCGGCCGGGGGCAGCCCCATGCGGCCCCCCGCTTAGCGGCACGTGGTCCCGCCGGCCGGGGGCAGCCCCATGCGGCCCCCCGCTTAGCGGCACGTGGTCTCGCCGGCGCCGCTGCTCAGCCCCGCCGGCAGATGACGCCCGTCGGGGGACAGCTCGTAGTAGTCACCCCGGTCGGCCGTGAAGATCTGGGCGATAGTTCGCAGTCCGGTCGGCGGATCGAGCGTGCCGGCCGAGACCGAGATCGCGTCCCGACCGGCGATCCGCCAGAACAGGCTCGCGCCGCACTCGGTGCAGAAACCCCGTCCGCGCCCGTCAGCCTCGTACCAGCGCAGCGTGCGCGCCTCGCCGAGATCCAGGTCGGCAGCGGCGCAGGCGCTGTACGCGGCAGCGTGGCCGTGGGTTCTGCGGCAGCGGCTGCAGTGGCAGATCACGACGTCGCGCAGCGGTCCTCGCACGACGTAGCGGACGCCACCGCAGAGGCAGCCACCGTGGTGCTCTTCCATCGCGCCTCAGGCTACCCCACGGCGGCCGGGTCCGGACCGGCGCGCCGTGGGCGATCCGGCCGGCCGTCAGGTCCAGCTCAGCGCGCCACGCCGGGACCAGTATTGCTCGGGCTCCTCGGCCACCACGGCCATCCCCTGCACAAGCTCGGAGTCGAGCCCCAGCTCCAGCGCCGCGAGGTTGCTGTGCAGCATCCGCACGCTCGACGCCCCGCTCAGCACCACGTCCGCCCACGGCTGCGCCAGCACGGCCGCCAGCGCCAGCGCATCCGGAGCGCACCCGAGCAGCTCGGCGGCGCGAGACAGCTCCGGCACGTCACCCCGTGAGGTCAGCCGCCCGTTGGCGACCGCCTCCTTGACGATCACGCCCAGGCCGGCGTCGTGCGCTGCGGCGAGCGCCTCGCCGGCCGATGGCTCCAGCAGGTTCCAGGTCGCCTGGACCACGTCGAAGCCACCCACCTCCAGGGCGTGAAGGATCGTGTCGCGCTGGCGCGGTCCGGTCACCGTCAACCCGACCGCCAGCCCGCCGGCGCGCAGCGTCGCCAGCTCCTCAAGCACCCGCGGGTCGTCCAGCACGCCGCTGTCCAGCGTCGCGGAGTGGATCTGGTACAGGCCCAGCCACGGTCCGAGCAGAGCCGCCGTCTCGCGCGCCTGGCGGCGCAGCGTGTCGACCGACAGGTCCTTGACCTCGTGGACCTCCGCGTCCACGCGCCACCCGGCGGTGTACGTGTACCCCCACTTGGATCCGACGCCGACCTCGCCCGGCCGCAGTCCTCGACCGCTAAGCCACGAGGCGAGGAACTCCTCGGCGCGACCGTAGGAGCGGGCCGCGTCGAAGTAGCGAACGCCGGCACCGTACGCCGCGTCGAGCACCGCATGGGTGAGCTCGCGCATCGACTCGGCGTCGGTGGAGCCCGCCAGGTCCTCTCGATGGCCGATGTCGATGTACCCGGGTCGGCCGAGCGCGGCCAGCCCGAGGCCGATCGGGCTCGCCCTCAACGACGTCCGACCGAGCCTCGCTGCAACCATGGCTCGACAGTACCCTGACGACGATGCGACTCTCCGCGCTTCGCAGCTTCGTGAGCGATCCGCTGCTGGCAGGACCCGCGCCGGTCGCCGACCAGCGCGCCCACCCCGTGGTGGAAGCGATCCTGCGCCGTCGCGAGGAGGGCTCGACCCCCGGCGCGCGCCGGGACTCGATGCGGATCGTGCTCGCGATCGAGGGCGGCGGGATGCGCGGCGTCGTCTCGGCGGGTATGGCCGCGGCGATCGAGCAGCTTGGGCTGACCGACTGCTTCGACGAGGTCCACGGCGCCTCGGCGGGAGCCTTCAACGGAGCGTTCCTGCTCGCCGGTCAGGCGGCTTACGTGGCCTCCCTGTACGCCCACGGGTTCGGCAACCCCGCGTTCACCGGGGTTCGACGGGTTCTGCGGGGCGGCCCGGTGTTCAACCTCGACTACGTGATCGGCGAGGTATGGCGCACGCAGCGGCCGCTGCGCACCGACACGATCCTCGGACGCGGGATAGAGCTGCACTGCACCGCCACGGACGTCGACCGCGCTGCGCTCGTCGACCTGGCCGAGCTCGGCAGCGATGAGGAGATCCGCCTCGCGCTGAGGGCGTCGGCCCGGCTGCCCTGGCTCGCCGGCCCACCGGTGGCCTTTCGCGACATGCGACTGCTCGATGCGACGCTGGCGGAGGCGATCCCCGTCGCGTCCGCGATGTCGAGGGCCACGCACGTGCTGGTGCTCCAGACACGGCCGCACGGTGTGACCCACACGCCGCTCTCGGGCGCCGTCGCGCGGCTCACCGACCGCTACCTGGGAGGGCACAACCCGGAGCTCGTGCGGCTGCGCCAGACCCGTTCGGAGCGCTACGACGCGCTCAGCGCCCAGCTTCAGGCCCGGTCCGCGGACGCGACCGCGATGCCGGCCGTGTGCGTGATCCGCCCGCCCGCCGGGGCGCGCTCGATCGGCCAGATGGAGAATCGGCTGTCGGCGCTGCAGGCCGCCGGCGCGGTGGGGATGCGGGCCGCCTGGGCCGCCCTCACCGGCGATGACCCCGAGCTGGTCGGGGTGCCCAGGGCCTACACGCGATCGCAGACGCGCCGCGAGGCGCCCGGCGACCTCGCGCCCGAAGGCGTCGCCGACCCGCCCCGGACGGCCGTGGGCGTCGAGGGTCTGTAACGCCCGTCACGCACGGGGGTACCTCCCGCGTGCCGCCGTTGCGCCGCAAACGTTCCTGGCAGAGCCGTGTCGCCGATGCTGCACGGAGCGCCCCCGAGCGGGGGCGCGAGCTGCGCGCCGCCGCGGCCCAGCTGGATCTGCCCTGGGCGCGCTCGCTGCCGGCCAGGTTCGTGCGCGAGCGCTTCATGCAATTCGTGCTCAACCCGGTGATGGACTTCTACGCGGCACGGCGCGCGACCGGGCGGGAGAAGCTCGCCTCGCTCAACGGACCGGTGATCCTGGTCGCCAACCACGCCAGCCACATGGACACGCCGGTGATCCTGTCGGCGCTGCCGCGGCGGCTGCGCAAGCGCACCGCGGTCGCGGCGGCGGCCGACTACTTCTATCGCAACCGGCTGGTCGCCTCGATCGTTTCGCTGATCTTCAACACGGTCCCGATCGAGCGCAGGGGCGGAGGCGGGCTGACGAGGGACGGCAGCCACCTGGACTCGCTGCTGGAGGACGGCTGGAACCTGCTGCTGTACCCAGAGGGCACGCGGGCGCGCAACGGCGTGCCAAGCCGGGTCCGCCGGGGAGCGGCGGTGCTCGCGGCCGCGCACAACCTGTCGATCATCCCGATCCGCGTCACGGGCACCGCGGATGCGATGCCGCCCGGGCGGCTCTGGCCACGCCGGCTCCGGCGCGGGCCGGTGTCCAAGCGCCACCGGATCGAGGTCTCGTTCGGCGAGCCGATCCCGCCGCTCGGCGATCCGACGGCGCTGATCGAGCGGGTGCAGACGTTCTTCGAGAACGGCGGCGGCGGGCCTTCGACGTCGCCGTACCGGCGCTCGGCCAGGGGCCATAACGGGCACGCGCTGCACGGGCGCGACTGAGAGCGCCGGCCGGCAGCACGGTGGGCGCCGCGCCCGACGCGCAGCTCACTCCTCGTCGTCCTCGTCGACCCAGTCAAGCGTGCGCGCGACGGCCTTGCGCCACTTGCGGTAGCCCCGCTCGCGTCGAGCCGGGTCCATGTCCGGCCGCCACTGGGCGGCCACGTGCCAGTTGGCACGCAGCGCGTCGGCGTCTGGCCAGAAGCCGACCGCCAGGCCGGCCGCATAGGCCGCCCCGAGCGACACCGTCTCGGCCACGATCGGCCGCACCACCGGTACGTCGAGCACGTCGGCGATGAACTGCATCAGCAGGTTGTTGGCGGTCATCCCGCCGTCGACGCGCAGCGCGCTGAGGGACACGCCGGCGTCGGCGATCATCGCCTCGACGACCTCACGCGTCTGCCAGGCGGTCGCCTCGAGCACCGCGCGGGCCAGGTGGCCCTTGGTGATGTAGCCGGTAAGCCCCGCGATCACCCCGCGGGCGTCGCTGCGCCAGTGGGGCGCGAACAGACCTGAGAAGGCCGGCACGAAGTAGCAGCCGCCGCTGTCCTGGACCGTCCGCGCCAGCGTCTCGATCTCGGGAGCCGACCCGATCAGCCCGAGGTTGTCGCGGAACCACTGCACGAGCGAGCCGGTCACCGCGATCGATCCCTCCAGAGCGTAGGTCGGCGCCTCCGCGCCGACCCGGCAGCAGACGGTGGTCAGCAGACCCCCCGACGAGCGCACCGGCCGCTCGCCGGTGTGCAGCAGCAGGAAGCTTCCGGTGCCGTAGGTGCACTTCGCCTCCCCGGCCGCCAGGCAGGTCTGGCCGAGCAGGGCAGCCTGCTGGTCGCCGAGCGCAGCCGCCACCGGAACGCCGGCGAGCCGGCCTGCGGCCGCGCCGTAGGTCTCGGCCGAGGGCCGGATCTCGGGCAGCATCGCGCGCGGGACGTCGAGCGCCGCGAGCAGCTCGTCGTCCCAGTCGAGCGTGTCGAGGTTCATCATCATGGTCCGGGAGGCGTTCGTCACATCCGTCAGATGGCGGCCTGTCAGGCGCCAGATCAGCCAGGAGTCCACGGTCCCGAACAGCACCTCCCCGCGGCCGGCGCGGGCGCGCAGCCCAGGCACGTTGTCGAGCAGCCAGCGGAGCTTGGGTCCCGAGAAGTAGGTCGCCGGTGGCAACCCGGAGCGCTCGCGGAAGTGGTCGTCGCCGAACCGCTGCGCGAGCTCTCGCACCAGATGGTCGGTGCGCGTGTCCTGCCAGGTGATCGCGTTGTGCAGCGCCCGGCCGGTCTCCCGGTCCCAGACCAGCGTCGTCTCACGCTGGTTGGCGATCCCGACCGCGACGAGGTCCGCCGGCTCCAGGCGCGCTTCGGCGAGCGCGTGCGCGACCACCTGCTCGACGTTTCGCCAGATCTCCTCCGGGTCGTGCTCAACCCAGCCCGGCCGCGGGTAGATGTGATGATGCTCCTTCTGCCCCACCGAAACGATCCGGCCGGCGCGGTCGAACACCAGGCAGCGCGAGGACGCGGTTCCCTGATCGATCGCGGCCACGTACCTCTCACTCATCGCCGTCTCCTCATCAGTCACCAGGGGATCGCACCGAGCTCGCGTGAGACCGACTGCGCGGCCTCGCGCACATGGGTGAGCAGCTCGCCGCGCGGCGCCCGGGCCGCGAGCAGCCGCTCAGGGGGTCCGAAGATCGCCATCGCGCCGACCGTCAGGCCGCGACGGTCCATGATCGGCGCGGCGAGCGATACCTGCGACGGCGACAGCTCGCCGTACTCCGCCGCCCAGCCTCTCTCGCGCACATGCTCAAGCTCGCGCTCCAGACGCTCGAGGTCGCAGATCGTCTGGTCGGTGTAGGAGACCATGCCCTTGCGGGCAAGCTCGGCCGCCACGTAGGGATGATGGGCGAGCAGCACCTTGCCCAGAGCCGTGGCGTGCGCGGGCAGCAGAGAGCCGACATCGAGCGTCTGGTAGCTGTCGTCGGGGCGGAACACGTGATGGACGATCAGGACCTGGCCGTCGTGCAGGGTGCCGATCCGCACCGCCTCCTGGGTGCGCGCGGCGAGCGAGTCCGACCAGTTGAGGGCCCGCGTGCGCAGCTCGTTGCCGTCGAGGTAGCTGGAGCCCATGTGCAGCAACGCCGCGCCGAGCCGGTACTTTCCGGTCTCCGGGTCCTGCTCGACGAACCCGACGTGCTGCAGCGTGCGCAGCAGCCCGTGCACGGTGCCCTTGGGCAGCCCCAGCTCGCCCGAGATGTCGACCACGCCCAGCCGGCGGTTGCGACCCGACAGCAGGCGCAGGATCGCCGCGGCGCGCTCGATCGACTGGATGTTCCCTGGCATCGGCAAGTCACCTTCTACCACGAGCCCGGACGTTGCCGGGCTCCAGATCACCAAACTGAGTTTGACAATGTCGTACGCGGGTTGTTAGTCTCGCACTGATTTCCGACGCTGGCCACATTTCGCCAGCTGCGCCGTCGGAGAGCCGAGGGTCGTCCGAAGCCCAGGGGCCGAGCCCAAGGGCCCAGCTCCGCAGTGCGCCGTGCGCCCGCTGCATTCGCGGGCGCGTCGCGGCGTGGGCACTGGACGCGACCGTCGCCCTGCGATCGCGCGTTCCAGTCCATCCACTCTTCGAGGAGGTTGTGTGGCAACCGTAAGCGAGGCAGCAACCGGACTGCACCTGCCACTCCGCGTGCGCAAGGGCTACGTCGGCGAGCTGTGGGCCGAGTTCTTCGGCTGCTTCATCCTGATTTCGTTCGGCGACGGGGTGGTGGCGATGCTGTGGGCCCTGCAGGGATCGGGGCGCAGCGGCGCCGGACCCCTGCAGTCGTCGGGCGACTGGCTGCTGATCACCTGGGGGTGGTGCCTGGCGGTGGCGTTCGCGGTCTACGTGGCGGGCGGGATCACGGGCGCGCACATCAACCCCGCCATCTCGCTCGGCGCGGCGATCCGCAAGCAGCTGCCGTGGAGCAAGGTGCCCGGCTACTGGATCGCACAGATCCTCGGCTGATTCGTCGGCGCCGCGCTCGTGTACCTGGTCTACAACGCCGCTATCAGCCACTGGGACCAGGTCGGCCACTGCCTCGGCGTGGCGAAGGGGTGCACGCCGATCGTCAAGGGGACACCCGCGTCGCTGGGGACCTACAGCACCTTCGCGACGTTCCCCGCGC
>JAJZWB010000013.1 GCA_021846845.1 Actinomycetes bacterium | reverse complement strand
ACGCTGGGCTGTGGCCGGCGCGCTGGCCCTCGCCGCGGCCGTCGTCGCCGTCCTGGTGGCCACCGGGAGCTCGCCCTACGTCCTCACGGCCGACTTCCAGAACGCGAGCGGCCTCGTGACCGGCGACAGCGTCCTGATCGGGCCGGCGGCGGTCGGAACGATCACCTCCATCAGCCTGACCGCGGACGGGCAGGCGGCGGTCAGGCTGTCGCTGGACGGCGGGGTCGGCCCGCTCCACCAGGGCACCGTGGCGCGGATCTTCGAGGACTCCCTTTCGGGGATAGCGAGCCGCTACGTGGAGCTGGAGCCCGGTCCCGCCGCGGCTCCGGAGATCTCGAGCGGCGGAACGATCGACGTCACCCACACATACTCAGAGGTGAACATCGACGAGCTGTTCGACGCCTTCGATCCGCTCACCCGGGCGGGGCTGGCGAACGTGATCCAGGGCGAGGCGGCGTCGCTGGCAGGGAAGGGCCGGGCCGCCAACCGCGCGCTCCAATATCTGGCTCCGGGCCTGCAGAGCACCGCCCAGGTCACGGCCGAGCTGACCCGTGACCAGCCGGTGTTCGACTCGCTCGTGGTCCAGGGCGCGAGGGCGATGCAGGCGCTGGCCGCGCGCAGCACGCAGCTGAGCCAGCTGCTCGCCAACACCTCGACGGCCACCGGCGCGGTCGCGGCCCAGAGCCAGGCGCTCGAGCAGGCGCTGGCGCTGCTGCCGGGCACGCTGAGACGCTCCTCGGCCGCGTTCGCCGGGTTGCGCACGACGCTTGACCGCCTCGACCCGCTGGTCGCGGCGTCCAAGCCGGCGGTCGTGCGGCTGCCGCAGTTCGCGGCGTCGCTGCGCACGCTGGTGTCCGCTTCGATCCCGACCGTGGGCGCGCTCGACGCGCTGATTCACAGCCCGGCGCAGACCGGGGACCTGACGCAGCTGGCGCTCGCCACCCCTCGGCTGGCGAAGATCGCCTCCGGGGCGTTCACCCACCTGATCGCTCAGTTCCACGACTCCAGCAGCCAGGTGGCCTACCTGCGCCAGTACTGGCCCGACGTGATCGCCGCCCTGGCTGACGTCGGCCAGGCGAGCGCGTACTACGACGCCAACGGCCACTACCTCCGCACCCAGCCGGCGCTGTTCCCGTTCTCGCTGGACTCCTCCAACCGCCTCTCCACCCAGTTCCCCTCGCAGCGCTATCAGGGCCTGCAGGTCGTCCACAACCGCTGTCCGGGGAGCGCCGTGCAGCCGACGCCGGACGGGTCGGCGCCGTCGAGCGTCCCGGGCTGCGACACGACCGCCGTGCCGCCGGGCCAGTGAGGCGCATTGTGTCGATCGCCGTCGCGCTCGCCATCGCGGCGGCGGCCGCGACGCTGCTCACGGTGGGCTCGCCGGCGTCTCGACCGACCTACCTCGTCCGCGCGATCTTCGACGACGCGTCGTTCGCCGCCACGGGGGAGGACGTCCGGATCGCCGGTGCGAACGTCGGCTCGGTCCGGGCGCTGTCGGTCACCAGGGACAACCTCGCCGCGGTGACGATCTCGGTCGACAACCCGGCCTTCCAGCCGTTCCACGCCAACGCCACCTGCACGATCCGTCCCCAGTCGCTGATCGGAGAGGAGTACGTCGACTGCCTGCCCGGCAGCGCCGGCTCGCCGCCGCTGCCGCTGATCCGCTCGGGACCGGGCGCCGGGAGCCACTACCTGCCGGTGACCAGGACCAGCTCTCCGATCGACTTCGACATCGTGCAGGACATCTCGACGATGCCGGTGCGCCAGTCGCTGGCCGTGATCATCGACGAGTTCGGCACCGGTCTGGCGGCCCGGGGATCGGACCTCAACGCGGTGATCCTCCGTGCCAACCCGGCGCTTCGGCAGACAGACCAGGTGCTCCAGATCCTCGATCGTCAGAACCGGGTGCTCGCGCAGCTCGCGACCGCGTCCGACCGCGTGCTCGGACCGCTGGCGCAGGTCAGGCGCAAGCTGGCCGGCTTCGTGACGGAGGCGAACACGACCGCGGTGGCCAGCGCGGCGCGGACGCGCGAGATCTCGCAGACCGTCCGGCTGCTCCCGTCCTACCTGAGCCGGCTGCGACCGCTGATGGCCGATCTCGGCCAGCTGGCCGCGCAGGGCACGCCGGTGATGACCGACCTCGGCGCGAGCGCGAGCGCTCTCGGCAGCCAGTTCGCGAACCTGGTGCCGTTCGCGGCGCAGGCGCGCAGGGCGCTCACGGAGCTCGGATCGGCCGCGAGCCGTTCCGCGCCCTCGCTGGTCGCGACGCTTCCTCTGGCCCAGCGCCTCGGCCAGCTCGGGAACGCCGGCCGGCCGGCGAGCGCCAACCTGAGCCGGCTGCTGGCGAGCCTGCAGAGCACGGGCGGGATCCAGCAGCTGATGGCGCTCCTTTTCAACGGCGCGGTCGCGGGCAACGGCTTCAACTCCCTCGGCCACTACCTGCGCAACGAGCCGCTGGTCTCAAGTTGCACCAACTATGCGACCAGTCCGGTCCCGGGGTGCTCGGCGAACTTCGGCTCCGGGGCGAGCGCGGCATCCGCGGCGCGCGCTGCGCTGGCCGCGAGGGCGGGCGGGCGATCTCACGCCGGGCCGACGGCGTCGGCGGGCCCGGCGGGGTCGGTCGCGTCGGCCGGCCCGTCCGGGTCCTCCGGCTCGGTTCGGTCGGCGGGGTCGGTCGCGTCGGCCGGCCCGTCCGGGTCCTCCGGCTCGGTTCGGCCAGCGGGGTCGGTCGGGTCCTCCGGATCGGCGGGCTCGGTCCGGTCGGCGGGGTCGGCCGGCTCGGGCGGCGGCCGGACCGTGAGCGACGCGATCGTCGCGGCGGCGCTGCGAACCGCCTCGGCGGCTGGGGGCGGTGCCCAGACCCTGACCGGACTGCTCAGCTACCTGCTGGGGGGTCGGGGATGAGCGGCGGCGGGCGAGGATGAGGCGCAGGCGTCGCCGCGGTCGCGGTCCGGCCGCCAGCCCCGTCCTGATCGGCGCCCTGACCGTGCTGGTCACGATCGTCGCCGTGACGCTGGCCTACAACGCGACCAACGGCCTGCCGTTCGTGCCCAGCTACACGCTCCACGTTCAGGCCGCCGACGCGAGCGAGCTGACCTATGGGGACGAGGTCAACATGGGCGGAGCGCGGGTCGGGGTCGTGTCCAGCGTCACGCCGGCGCGGCTGCCGGGCGGCCGCCCGATCGCCCTGCTGAACCTGCGGCTGCAGAAGTCGATCGAGCCGCTTCCGGTCGATTCGACGTTCACCGTGCGGCTGAAGGGGGCGATCGGCCTCAAGTACCTGCAGATCACTCTCGGCCGCTCGCACCGCGGCTTCGCCAACGGCGCCACCGTCCCGATCACGCAGGAGTCCACCGAGGTCGACTTCGACAAGGTCCTGTCGATGTTCACGCCGCCGACGCGGATCGGCGTCCAGCGGTCCACCATCGGCCTCGGGCTCGCGGTCGCCGGACGCGGCTACGACCTCAACCAGGCGATCCGGGCGTTCGTCCCGCTGATCGGCGACCTGGGGCCGGTCATGACCAACCTCTCGTCGCGCTCGACCGGCCTCGCCGGCTTCCTCCGCGGCCTGGACAGCTGGGTCGGCGGCCTCGCTCCGGTCGCGCAGGCGCAGGCGCAGCTGTTCGCCGACCTCGATACCACGTTCACGGCGCTCGCGCACGTCGCGGTCCCCTATCTCCAGGACGCGATCGCCGGCACGCCGCCGATGTTCTCGGCGACGATCGCCGACTCGCCGGCGATCGGGTCCTTCCTGGCCGACACCGCCGGCCTGCTGCACACGCTGCAGCCCGGGATCGCGACCCTGCCGCGCAGCGCGCCGGTGCTCTCGAGCGCGTTCGCGATCGGCACGCGGACGCTCCCCGGGACGTCCGCGCTCGACAGCCGGACGGTCGCGCTCTCCCGCAGCCTGGCCTCCTATGCGGGCAACCCGTCGGTGCTGGCGGGGTTCGACCGCCTGACGCTGACGCTTGGGAAGCTCGGCCCTCCGCTCGCCTTCCTGACACCCGCGCAGACAACCTGCAACTACGTGACGCTGTTCCTGCGCAACACGGCCAGCCTGCTGTCCGAGCACGTCAGCCAGGGCGGGCTCCTGCGCTTCGTCCAGGTGGCGATCACCGACCAGCCGGGGTTCGAGTCCGAGCCGTCGAGCGGGGTCTACGCCGGACCGGCCGCCGGCTCCTCGGGGCCGCTGCACGTGAACCCGTACCCGAACACCGCCGCGCCGGGCCAGCCCCTGGAGTGTGCCGCCGGCAACGAGCCCTACAACCCGAGCCGTGCGGTGATCGGCAACCCGCCCGGCAGGCTCGGAACCAGGACGCAGTCGACCAGGGCGGGCGGCTGAGCGATGCGACGTCGCCGACAGAGGGTCTCCAACCTCGCCGCCGGCCTGATCGGCGCCACCGTGATCCTGTCCGTCTGCTGGCTGGTGTTCGGTGGGCCGCTGCCGTTCTCCAGCTCTACGTTCGTGCTGCGTGCGGCGTTCACCGTCCAGACCCAGCTGCACCTGGGCTCGCCCGTGCGCATCGCCGGCGTCGACGTCGGCACCGTGACCGGAATCGGACGCGTGGGAGGCTCGAGCACCGCGGCGATCGCGACGATGACGATCGATCGGCAGGGCCTCCCGATCCATGCAGACGCGACCGCCCAGATCCGCCCCCGGCTGTTCCTGGAGGGGAACTTCTACGTCGACCTCCAGCCGGGGACGCCGGGAGCGCCGACGCTCGCCTCAGGCGGAACGCTGCCGGCCTCGCAGACCAGCGGCCCCGTGCAGCTGGATCGCGTCCTCTCGGCCCTTGACTCGAACGCCCGCCAGAACCTCCAGACGCTCCTGCAGGGTCTCGGTCAGGCGCTGAACGTCAGGCCGACGGCCGCGCAGGACGCGACCCAGGACCCGAGCGTCCGCGGCCTGACCGCCGGACAGGCCCTCAACCGGTCGCTGAACTACGCCGCGGCCGCGTTCGAGGCATCCACGCTGGTCAACCAGGCGCTGCTCGGACAGCAGCCGCACGACCTCTCGGGCGCCGTCGGCGGCAGCGAGCGGACCCTGTCCGCGCTCGCCTCGCAGAGCGCCCACCTGCAGGATCTCGTGACCACCTTCGACCAGACGATGGGAGCGCTCGCGTCCCGCCAGCAGGACCTCTCGCAGACGATCGCGCTGCTGCCGCCGCTGCTGCGCAGCGCCGACTCGGCGCTCGGCCCACTGGAGGCGTCCTACGGGCCCACGCAGCGGTTCGCAGCCGCGCTCACGCCCGGCGTCGACCAGCTCGCGTCGACGATCGACACCGGCATGCCATGGCTCTCGGCAGCCTCCAGGCTCATGTCCAGGCGCGAGCTCGGCGGCCTGCTCGCCTCGCTGACCCCGGCCCTCCAGGGCACGGCCGTGACGCTGATCTCCTCTCAGAAGCTGTTGCGCGGCTCCGACGCGCTGGCGCAGTGCTTCGTGCACACGCTGATCCCGACCGGCAACGAGTACGTCCAGGACCCGCCGCTGACCACGGGCCTCCAGCTCTACCAGGAGCTGCTCCAGAGCGCGGTCGGGATCGCGTCCGCTGCGCAGAACTTCGACGGCAACGGGCGCTATGTGCGAGCGACGGCGGGCGGCGGCTCCGATCGCGTGCAGACCGGGCCGCTGGGGACCGACGGGCCCCTGTACGGGAACGCGGTGCTGCCGTCGCTGGGCACCCGGCCGGCCTTCCCGGGCAGCCCACCGCCGCTGGTGTCCACCGTCCCGTGCCTCAGGAGCGCGCCGCCGAACCTGAACTCGGTCCGGACGGGGGTCGGCCCGTGAGGCGTGCGATCCGCGCCCACCGCCTTGATTTCGCGGCGATCGCGGCGCTCGTGGTCGCGGCGATCGGCGTCACCGGCTACATCCTCGGCCACCAGCCCGCGTTCGTGTTCGGCCAGAGCTACTACACGGTCTACGCGCACTTCACGACCGCCGCGGCGGTCACCTCCGGCCAGGGCCAGGCGGTGACGATCGCGGGCGTGCAGGTCGGGCAGGTCGGCGGCGTGTCGCTGCAGGGCGGCCAGGCCGTCGTGACGATGAACATCTACAAGCGCTACGCGCCGATCTACCGCAACGCGACGGTGCTGCTGCGACCGCGCACGCCGCTCAAGGACATGTACCTGTCGCTGGATCCCGGTACCCCGTCGACGGGTGCGATCCCCGACGGCGGCACGCTCCCGGCCACCAACACGCAGCCCGACGTCGACGTCTCGCAGATCCTCTCCTCGCTGGACGCGGACACGCGCAGCTACCTGCTCCTGCTGCTCTCCGGAGGCGCGCTGGCGTTCCACGGACACGGTGCCGGCGGCGAGGCTCCGAGCCCCGCCGCGGTCGCGGGCCTGCGCGGAACGCTCAAGCGCTTCGCGCCGCTCGACCGTCACACGCTCGACTTCGCCGCGCTGCTCGCGCAGCGGCGGCGCAACATCACCCGCGCGATCCACAACCTCAACCTCGTGACCAGCTCGCTCGGCGGGGTCGACTCGCAGCTGGCCTCGCTGATCTCCGCGTCCGATGCGAACTTCGCCGCGATCGCCGCCAGCGACCGCCAGCTGCAGTCAGCCCTCTCGCTGTTCCCCGGCACGCTGAGCCAGACGACCCGGACGCTCGGTCAGGTGAGGTCCTACGCGAGCGCGAGCACGACCGCGCTCTCGGGTCTCGTCCCGTTCGCGCGCAACCTCGGTCCGGCGCTGAAGGCGGTCAGGCCCCTGTTCCGCGATACGACGCCGGTGATCGCGGACCAGCTCGGGCCCTTCTCGGTCGCGGTCCAGCCGCTCGCCCGGACGCTGGCGCCAGCCGCCGCCCAGCTCAAGCCGACGATCCCGTCGCTGTCTGATTCGGTGTCCGTGCTCAACACGCTGGTCGACACGCTCGCCCACCAGCCCGGAGGCGGGAGGCAGGGCTACCTGTTCTGGGGCTCGTGGCTGGCGCACATCGCCGACAGCCTCGTCTCCGCCCAGGACGCCAACGGGGCCGTTATCCAGGGGATCTTCATGGGCACCTGCACCGAGCTGAACTTCTTCGAGAACACCCTGCAGCCGAGCGACGCGCCGATCGGCGTGATCCTGGACCTGCTCAACGCGCCACCGACGGCGCAGCTGCCGGGAGCGACTCCGATCGCCGGCACCAACCAGTACAGCTGCCCCTCGTCGCCATGAGCAAGCAGCGTCCGTCGACCCTCCAGATGATCGCGATGGCGGGCTTCACCGCCTCGTGCGTGGGCCTGCTGATCTTCCTGTGGATCTCGTTCGGCGGTAGCGTGCCGCTCGCCTCGAAGGGCTATCGCTTCAGCGTTGAGTTCAACCAGGCGGTCGAGCTCGCCGCGCAGGCGCAGGTGCAGATCTCAGGCGTACCGGTCGGGCGGGTGGTGAGCGTATCGCTCGATCGCCGCACCGGCCTGGACCGGGCGGTGATCGAGATCGATCACCGCTACGCGCCCCGGCCAGCGGACACGCGCGCGATCCTGCGCGCCAAGACGCTGCTGGGGGAGACCTACGTGGAGCTCTCGCCGGGCACGCCGGGCGGCTCGATGCTCGCCGACGGCGGAACGCTCCCCCGGGCCCAGGTGGCGCCCACCGTGCAGCTGGATCAGATCTTCTCGGCGCTTGACCCGCGGACCCGCCGGGCGTTTGAGACCTGGATGCAGCAGGGGGGGATCGCGCTCACCAACCGAGGCCAGCAGTTCAGCGCCGCGTTCGCCGACCTCTACCCGTTCGCGACCAATGTCGACGCGGTGCTCTCGGTGCTCCGACGCGAGAGCTCGGCCACCAGCGCCCTGCTGCACTACGGCGGTCAGGTCTTCTCCGCGCTCGGGCGCTCGCCGGCCGCCCTGCAGGGCTTCGTCACCAACAGCGAAGCGACGTTCGCCGCGACGGCGGCGCGCGACGTCGAGCTTGAGGCGGCGATCCGGGCCCTCCCCGCGTTCCTTGACCAGACGCGCCTGACGCTCGGCCGCCTGGCCCGCTTCTCGCGCACGACCAGGCCCCTGGTCGACGAGCTCCGCCCGGCCGCCGCCCAGCTGTCCCCGGTCCTGGAGGGGGCGGCAACGCTCGCGCCGGAGCTCCGCGACCTGATGACCTACGTGGCGCCGCTGACCCGCGCCTCGGCCGCGGGCTTCCCGGCCCTCTCGACGTTCCTGAACGAGAGCGTGCCGTTCCTGATCGCGCTGAAGCCCTATCTCGGGCAGCTGGTGCCGGTGATCGAGTACGCCAACTCCTACCGGCGGGAGATCGCGGCGTTCTTCGCCAACAGCACCGCGACGACCCAGGGTTTCTTCTCCTCAGCCAACGGGGGCAACGCCCACTATCTGCGGATCTCCAACCCGATCGGGCCCGAGCTGCTCACGCCCTACCCGTACCGTCCGTCCACGAACCGCTCCAACCCCTACATGGCCCCCGGCGGGTACGCCCAGCTGCTGCGGGGGCTGAGCGTGTTCGGCAGCTACCTGTGCACGGGCCATCCGCTGCCGGCGCTCGGCCCGACGCTGTCGCAGAGCACAACTTCCGTGACGGGAACCGTGTTAACTCTCGCGCAACTCGTGTCGCAGTACTACTACACCTCGGCGCCGCAGGGGCCCGCGTGCTCGGCCCAGCCGCCGCTCGGCACGCTGACCACCGGCCAGGTCCAGAGCTTCCCCCATCTGCAACCGCTGCCGTGAGCCACGGGCTCGCGCTCATCGCCAGTGCGGGCCTCTCGTCCGCGCGGGAGTACAACCACAAGGAGGAGTGATTTGCGACGCATCATCCTGATCGCGACCGCGCTCGGCGCGCTCGCGGTCGCGGGCGTGGCGGTCGCGGCCACCACCGCGATCAACACCTACACCCACACGCTCAGGTTCACGACCAAGGCGGCGGGCACCAGGAGCAAGCCCGTCCCGATCGGCTTCACGCAGAACATCACCGCCAAGGGGACCAACGGCAACCGGACGGCCGTGCTGGTCGACCTGCGGACCAGGGTCTACGGCGTGATGGCGAACACAAAGGGCTTCCCGACCTGCTCGGCGACCGAGATCGCCAACGCCAAGACCGACGCCAAGTGCCCCAAGGGAGCGCTCGTGGCGAGCGGCTACATCACCGCCGTGCTCGGGCCCGCCAACAACTTCACGGCATCGGGCTCGCCCTGCACGCCGCTGCTGCACGTCTGGAACAGCGGGGGCGGCAAGCTGACCTTCTTCTTCGTCGACACGCCCACGCATCAGTGCGTCGGCCTGAAGACCGGTCAGGTGGGTCCCTATCCCGCGACCGTCCGGCAGCAGGGCAAGTACATGGTGCTGGACGTGCCGATCCCGAGCTTCGTCGACTACCCGCTCGGGCCCGGCGCAGTCGCGGGGTCGCTTGAGGTGGAGCACCTGGTGTGGGCCAAGCACACGATGAAGGTGAAGGGCAGGACCGTCCCGCTGTTCGCCTCGGTCGGGTGCATGGGCAGGACGCGCCCCTACGCCGAGACGTTCAAGGCCACGCTGCCCTCCCCCAACGGCGGAGCCGGCACCACGCAGACGCAGACCGTCACGGGCAAGGCTCCCTGCTAGCCGGCCCCGAACCGGAGCGCGGGGGGCCATGGCCTCCCGCGCGACCGGGCCGCCCTGGTGAGCGGAGTCGCTCGTCGCGCTGCGCGTGGTGCCGCGCGGAGGGTCTCTGGGTCCTCACCGCGCTCAGGCGAGCGCTTCGAGCTCAGGCGAACGCTTCCTCGAGCTCCGACCGCTTCGAGCTCAGGCGAGCGCTTCGAGCTCAGGCGAACGCTTCCTCGAGCTCCGACCGCTTCGAGCTCAGGCGAGCGCTTCGAGCTCAGGCGAGCTCGAGGCGCTCCTCGCGCTGCGCGTCGCGCTCGGATTCGGTCAGCGACCGCATGAAGACGACCACGAGCGCGATCCCCATCACCACGGACTGCTCGAGCGCCATCACCAGTCCGGCCATCGACTGGTCCTGACCGGGCGAGAGCCCCCAGTAGTGGGGCTGGTGGGCGTAGAAGGGGTAGATCGAGGTCGGCGCGAACGCCAGCACGATCCCCAGCAGTCCGACCAGCACCTTGGAGGACACCATGTACAGGATCGGTCCCATCCCTCCGAGGCGGTGGCGGCTTCGGATCGGAGACAGCAGGTGCCACCAGTAGAGCGTGCCGGAGGCCGAGAAGCAGAGGTGCTCCAGCACGTGGATCGTGTTGTGGGTGAGCGCCAGGTCGTACATCGCCGGCACGTGCCACGCCCACAGCAGCCCCACGTAGGCGACCACCGCGAAGACCGGGTGCGCAAGGAAGCCGGCGCGGCGCTCGAGCCAGTGCACGCGCCTGGTCACGGGGCGAAGGAGGACCTTGTTGAGGCTGAGGATCAGCAGGATCGGCGCGATGTCCAGCAGCAGCATGTGCTGGACCATGTGGATCACCAGCAGCTGGTCGCTGAGCGAGTCGATCGGCGAAACCAGCGCCGCGAGCACGGTCGCTATGCCGGCGGCGAACAGCGCCAGGCGCCCGTATCCGGGCCGGTGGGGGTTGGGTCCGCGATCGCCGTCGCGCACGGCCCGTGCTCGGCGCCAGCCGAGCACGTAGAGGACCGTGATCAGCGTGACGCCGGCGAGGACCGACGGCGTGGGCGACCATGAGATCGTGGGGGAGGGGTAGCCCGGCACGTCTGGACATTGTGGCGGCTCCGGCCGCCGACCCATTCGGCGGGTGGCGGCCGGCGAGCGCGCGCCGTGCGTCGGTCCGTGGGCCGTGCGCCCGGTCCGCTGCGCGTGCGCCCTGTGCGGCCGGTCCGTGGGCCAGCGCCGTGCGCCGTGGGCGGTGGTCGGCGAAGGCGCGCATGCAGGGGTCGACAAACGCCGCAGCCCGGGCTAATCTCGTGTTCACATAGAGATCAATCCGACTGCAGTCGGGAGGTAGATCGATGCGTATCCAGGTGAAGGGACGCAACGTCCACGTCTCGGACGACGTGAAGGAGCACGTCACCAAGCGCTTCGGAAAGGTCGGTCGTCAGGTCTCCGAGTTCGCCGAGCTGGAGGTCGAGCTCTCGGAGGAGCGCAACCCCGCGATCGCCGACAGCAAGGTGGCCGAGGTCACCCTGCACCTGAAGGGCGTGACCCTGCGAGCGCGCGACGCGTCCGGCGACCTGCTGCACTCGATCAACATGTGCGCCGACGAGCTGGCCGTGCAGGTCAAGCGCCACCGCGACAAGCGGCGCCGGCGGCGGGACGCGCGGCTGAACGCCGGCGGGCTGATCCCAGGGGACATTTCACCGGCTGCGTGACCGTCGCCGGCCGGCTGGCGCGGGGCGTTCGACCGTCGGGAGCCCTGCCCCGGCCGGCCTTGCCCGCGCTACCCTAGCCCCATGTCCTTCCTGGACCGTGCGCTTCGCATCGGCGAGGCCAAGAAGTTCAAGGGCTACGAGCAGAAGGTCGCGCGTATCAACGCGTTCGAGCCGGAGCTGGAGGCCTCCACAGACGACGAGCTCAGGGAGCTCGCCGACCATCTGCGCGACCGGGCACGCAACGGCGAGTCGCTCGACGACCTGCTGTTCGAGTGCTTCGCGCTGGTGCGCGAGGCCGGCAAGCGCGCCATGGGAATGCGCCACTTCGACGTGCAGCTGATCGGAGGGATGGTCCTGCACGACGGCGCGATCGCCGAGATGAAGACCGGCGAGGGCAAGACGCTGACGGCGACCCTGGCGGTAGTGCTCAACAGCCTCGGCGGCCGCGGCGTGCACGTGGTGACCGTCAACGACTACCTCGCTCATCGAGACGCGATGTGGATGAAGCCGGTCTACGACATCCTCGGCGTCAGCGTGGGCGTGCTGCAGAACATGCAGCCCTACGAGGAGAAGCGTGACGCGTACGCCGCCGACGTCACCTACGGGACAAACTCGGAGTTCGGCTTCGACTACCTGCGCGACAACATGGCCAAGAGCCTGGAGGAGAAGGTCCAGCACGGCGGCCGGCCGAAGCCCGATGACGGCAAGTCGCCCTACCACACGTTCGCGATCGTCGACGAGGTGGACAACATCCTCATCGACGAGGCGCGCACGCCGCTGATCATCTCGGGCGCCCCGGAGCAGGCGGCCGAGCTGTACGTACAGTTCGCGCGCCTCGCCCCCAGGCTGGTGCCGGGCAAGACGCCCGAGGGGATGGATCCGCGCGCTCGCAAGGACTTCGTCGCCGACTTCGACTATGAGTTCGACGAGAAGCACAAGACCGTCTCGGTGACCGAGCGAGGGGTCGCCAAGGCGGAGCGCTTCCTGGGCATCGACCATCTCTACCGGGCCGAGAACGGACACCTGGTCAACCACCTGATCCAGTCGCTGAAGGCCCAATCGCTCTACAAGCGCGATGTCGACTACGCGGTGATCGACGGCGAGGTCAAGATCATCGACGAGTTCACCGGCCGGATCCTCGAGGGCCGGCGCTGGTCCGAGGGCCTCCACCAGGCGGTCGAGGCCAAGGAGGGCGTGCGCGTCCAGGAGGAGAACCAGACGCTCGCGACGATCACGCTCCAGAACTACTTCCGGATGTACGACAAGCTCGCGGGGATGACCGGCACGGCTCTGACTGAGGCGACCGAGTTCATGAAGATCTACGAGCTGCCGGTCGTGCAGATCCCCACCAACAGGCCGATGGTCCGCGCCGACCGCAACGATCAGGTCTACAAGACCAAGGACGGGAAGTGGTCGGCGGTCGTGCGTGAGATCGAGCGCCGGCACGCGGCCGGCCAGCCGGTGCTGGTCGGCACGATCGCCGTGGAGGTCTCGGAGCTGCTGTCGGAGAACCTGAAGCGAAGGGGCATCCCGCACACGGTCCTGAACGCCAAGCCCGAGCACGCGGCGCGCGAGGGCGAGATCGTCGCCGAGGCCGGCGCGCCCGGCGCGGTCACGATCGCGACCAACATGGCCGGCCGCGGGGTCGACATCAAGCTCGGCGGCAACGCCGAGCACCTCGCCTCGCTGGAGGTCTCCAAGCTCGGCATCCAGCCCGGCGACCCCGACTACGCCGAGCACTACGCCAGGGTCCTGCCGACGATCGAGCAGCGGGTGGAGGAGCAGCGGCGGCAGGTGATGGAGGCCGGCGGGCTGTTCATCCTCGGCACAGAGCGCCATGAGAGCCGCCGGATCGACAACCAGCTGCGCGGCCGCGCCGGCCGTCAGGGCGATCCCGGCGAGTCCCGCTTCTTCCTCTCGGCCCAGGACGACCTCGTCCGCCTGTTCGCCGGCGAGCGGATCTACAAGATCCTCGACCGTCTCGGCTCGGTCGACGAGGAGGGCAACGAGGAGCCGATCGAGGCGGGGATGCTGTCCAAGCAGATCGAGAAGGCCCAGCGCAAGGTCGAGGAGCAGCACTTCCTGATGCGCAAGCACACGCTCGAGTACGACGATGTGCTCAACCAGCAGCGCGAGGTGGTCTACACCTATCGCGACGAGATCCTCGAGGGGCGCGACATGAGCGACGCGGCGCGTGAGGAGCTGGCGAAGCTGATCGATCGCCTCGTGCGCGAGTACACCGCCGGCGAGTTCGTCGACGACTGGGACGTCGAGGGGCTGATGCGCCGCATCCAGGAGATCTTCATCCCCAGCGAGGAGCTGCTCGCGGTCGACCCGGAGGATGTCGACCGTGAGGACCTGATCGAGGCGCTGCAGGAGGAGGTCCTCGCCTGGTACGAGCGGCGTGAGGAGGAGCTCGGCGAGGAGCTGATGCGGGGTATCGAGCGCTATCTGCTGCTCGAGATCATCGACCAGCGCTGGCAGGAGCACCTCTACGACATGGACTACCTCCAGCAGGGGATCGGTCTGCGCGGCGTCGCGCAGATGGATCCGCTGGTCGCCTACAAGAACGAGGCCTTCGAGCTGTTCGGCGAGCTGATGAACAGCGTCTGGTACGACTTCGCCCGCCTGATCTTCCACGTCCAGGTGACGATCCAGGACGAGAACGGGGTGCCGGTCGCGCCACCCCAGCAGAGTCGGCCCAGCGCGGCCAAGAGCTCGGCCACGGGCGGCGGCCGGGTCACCTACACGGGCGGTGCCGGCGTGCCAGCGGGGGCGATGGCGCTTGCGGCGGCGGCCGGTGCGGACGCGGGCATCGCCGAGCAGGCTCACGCGGAGCCGGAGCCCGCCCCGGTCCAGCAGAGGCGCGTCCAGGAGGCCGAGCAGATCGGCCGCAACGACCCCTGCTGGTGCGGGAGCGGCAAGAAGTACAAGAAGTGCCACGGCGCCTGAGCGCCGTGACCTGGACTCAGCCCTGCTTCACGTGGCGGACCTTCGTCGGCGTGATGACGTACTTGCGCCGGACCTCGCCGGGCTGGCGATACGGGTAGCGGTCCTGCCCGATGTACTTCTTCGCCAGGCGGTCGACGTGGTCGTCCGCGTCCTCTTCGGTCCCCGCTGCGGTCCCCTCTATCTCGACGAAGTCGTAGGGGTTGTCGCCCGGGTACACGACCAGCGTGACGCGCGGGTCGCGCTCCAGGTTCGCCGGCCACCGGCGGCCGACCGAGCTGTTGATCGCCAGCTGACCGTTCTCGAGGCTGGCCCAGATCACCGTGCTGAGGATCGAGCCGTCCTCGTTGAGGGTGGAGACAACGGCATAGTTGGGGGCCTCGAGCAGCGCCCTGACCCCGGGATCGTTCAGATTCGCCATGGCGGCAACGATAGCCGCGAACGCCGGGTCGGTTGCTAGTGTCAGGTCACATGGCAACCGCCCCCTCAGAGTCGCTGCCTCAGCGTCTCGCGGCAATCCGCGAGCAGCTCAAGCTGCTGGCGGACTATCTTTGACCCCGCTTCTCTGAACGAGCGGGTCTCCTCGCTCGAGGCTGAGATGGGCACGGCCGGGTTCTGGGACGAGCCCGAGCGCGCCGCCGGGGTGTCGGCCGAGCACGCTCGCTCCAGTCGCCGGCTGGCCACCTTCCGCTCGCTTGAGGCCGACGTCGAGGACCTCGAGCCGCTGGCCGAGCTGGCCGAGGAGGACCCGGAGCTGGGCGCTGAGCTGGAGGAGCAGATCGCGAGCGTGCAGGCGCGCCTGGACCAGCTGGAGGAGGAGCGCCTCTTCTCCGGCCGCTACGACCAGGGCGACGCGCTCGTGACCGTGAACGCCGGCGCGGGTGGCACCGACGCCCAGGATTGGGCCGAGATGGTGCTGCGGATGGAGATGCGCTGGGCGGAGCGGCGAGGCTTCCAGGTGGAGCTGCTGGAGGTGTCCCCCGGCGAGGAGGCGGGGATCAAGTCGGCGACGTTCCGCGCTCGGGGCGAGAACGCCTATGGGCTCTACGGCGCCGAGAAGGGCGTGCACCGCCTGGTGCGCCTGTCCCCGTTCGACTCGGCCAACCGCCGTCAGACGAGCTTCGCCGGCGTGGAGGTCTCGCCGGTGGTTGAGGAGACCGGCGAGGTGCAGATCGACGAGGACGACCTGCAGGTCGACACCTACCGAGCCTCGGGGGCCGGCGGCCAGCACGTGAACAAGACCGACTCGGCGGTCAGGATCACGCACCGGCCGACCGGGATCGTCGTCCAGTGCCAGAACGAGCGTTCGCAGTCGTCGAACAAGGCCGAGGCGATGGCGATGCTGCGCTCCAAGCTCGCCGAGCTGGAGGAGCGCAGGCGTCGCGAGGAGATCGCACGCGAGCGGGGCGAGGCGCAGGACGTGAACTTCGGCTCGCAGATTCGCTCCTACGTCCTGCATCCGTACACGATGGTCAAGGACCACCGCACGGACTTCGAGATGGGCGACGCCAACCGCGTGCTGGACGGCGACCTCGACGGCTTCGTGCGCAGCTACCTGCTCAAGGCGGCGAGATGAGCGGGCGCGAGGCGGCCGGCGGGTGACCGAGCGCCGGCGGCCGCGCGAGCTGCCGACCGCCCCCTATCTGGAGGCGATCGCCTCGTACGGCTCGCGCGGCTCGGTTCGCTTCCACGTGCCCGGTCACAAGGGGGGCGCGGGGGCGGACCCCGGGCTGCGGTCGGCGATCGGCGAGCGCGCGCTGGCGCTCGACATCTGCCAGGACATCGAGGGGATCGACACCGGCCCGTCGCCGACGCCCTACCAGCGCGCGGAGGAGCTGGCGGCGGTCGCCTACGGCGCCCGCCGAACGTGGTTTCTGACCAACGGAGCCACGCAGGGCAATCATGCCCTCTGCCTGGCGCTGGCCAAGCCCGGGCAGCGGGTCATCGTGCAGCGCAACTCGCATGCCAGCGTGGTCGACGGCCTCGTGCTCAGCGGCGGGACGGCGAGCTTCGTCTCGCCTGAGTACGACCCGGAGCTCGGGATGGCCCACGGCGTCACCCCCGAGGCGCTCCGGGACGCGCTGGCGCGCTCGCCCCCGACCGAGGCCGTGTTCGTCGTCTCGCCCACCTACTACGGGATGGCGGCCGACGTGGGCGGGTGCGCCGAGGTGGCGCACGCCGCCGGCGCCGCTCTGGTGGTCGACTGCGCCTGGGGCTCGCACTTCGGCTTTCATCCGGCGCTCCCCGAGTCGCCGCTGCGGCTGGGGGCAGACGCCGTCCTGACCTCCACCCACAAGATCGTCGGCAGCATGACGCAGTCGGCGATGCTCCACGTCGCGCGCGACGGGCTGGTCGACCCCGCCGAGGTGGACCGCTGCGTTCGCCTGGTCCGCTCTACTAGCCCCAACTCGCTGCTGCTCGCGTCGTTGGACAGCGCCCGGCGGCAGCTCGGAGCGCACGGCGAGGCGCTGCTGGACCGAACGATCGCGGCATCGACCCGCGCCCGGGAGGCGATCGCGTCGATCCCCGGCTGCGCGGTCGTCGGCGGGGCGATGGTCGGCCGTCCCGGGATCGCCGGCTGGGACCCGCTGCGGCTGGTGATCGACGTGCGCGGGACCGGTTGCACGGGCTATGAGCTGGCGGCCGAGCTGCGGGCCGCCTACGACATCCACGTGGAGCTGGCGACCCACGCGACGCTCGTGCTGGTGCTCGGGCTCGGCCAGCCGGTCGAGCCGCTCGAGCGCTTCGCGCACGACTTCGCCGAGGCGGTCAGGGAGCTCTCACGTCCGGGTGCGGTGAGCGTCATCGTCCCGCCCGGCGGGTCCGTCGGCCATCAGACCGTGGTGCCGATACGCGACGCGTTCCTCGGGCGCGGGGAGACGGTCGCCGTCGATGAGGCGATCGGGCGGATCTCGTGCGAGTCGATCGCGGGCTATCCGCCCGGGGTCCCGACGCTGCTGCCCGGCGAGCGCGTCACCGCCGAGGTGGTTGAGTACCTGCGCGCCCTGACCGCTGCCGGCGCGCGCCTTCACGGGGCGGCCGACCCGAGCTTCCGAACTCTGCGCGTGCTCGCGGACATCGCACCCGGCGCCGGTCCGGGCCGCGAAGCCGGGGCGCAGGTGGCCGCCGGCGGGGCGCAGGCAGCCGCCGGATGGGCGTGAGGTGGCCGCCGGCGGGGCGTGAGGTGGCCGCCGGCGGGGCGTGAGGTGGCCGCCGGATGGGCGTGAGGTGGCCGCCGGCGGGGCGTGAGGTGGCCGCCGGCGGGGCGTGAGGTGGCCGCCGGCGGGCCCCCGCGCCGCGCCCTGGTCCCGACCGCCCGCGCGAGCTTCGTATGCTCGCCGACCATGGATCCAGTTGCGCTGCGCGAACTCGTCGACCGGGCGCTGGCCGAGGACATCGGCGACGGCGACGTGACCACCGACGCGACGGTCCCATCCCGGGCCCGGGCCCGGGCTCGGATCACCCAGAAGGAGCCCGGGGCGATCTTCGGCCTGGATGCCGCGGAGGCGGTCTTCCGAGCGCTGGATCCGGACGCGAGCTTCGAGCGCGCCGTCGAGGAGGGGCGCTGGCGCGATGCCGGGCCGGTGCTGACCGTGAACGGCAGCGCTCGCGCGCTGCTGTCAGCCGAGCGGACGGCGCTGAACCTGCTCGCGCGCCTGTCGGGGGTCGCGACGATGGCGGCGCGGGCGGCGCGCGCGGTGCGGGGCACCGGCGCGGTCGTGCTCGACACGCGCAAGACCACGCCCGGCCTGCGGGTTCTGGAGAAGGAGGCGGTCGCCGCGGGCGGCGCCACCAACCACCGCGCCGGGCTCTACGACGCGATCCTGATCAAGGAGAACCACGCCGCGCTGGCGGGCGGCGTCGGCGCCGCGGTCCGAGCCGCGCGGGAGCGCGCTCCCCATCTGACGCTTGAGGTCGAGTGCCGCACCGCGCGGGAGATCGATGACGCGCTGGCCGCCGGCGCGCAATGGCTCCTGCTGGACAACATGAGTCCCGAGGAGCTTCGCGAGGCGGTCGCTCAGGTCGCCGGGCGGGCCCGCCTGGAGGCCAGCGGCGGCGTGACCCTCGAGACGCTGCGGGCGATCGCCCAGACCGGCGTAGACTTCGTGTCGATGGGCGCCCTGACGCACAGTGCGCCCGCCCTGGACCTGTCGCTGATCCTCACCCCGCTTCCATGAACCTGCCGATGGCCGGCGCCGCCGGGGCGCCCCTGCTGCTCGAGAGCATCCCCGAGCTCCAGCGCGAGGTGCGGGCGCTGGCCGACGAGCGCGGAGCCGTGATCCTCGCGCACAACTACCAGCTGCCCGAGGTCCAGGACATTGCCGACTACGTCGGCGACTCGCTCGGCCTCTCTCAGCGGGCGGCGGCCGCCGACGCGGAGACGATCGTCTTCTGCGGCGTGCACTTCATGGCGGAGACCGCTTCGATCCTCTGCCCCGACAAGCGCATCCTGATCCCGGACCCGGATGCCGGCTGCTCGCTGGCGGATTCGATCACCGCGCAGCAGCTGCGCGACTGGAAGGCTCGGTTCGCTCCCGCCCGCCCGATCGTCGTCATGTACGTCAACACGTCGGCGGAGGTCAAGGCCGAGACCGACTACTGCTGCACCTCGGCCAACGCCGTGCAGGTGGTCGAGCGGATCCGCGCCGAGCACGGCGACGACGTCGAGATCCTGTTCGGCCCCGACATGTTCCTCGGGCGCTACGTGGAGCGGACGCTCGGGCGTCCGATGCACGTCTGGGACGGCGAGTGCCACGTGCACGCGGGCATCAGGCCGGGCGACATCGCCGCGGTGCGCGGATCGCACCCGGGGGCCGAGTTCCTGATCCACCCCGAGTGCGGCTGCTCCACCAGCGTGATGGAGTACGTCGCGGCCGGCGACGTGCCCGCCGAAGGCGTGCACATGCTGTCGACCGGGGGGATGCTCGCGCGCGCCAGGGCGCTGGGCGACCGGGGCTCCGATGGCGCCCGCGCGACGGCGATCGTCGCCACCGAGACAGGCATGCTGCACCCGCTGCGCCGGACGGCTCCGGACGTGGATTTCATCGCCGCCAACGAGGCGGCCTCGTGCCGCTTCATGAAGATGATCACGCTCACCAAGCTGCGTGACTCCCTGCGCGACGGAGAGCACGAGGTGAAGGTTCCGGCCGAGATCGCCGATCGCGCGCGGCTCGCGATCGAGCGGATGGTGCAGATCGGCTAAAGGCCGATCCGGTCCGGATGGTCCGGGCCGCCGGTGTCGTGGTAGAGCAGCAGCCCTCGCTCGGCGACGAGGCGGACCCGGGGCGTCGTCTGTCGCTTGCGCTCGAACTCATCCGGCGTGTAGCAGTGCACGTCGGCGCCGTCGCCCATCTCCATCCCGTCCCAGAGCGAGCTCGCCTGATAGACGCGCTCCAGCCACGGCATACCCTCGAACGCGCCTGATACGAGAACGACCACGTACTCGGGCCCGCGCTCGCGTTGCGGGGGTGCGCCGCGGGAGTCATCGACCCGGGCGCCGCCGAGGATCGCGGTCTGCAGCGGCCAGCGATTGCCGATCCGGCTCAGGTAGCGCCGCAGCTCGGCGGGGTGCAGCTCGGAGTCCAGCTCCACGCCGCGATTGTCACCGCTGCGCCGGGCGGCCGTCAATAACGGGCGATCGCCGCGACCATGGCGCCCTCCAGCGCGATCGCGGCGGAGTTGGTCGGCCCGTCGACGAAGACCGCGAACGCGAGCGGCTGGTGACCGCGCGCGGTGCAGTAGCCCGCCATGTTGGTGACGTAGTCGAGCGTTCCGGTCTTGGCGACGCAGTTGCCGGCGGCCGCGGTCCCGACCGCGATCCCCTGCACTGTCCCCTGTCGCCCGACCACGGGCAGCGAGGCCTGGAGCTCGCGGCCGATGGGGGTCTGCCACACCTGGCGCAGCAGGCCGACGACCTCAAGCGGCGAGCTGCGGTCGGAGGGCGACAGCCCGGACCCGTCGAGGATCAGCGGGCGCAGGCCGTAGTCGGCTGCGATCGTGCGCCCGATCACGCGCGCGCCCGCGGCGATCGTGCCACCGGCTCCGAAGCGCACCCCGAGCTGCTTGGCCAGCATCTCCGCGAACAGGTCGTCGGAGGGGACGTTCATGAGGCGGATCAACGCCGTCAGCGTCGGCGAGCTGACGGTCGCCAGCGGCCTGGCCCGGGGCGGCGTGACCGCGTCCCGGGACGCGGCGAGCACCCGGACGCCGGCGGCGCGGAGGGTCAGCGCGAGCTCGTGCGCGGCGAAGGTCGCCGGGTTGTAGCCCCGCGGCGCGGCGCCGTGGTCGTAGACGAGCGCGCTCAGCTGACCGCCGAGATCGGGCACGTCGGCGAGCTGGCCGGTCAGCAGGCCACCGCGCCGGCGGTCGAACAGCGACTCGTCCGCGTACAGGCGGCCGGTCGCGCCGTGGATCCCCCTGGCGATGATCTGGTCGGCCATCTCGGTCGCGGTCGGCCCCAGGCCGCCGAACCACGCGCGGTCGAAGGCCGTGTCGCTGAACGTCGGATCGCCGCCGCCGCGCAGGTAGAGGTTCCCGTGCCACACCCCGTCACGCTCGAATCCGGTGCCGAGCAGGGAGGTCTGCAGCCGCGCCCGCGGACCGAGCATCCGCAGCGCGGCCACGGTGGTCCACAGCTTCTCGACCGACGCGGGCGCTCGGCCGACGGCGGCTCGCAGCGAGAACAGCGTCGCCCCGGTGCGCAGGTTCACGACCAGCGCCCCGCTCCTGGGTCCGGACAGCGCCAGCTGTCTCGCGAGCGCCGTGGTCAGCCGCGCCTGCGCCGGTCCGGCGGGCGCGGTCGGCCGCGCCTGTGGGAATGCCGCGGGCGTGGCGGCGCCGGCCCCGTGGCCGCGCCGGCTCGCCCCCGCCGCGCGATCCGTGCCGCCGGTGGCACCCCGGCGGCGCGGCGATCCCGGCGACGTCGACATCGACGCGACGGCCACGACGCCCGCGGTGCCTCCGCTCGGGCCCGGGGGGCCGGACAGCGCCGACACGACGGCGACGACCGCGGCGACCAGCGCCGCGACGGCCGCGAGACGGCGGATCAGAGGCCCTCCAGCTCGGCGAGCGTGTGCGGTCCGACGCACGCGACCGACGCCTGATCCGCGACGCCCGCCGCGATCTTCCGAACCTCGTCAAACGTGACGGCGTCCAGCAGCTCGATCGCGGCGTCGGGGTCCGGCTGCTCGCCGAAAACGATCGTCTGCTGCGCGGCGTGACGCGCGACCGCGCCGGTGTTCTCGAACGCGAGCGCGCGCGCGCCGGCGGCGTAGGCCTGGGCCCGGGCCACCTCGGACTCGGTCGGACCGTGCTCGCGCAGCTCGTTGACGATCTCACGCATCCGCCGGTAGGCCTCGGCCAATTTGCCGGACTCCAGCCCGGCGGACAGCTGCAGCACGGGCACATCGGCGTACGCGTGCGGGAATGCGCTGACCGAGTAGGCCAGGCCGCGCTGCTCGCGGATCTCGTCGAACAGCCGGCTGCCCATCGATCCGCCGAGCAGCGTCGCGTAGACGACCAGCGCCGCGCGCTGGCGCGGCACCGAGACGTCGACGGACGGCCGGTAGGAGATGCGCAGGTGCGACTGGTTGGAGTCCCGCTCCCTCACCAGCACCCGCGGCTGCCGCGGCGGGGCGGGGTCGAACGCCTCGGGCGCGGGAGCGGGGGGGAAGCGCTCGAAGAGCGACTCCAGCGCGCCGTCCGCGTCGAGCCCGTCGAGGTTGCCGACCGCGAACGCGGCTCCGGAGGCCGGCGACCACCGCCGCGCGCGGAACGCGATGATCCCGTCGCGGGTGAACGTGTCGCGCAGGTGCTCGGTCGTGCCGAGCACGGGCCGCCCGAGCGGGTGGTCGCCGAACACCGCCTCGTCGATCAGGTGCTCGGCCAGCGCCGCCGGCTGGTCGTGGGCGCGGGCGATCTCCTGGACGACCACGCCCCGCTCGCGGTCCAGCTCCTCGGCGTCGAGCCGGGGGCGAGCGACGAAGTCGGTCAGCAGGTCGGCGGCCTCGAGCCCGCGCTGCGCGCGGGCGGTGATGTGGAAGGCGACCAGGTCGTGGCTCGTGTAGGCGTTGAGCACGGCGCCGATCCCCTCGGCGGTCTGGTTGACGTCACGGTAGGTCGGGTACTTCTCCCCGCCCTTGAACACGAGGTGCTCGAGGAAGTGGGCCATGCCGTTCTCCGCGGCGCGCTCGGTGCGCGCGCCCGCGTCGAACGCGGCCAGGATCGTCACCGCGCGCGTCCCAGGCACCGGAATCCGGTACAGATGCAGGCCGTTCTTCAGCGTCGAGACCGAGATCGTCGCCATCTCGGCGGACACGGTAGCGCCCGGCGCGGACCGTGCGCTCGGCCGGCGTCGGCGGTCGCTGCAAATGACGTTGCACCCGCCGCCCGGACCGCACGTCCGCTCCCTCGGCCGGTACGCTGGCCGACCACATGCCCAGCCGCATCGACATAGCAAGCCGGGCGCGGAAGCGAAGCCGCGACCTGGCAGCACAGCATTCCCAGCCGTCCCCGCAGCCATCCTCCGGGCGCAAGGTGATCGAGTTCAGGGGCGTCTCCAAGCTCTACGCCGGCGACGTCGGCCTCGATCACGCAACGTTCTCGATCGAGCGGGGGGAGTTCGTGTTCCTCGTCGGGTCCACTGGGTCGGGCAAGTCGACCGTGATGCGGCTGCTGATCAAGGAGCTTGAGCCGACGAGCGGCGTGATCCGCGTCGCCGGTCACGACCTGGCCGACATCGGCCGCCGCCGCGTGCCCTACTTCCGCCGCAACATCGGCGTCGTCTTCCAGGACTTCAAGCTGCTCCCCAACCGCACCGTCTACGACAACGTCGCCTACGCGCTCCAGGTCACCGGCGGCACGCGGAAGGAGATCAGGGCCAAGGTGCCTGACATCCTCCGTCTCACCGGGCTGTCGACCAAGCTGCACAACTTCCCCCATCAGCTCTCAGGCGGCGAGCAGCAGCGCGTGTCGGTCGCGCGGGCGTTCGTCAACCATCCGCCGCTGCTGCTGGCGGATGAGCCGACCGGGAACCTCGACCCGGAGACCAGCATCGACATCATGCGCCTGCTGTACCGCATCAACCGCACCGGCACGACCGTCCTGGTCGCCACGCACGACCAGGCGATGGTCGACAAGATGCGCCGCCGAGTGCTGGAGCTGGCGGAGGGGCGGATCGTGCGCGACGAGGCGGCCGGCCTCTACACGCGGGACGAGACGACCCGTGACCTGGCCCGACGGCTGCGCGCGCCCTCCGGTCGTCCGCCGGGGCTCGAGTAGATGCGGATCGGCTTCTTCCTGCGCGAGGCGATCCGGGCGACGCGCCGCAGCGCGGCGCCTAGCTTCGCCGCCCTCGCGACGGTCCTCGTGACCCTGCTCGTGCTGGGAGTGTTCATCCCGATCGTCCAGGCGACCAACGGCGCCGCCAACAGCGTCCGCGGGCGGGTCATGGTCGACGCCTACCTGAAGACGGACGCCACCGGCGCCGACGTCGCCCGGGTGCGCGGCGAGATCCTCGCGCTGCCGCACGTCAGTCGGGTCGTCTACGTCTCCAAGCAGCAGGCCCTCGCGCAGCAGCGCAAGCTTGATCCGGCCGCCTACGCGCTGCTGGGCTCCAACCCGCTCCCGGACACATTCCAGGTGATCCCGGACAACCCGGGCAACGTCCTTCTGGTCCGCAACGAGCTGATGATCCCGACGGGCGGCGGTGCCACCCGGATGCTCGACCCGGCGATCCAGTCGGTCTCCAACCGCCGCACGGACACCAAGAAGATCCTGGAGGTCACCAACCTGGTGACGATCACGGCCGCCGCGCTGAGCGTGCTGCTGGTGATCGCGTCGGTGCTGCTGATCGCCAACACGATCCGTCTCTCGCTCTACGCCCGCAGGCGCGAGGTCGAGGTGATGAAGCTGGTGGGCGCGACCGACTGGTTCATCCGCTGGCCGTTCGTGATCGAGGGCGTCGTCGTCGGAGCCGCCGGAGCGCTTCTGGCGCTGGCCGTGCTCGGCGTCGCGAAGGTCGCACTGCTGGACCCCCTGGCGCACAACTGGACGCTGATCGCCGCCCCCCACACGATCGCGTTCCCGGCGCTCGTGATCGTCCTGCTCGCAACCGGTGTGCTCGTCTCCGCGGTGGGGTCCGGGCTCTCGCTGCGCCGCTTCCTGCGCGTCTAGGCCGAGCGACGGGTCTCCTGCCGGCGGATCGGCGCTGCCGCCCGGCTACCCTGGAACGCGCAGATGAGCACGCGCCGCCAGCGTCCACGTTGGATTCCCACGGTCGCCGTCGGCCTGGTGGTGCTGGTCGTCGGGCTCTGGTTCGGCGGGCATCCGACATGGCTGCCCGGCGCGGTGCGCAGCGTGTTCGTCTCCCGTCCCTCCAAGGACCGCCTGATCAACCAGGTGCTGGGGCTGCTGCAGAACGACTACTACCGGCCGGTCAACCGCGCTGGCCTGGTCAACTCCGGTCTGCAGGCTGCGGTCGCCAGCCTCGACGACCCCTACTCGCACTACTACGACCCGGCCGACTACAGGGCCTTCCAGAACCAGGACAACCCGCATCTGAGCGGGATCGGCGTCGACATCACGGTCCAGCCGCGGGGGCTGCTCGTGCAGGAGGTGTTCCAGGGCTCCCCGGCGGCGAAGGCCGGGATCAGGCGCGGCGACCTGATCGTGTCGGTCGGCGCTACCTCGCTGGCCGGCAGACCGGTCTCATTCTCGGCGGGGCTGATCAAGGGCCCGGCCGGGACGCCGGTGACCCTGACGGTCCAGAGCAGCGGCCGGCGCCGGGTCGTGACCGTGCGCCGCGCGGACATCGTGGTGCCCGTCGCCGACAGCCGGATCCTGGTCTACCACCACGTCAAGATCGGATACGTGCAGCTGACGAGCTTCACCCAGGGGTCGGGCGCCCAGGTCCGCCAGCAGGTCCGCAGCGTGCTCGGCCAGGGCGCGAAGGCGCTGATCCTAGATCTGCGTGAGAACGGGGGCGGGCTGCTTGAGGAGGCGGTCAACGTGGCCAGCGTGTTCATCCCCAACGGGACGATCGTGACCACCGCGGGGCGCGCCCAGCCGCGTGAGGTCTACCTCGCCAAGGGCGACGCGATCGCGACCTCCCAGCCGATGGTGGTGCTCGTGGACTCGGGGACAGCGTCGTCCGCTGAGATAGTCACGGCGGCGCTCGAGCAGCGCGGCCGAGCCACCGTGGTCGGCACGCACACCTACGGCAAGGGCGTCTTCCAGGAGATCCAGCCGCTCATCAACGGCGGCGCGCTTGACTTCACGGTCGGGGAGTTCTACACGCCCAACGGCGAGAACCTCGGCGGTGGCGGCGTCCGGCGCGGTCCGGGGATCAAGCCGCAGGTGTACGCCTACACGCCTCCCACCGCCCGCACCGACACCGCCCTCGCCGTCGCCGAGCGCACCGTCGTGGCCAAGCTGAGGTGAGCGCGCGCACGGCCGCGCCCGCGGCCGCCGATCCGGGCACGCGGGTTGCGGTGCTCGCCAAGCAGGGCAAGTTCCTCGTCGCCGAGCCGTTCTTCGGCCCGGGACCGCGGTTCGCGGTCAGCCGGGACCGCAGCGTCTCGGTCGGCGACCTCGTGCTGCTGCGCGGCGGCGGTCCCGGCCCGGGAGGGGGAGCCGCGGGCAGACGCGGCTCCCGCCGTCCCACGGTCGCCCGGCGGCTGGGCCGGCCCGACAACGCCCGTGACGTGATCGAGGCGCTGATGCTCGACCGCGGGCTGCGCCGCGGGTTCGACCCGGCCGTGGAGCGCGAGGCGCGCCTCGCGGCGCAGTCGCCTCCGGGGGCCGAGCGCGGCGGCCGGCGCGACCTGCGCGACCTCGTGACGTTCACAATCGACCCCGCCACCGCGCGCGACTTCGACGACGCCATCTCCGCCGAGGCGCTCCCGGACGGCGGCTGGCGCGTGTGGGTCCACATCGCCGACGTGTGCGCTCACGTCGAGCCTCGCTCGCTGGTCGACCGTGAGGCCTACCGGCGCGCGACCAGCGTGTACGTCCCGGGCGCGGTGGAGCCGATGATCCCCGGCGCGCTCTCCAACGACGCCTGCTCCCTGGTGCCCGGTGAGGCACGGCTGGCGGTCACCGCGGAGCTGACCGTCGCCGAGGGAGGCGTGCGCGCCTGCTCGCTGTACCGCTCGGTGATCCGCTCCGACCAGCGGCTCGACTACGACCGCGTGGACCGGATCTTCGCGGGAACCGAGGCGGCCGCCGAGCCATGGGGCGAGCCGCTCGCGGCGGCTCGGGCGGCGGCCGGCGCGCTCGCGGCGCGCCACCTGCCCATCGAGGGCCGGACCGCGCGTGGCGGGATCGTCGTCGATTCGGCCGAGCCGGAGTTCGGCTTCGACCGCCAGGGCAACGTGGTCGCGGCGAAGCTCTCGGAGCAGACCGAGTCCCACCGGGTGATCGAGCACCTGATGATCGCCGCCAACGAGCAGGTCGCCAGGTTCCTCGGGCAGCGCAGGATCCCGACGCTGTACCGCGTCCACGAGCGCCCGGACCCGCCCGCGATCGAGCGGCTGCTCGACCAGCTTGAGTCTCTCGGCGTACCCACACCGCCGGTTCCCAAGGGCCACCTCACTCCCCAGCAGGCGGCGGACCTCGTCGGGCAGGCGTCCGAGCTTGTCGCCGCCTGGGTGAAGCGCACCGGACGCGGAGCGCGCGCGCTGACGAGCCTCGTGCTGCGCTCGCTCAGGCAGGCCCACTACGAGGACCGCAACCTCGGCCACTCGGGGCTGGCGCTGACCCACTACTGCCACTTCACCTCCCCGATCCGGCGCTACCCGGACATCGTCTGCCATCGCGGAGTGTTGTCGGCGATCGCCGGCGAGCCGGCGCCGGACGCGGCCTGGGCAGCGGCCGCGGGACCATGGAGCTCGGCGCGCGAGCGTGAGGCGATGGTGATCGAGCGAGACGCCGACGACATCGCGCGCTGCTTCCTGCTGGAGCGCGAGCTGGCCGGCGTCCGGGAGGGGGAGGCGGAGCTCGACGGGGAGGTCGTCGGGTTGATCGGCGCGGGGGCGTTCGTCGCCTTCGGCGAGGACCTGCGCTACGAGGGCATGCTGCCGGTGCGCAGGCTGCGCGGCGACTGGTGGGAGCTCAACGAGCAGGGGACCGTGCTCGTCGGGACCCGCAGCGGCGGCGCGATCCGGCTCGGCGATCCGATCCGGGTGCGCGTCGGGCGGATCGACGCGCCGCGGGGTAGGGTGGACCTCATCCCCGCGGAGGTCTGACCGTCACGCGGCGCAGGCCACGGGAGCCGGGGATCCCAACACCGAGATAGAGATCATGGCCAAGGGCAAGAAGCGCAAGGCGGCGCCCGGCGACGTCGCCACCAACCGGCAGGCCTCGCACCGCTACAACCTGCTGGAGCGATTCGAGTGCGGGATCGTGCTGACCGGGACCGAGGTCAAGTCGCTGCGCGAGGGCAAGGCGCAGCTGAAGGACTCCTACGCCCAGATCCGGGACGGCGAGGTCTGGCTGATCGGGGCCTACATCCCGCCCTACGGTCCTGCGACCCGTGAGAACCATGATCCGGAGCGGCCGCGCAAGCTGCTGCTGCACCGCTCCGAGATCGACCGCCTGGTGGGCCGCACCCGCGAGCGCGGACTCACGCTCGTGCCCACCCGGATCTACTTTGCGGGGCCGCGCTCGCGCGCGAAGGTCCAGCTCGCGCTGGCCAAGGGCAAGGACCTCTACGACAAGCGGGAGTCGATGCGTGCGCGGGACATGGCCCGCGACGTGGCACGGGAGCTGCGAGAGGCCGGTCGCTGAGCGCCCGTCCGAACGGGTGCAGGTGGCGAACGCAGGATCGTCCGAGCCGCGGCTCGGCTGCGGATCAGCCGAGCGTGCGGGGGAGGTGCGCGGCGCTCATGCCGACCACGAGCGCCGCCACGAGGCCGAGGTACACGGCGGCCACGAGCAGCCTGCTGCGCGGGCTGACGCGGTAGTAGACGCGCTGCTCGGGGCCGCCGGACCGGCGCTCGCGCCAGCGCCGCCAGGTCTCGTAGGCAGCCAGCGCCGCGATGATCAGGATCACCGGGTTGGGGAACGCGATCGCGAGCGCGATCATGCCCGCCAGGCCGGCCAGCCACATCCAGGGCGACATCGCGGCCATCGCCCGGCCGCCGTCCAGGGGCACGACGGGGAGCAGGTTGAACAGGTTCAGGAACAGGCCGGTGTAGCCCAGCGCGCGCCAGAAGTCGCTGCCCGTCACCGCCCACGCGATCAGGCAGGCGCCGGAGCCGATCGATCCCAGGATCGGTCCCGCGAGCCCGACCCGCGCCTCCGCCAGCGCGTTGTCGCCGAGCGAGCGGGCGCTGATCACGGCTCCCAGGAACGGGATGAACATCGGCGCCGACGCGCGGATGCCCTCCCGGCGCAGGGCGATCACGTGACCGAGCTCATGGACCAGGAGCAGGATCACGAAGCCGATCGCGAACGTCCATCCCCAGATCGTCGCGTAGGCGGCGATCGAGACCGCCATCGACCCCGCGGTGACCAGCAGCTTGACGTTGCCGAGCAGCAGGAGGACCGACTTGATCTTCGCCAGCAGCGCGATCAGGCCGGCGCCGAGCGGCGTGATCCGCCGGCGCCAGAAGGACGCTCGGCGCGCCTCCGGCTGGTGTGGCTGACCCGGATACGGGGCGAGCTGCGCGGCGAGCGCCCCGCCATCGTCGGCCGCGAACCCGTCAAGCTGCGCGCAGCGGGGCGGAGAGCCGGCTGGGCGCGTGAGGCCGCCCTGCGGATCGGGCAGGGCGGGGGTGGGTGGATCGGTCGCGGACGTGATCTGATTGTGGCAAGGCCACCCGGCCGACCCCGCACGTTCCTATAATTCTCTTCGACAGAAATACCCCCGGGGACGACAGGCTTCGACGTGGTCGGCTCGTGGGGGTGGTTGCGAGTCGAGGTCCCGGGAGGCCTCGTTAAACACCCGGGAAAACAATAAGTGCGGACTCTCACGAGTACGCGCTCGCCGCTTAGTCGATAACCGCTAAGCCGTGAGCTCTCGGACCCCGCCCGCCTGCGGCGGGAACTCCGGGATCAGATAGCAGGCTCGCCCGGTGAAGCCCGCTCCAGCGGATCCGGGGACATCTTCTGGAGCTGGTCCCCCGCAACCCCGCCGGCGAGGCGAGCGGGGGATGAGAGCAGAGCGCCGGCTACGCTCGTAGACGCCACCTTGCACGCGACCGCGGACGCGGGTTCAATTCCCGCCGTCTCCACTACGAAGGTCAGACGCTTCAGTGTCCAAATGGGGACTGGGGCGTCTTTCTCGTTGAGGGGCCGCTGCCCGGAGGCGGCGGACCCGGGTTCGGGTCAGTTCTCGGGCGGCTCTCGCGCCGACGCCCCCTGTGACGACGGGGCCGCCCGTGGGTAATCCCCCGGGGGGCGTGTGCTGGGGCTGATGGTGGGTGGGGCTCGACATCGGTCAGGCCGGGGTGTCGGGTCCGCCCGGGCGGGGCGCCGCGAGGGCGGGTGACCCGGGTGCCCTGGATGAGCCGGACGGCCTTGGAGCCGTGGGGGATGAGCAGGCGCATGCGGTGGCGGATCTCGGCGAAGCGCAAGGGCTGCGCGCCGCGTTGGCCTGCGACTGCGAGCGCGTCTGCCGCAACCAGGTCGCGAGGGTGATGCGCCAGGAGAGCACCCAGGGCGCGCTGCCGCGCTGCCGCGTGGCCGGGTCGGAGCGCTCGCGGAAGGTGATAACGTGCTCGGAATCGCAACAACGAATGTTGATATGAACTCGCAGCTTCAAGCGATCTCCGCGGGCCCCTCGGCGGCCGAGTGCCGCGCTCCCTCCGTCGGACTGGACCCGTGCCTCGACTCCGAGCGCATCGCCTCCGTGGCGAAGGCGCTGGCGGAGCCGCTGCGCGTGCAGGTGCTCGATGTGCTCCGGCGCAGCGAGCAGGACGTGTGCCAGTGCGAGCTGATCGCCCTGCTGGGCATCACACAGCCGCTGCTGTCCCATCACATGCGCAAGCTCGTCGAGTCGGGGCTGGTGAACGTGGAGCGACGGCACAGGTGGGCGTACTACACAGTCGCTCCCGACGCCTTCAGCGATCTGTCCGGGTGGCTGGCACCGAGCGGCCCGACCAGCGTCGCGCGCGCGGGCACGTCCACGGGCGCGGCGGAGTCAACCCTGCGCGCGGGCACCTCCACGGGCGCGGCGGAGCCATCCATGTGCCCGCCCGGAGGCTCGGGTTCACCGCCTCCTCTCACAACACCGAAACGGAGATCCAGACGGTCATGTCCACGTTGAACATCGGCCTTGTCAACGATCAGGCCCCGTCCGCCCCATCTCGTCGGCTGGAGCTCTTCGAGCCCGCGATGTGCTGCGAGTCCGGCGTCTGCGGCCCGTCCGTCGACCGCAAGCTCCTCGAGATCCGAGAGGACCTGCGCTGGGCGGAGACGCGGGGGGCGAAGGTGGGCCGCCACAACCTGTCCTCCGACCCCGACGCGTTCGTCGCCAGCAGCAAGGTCACGGGCCTGATGGCCGCGTTCGGCGACGATGCGCTCCCAGCGCTGCTCGTGGACGGCGACATCGTGCTGCACGGTCGCTACCCGACTCGCGATGAGCTCGCCGGGTTCCTCGGCGACATCCCAGAGCCGCTCGATCCGCCGGCCGGCGGCTGCGGCGGCGGCGGCTGCTGCTGATGGGCCTGCCGGGCCCGGGCTCGCTAGCGCCGCCTGACTGGGGGAGCTGGGACAGCCGTTACCTGTTCTTCACCGGGAAGGGCGGAGTCGGGAAGACGACGATCTCGGTCGCCGTCGCCGTGGCGCTCGCGGACTCGGGCAGACGGACGCTGATCCTCTGCACCGACCCCGCCTCCAACCTCGCTGACGTCCTCGGCGTCGCGGCCGGGGCTGATCCGACGCCGGTGCCCGGGGTGGCGCGGCTGTCGATCGCCAACCTCGACCCGGAGGCCGCCGCCGCGGCATTCAGGGAGCGCGTCGTCTCACCCTATCGCGGCATCCTGCCCGAGACCGCCATCACCGGCATCGAGGAGCAGCTGTTCGGCGCCTGCACGGTGGAGATCGCCGCATTCAACGAGTTCACGGCCGTGCTCACCGCCCCGCCGGGGACGGTCGCCTACGACCATGTCATCTTCGACACGGCGCCGACTGGGCACACGCTGCGGCTGCTGTCGCTTCCGAGCGCATGGTCGGGCTACGTCGAGGCGCACCCCGAGGGCGCGAGCTGCCTCGGGCCGTTGGCCGGCCTGGACCAGCGGCGCGAGCAGTACGCGGACGCGGTCAGGACCCTGTCTGACCCGACGCTCACGACCCTTGTGCTGGTGTCACGCGCGGAGGAATCGGCGCTGCGGGAGGCCGCTCGTGCGAGCGGAGAGCTTGCCGCGCTCGGGGTCGCCAACCAGCGGCTGATCGTCAACGGCCTGCTCGGCGATCATGCCGGAGACGCGGTCGCGCTTGCGTTCGCTCTCAGGCAGGCGAAGGCGCTCGCCGGCGCCCCCGCGCAGCTGTCTGCGCTGGCCGTCGCCGGCGTTCCCCTGATGGCAGGTGACCTGACGGGGGTGGATGCGCTGCGGCGACTGGCTCGCGGCGCCGGCGGTCCGTCCGCACACGGCGCCGGCGGTCCGTCCGCGCACGGCGCCCAGAGCGACACTGGCGGCCTGCCGGGCCTCGACGAGCTGGTCGACGAGCTGGACGGCGTCGGCAACGGAGTCGTGATGACGATGGGCAAGGGCGGAGTCGGCAAGACCACTGTCGCGGCCGCGCTCGCGCTCGCGCTCGCGGAGCGCGGGCACGACGTCACGCTCTCCACCACCGACCCGGCCGCGCACATCGTCGATGCGCTCGCGGGCGCCGCCCACGAGAGGCTCGTCGTCGAGCGCATCGACCCCGCCGCCGAGATCGCTCGCTACGCCGAGGAGGTCCTGAGTGGTGCGAAGTGGCTCGACGACGAGGGGCGGGCGCTGCTGGAGGAGGATCTCCGCTCCCCGTGCACGGAGGAGATCGCCGTGTTCCGAGCGTTCGCCCGCGCCGTGGACGCCGCGCGCGAGCGCGTCGTCGTGCTCGACACCGCCCCCACGGGCCACACGCTTCTGCTCCTGGACGCGGCTCAGAGCTACCAGCGTGAGGTTCAGCGCGGGCAGACCGACGTCTCAGCCGACGTGTCCGAGCTGCTGACGCGGCTGCGCGACCCCGCGTTCGCGCGTTTGCTAGTCGTCACGCTCGCCGAGTCCACCCCCGTGCAGGAAGCGGAGCGGCTGCAGGCTGATCTCCGCCGCGCCGGGATCGAGCCCTTCGGCTGGGTCATCAGCGCCTCGCTCACGGCGACCGACACCCGGCATCCGACGCTGCGCGCCCGTGCCTCGGCAGAGCACGCCCACATCGAGCGCGTCGAGCAGGCGGCCTCTAGGGTATGGCTGACGGCATGGCAGCCCGAGCCGCCGATCGGGCCCCGGGGGCTGCATGAGCTTGCGGGCACCGGCACGGCGGCGGCCGCATGACCGAGGCGCTGTGAAGGCCACCACGGCCCCCGGCGCGCGGACGACCGGTGCCGTTGCCGCCGAGACACCCGGCGCCCGGTGGGCGGTGGCCGGCGCTCGGTGGGTGGTGGCCGGCGCTCGGTGGCTGGTGGCCGGCGCTCGGTCGCCGGCGGTCGGCGCCTCGGCCATCAGGGACGTGCCACGATCCCGCACATGGTCGCCGAACCCCCCGTCTCAACGAGGCTGAGCGACCTGGTGTGGCTGCGCCGGGTCCGTGACAGGATCGACCGGGAGTACGCGCAGCCGCTCGACGTCGAGGGGCTGGCCCGAGGCGCTCACATGTCGGCCGGGCACCTCAGCCGCCAGTTCCGGCTGGCATTCGGCGAGTCTCCGTACAGCTATCTGATGACGCGCCGCATCGAGCGCGCGATGGCGCTCCTGCGCGCCGGCGAGCTCAGCGTCACGGAGGTGTGCTTCGCGGTCGGGTGCTCGTCGCCGGGCACGTTCAGCACCCGCTTCAAGGTGCTCGTCGGGATGCCGCCCGGCGCGTACCGGCGCCACGCTCGGCATGCCACGGTGGGAATCCCGCCCTGTGTGGCAAGGCAGGTGACCAGACCGGTCAGGAATCGAGATGCGCGGGCCCCGGGCCGGGCCTAGGATGGCCGCCATGGAGATCACGATTCATGCGAGCTTCCTGCCGCACAACGACCCTGAGGCGTCGCTCGCCTTCTACCGCGACACGCTCGGCTTCGAGGTCCGCAACGACGTCGGGTACGGCGGGATGCGATGGATCACGGTCGGGCCCGCCGAGCAGCCCGGCACCTCGATCGTCCTCTATCCGCCGCAGGCGACCCCCGGCATCACCGACGATGAGCGGCGCACGATCCTCGAGATGATGGCCAAGGGAACCTACGCCAGCATCAACCTGGCCACCGTCGACCTCGACGGCACCTTCGGGCGGCTGGCGGCAGGCGACGCCGACGTTGTGCAGGAGCCCACCGATCAGCCCTACGGGATCCGTGACTGCGCCCTGCGTGACCCCGCCGGCAATCTGATCCGCATCCAGCAGATCGCCTGAGCCAGGCGATCGCGCGAGCGGTCGCGCGGCTCCCGATCGACCCGCCGCGTCGTCTACGAGACGGCGTGAGACGGTTCGGCGCGCGAATCGCAGCGTCGCGAACGTCACGGTCAGGCCCGCGCAGACCAGGGTGACCAGGACCCACGTGGGGACCGACACCAGGGCCCGCCCGAACCAGTAGTACTCCAGGCCCGCCGTCGTCGCCCACGCGAACGCCGCAGCGGCGCCGACCCGGACGAAGCGGGCGAAAGGCATGCCGCTCGCGCCCGCCAGCAGCCCGCTCACGTTGCGCACCCCGCTCACGAACCGGCCCAGGAAGACCCACGCGCCGCCGTGGGCCGCGAACTCTGCGCGCAGGCCAAGCACGCGTTCACGACCGACCCGCAGGGCGGCGGCGATGCGGACCAGGCGCTCCTCGCTGATCCGGCGGCCCACCCAGAAGCCGCCGCACATTCCCGCCAGCGCGCCCAAGGTCCCCGCTGCGATCACGCCCTCGATCGGCAGGCCGCGAGCCGCCGCTGCATACAGGGCGCCGGCGGCCAGGACAGTCGTGCCAGGCACGGGCGCGCCGACCGCCTGCGCGGCGGTGGCGGCGAACACGGCCACGAGCCCGTACTGGCGCACCAGCTGGTGGATGGTGTCCAGGATCACCGCCTTCGAAGTCTGACCCATCGGCGGGCGGGCCCGGTCAGCGCCGCCGCACACGGACCGTGCGCGCGCCGCTCCTGCAGTCCGGTCCGGATCGACCGCGGTGGCCGGCGCTCGACGGTCGCCCGCGCCGGTTCATGTCCCGGCGTCGGCGATGCGGCCGTCGACGATCGTCGCGACGCGGTCGGCGTGGTGGGTGATGCGCAGGTCGTGAGTGACGATGATCGCGGCGGTGCCGCGCGCCTTCATCTCCTGGCGGATGAGTGCCACGACCTGCTCGCCGAGGTGAGTGTCGAGGGCGGACGTCGGCTCGTCGAACAGCACGAGACACGGGTCGTTCATCAGCGCCCGGCCGATCGCCACGCGCTGGCGCTCGCCTCCGGACAGCGCGGACGGCAGATTGCCGGCCCTCCCGGTCAGCCCTAGCTCCTCAAGCAGCTGGTCGGCGCGCTGTCTCGCCCTGCGCCCCGTGCGCGGGCCTATCTCGTCGACGACCAGCAGGTTCTCACGCGCTGTCAGGAACGACACCAGGTTCACGGTCTGGAACACGAACCCGACCGCGTTGCGGCGGAAGTCCGTGAGCTGCCGGGAGTTGTAGCGCGAGATGTCGCTCCCGCCGACGACCACGGTGCCGGACGTCGGCGTGAGCAGGCCTCCGGCGATCGAGCACAGCGTCGTCTTGCCCGAACCGGACGGTCCGACGAGGGCGAGGATCTCCGTCGGACCGACCGTCAGATCGACGCCGTCCAGCGCGGCCACCTCGTTCGTGCCGCTGCCGTAGACCTTGCGCACGCCGCGCATCTGGAGCGCCGGCCCGCGCGCGCCCCCCGGCTCCGGCTCGCCCGGCTGCTCGCGGCTGCACGGAGATGCCGGCATCCCGTCTCCTAAGCGTCTCCGGCGCCGATCGCTGCCGCGGGGTCGACGCGCAGGACGCGGCGCAGCGAGAAGGAACACCCCACCAGCGCCGCGGCGACCAGGTAGACCGTGCTCGTGACAAGGCGAGCGGCGCTCGCGGAGAACGGGATCGCGCCGCCGACCGGAATCATGAGATCCAGCGCGATCCCTGCCGCGGCGCCGATCGCGGATGCGATCAGGGCGACGACCAGCGCCTGGAGGACGACACCGGCGAACAGCGTCCGCGAGCTTGCGCCGATCGCCTTCAGCACCCCGTACAGCGCGACGCGCTCGACGGTGATCAGCGCGAAGAACAGCGCCACGACGAGCACGCCGACCGCGATCGTCACCCAGATGATCTGGTTGAAGGTCGTCTGCTGCGCGGAGACCCCGGGCAGTGCCTGGATCGCCTGCTCGATCGTGAGCGTCCTCGTCGCGCCCGCGGTGGCCCGGTCGATCGCGGCCGCCTCCCTGGAGGCGGATCGGCCGGCGGTCCGCACGACGAGGGCCTGCTCCACGCCGGCTCCCGCCCGCTCACTCGGCCGGTTGGCTGCGATCACCGAACGCCAGGTGGCGAGCGAGCCCCAGAGGGTCCCCTGGCCGCTGAAGCGGCTGTCGTCCAGGAAGCCGACGATCCGGACCGCAGACCGTGCCTGCCCGAGCCTGACGATCATCCCCCTGCGCACGCCCCGGGCGACGAGCGAGCTGTCGGCGTAGACCTCATCGCGGGCGGGGACCACCTCCGGTAGCTGCCTGGGCGCGAGCTGGTAGCCGAACAGGACGACGGGAACGAGGTCCCGCGGTCCGCGGCCTGGCACACGCGCCCCGACCTGCACCGAGCCGAGGCCCGAGACGTTGCCGCGACCCGCCACGCGCTCCACCTCGAGGCGGATCGCGGTCGTGATCCGGCTGCGAACGAGAGAGCTCTCGGCGTCCGCGGAGTAGACGATCAGCTCGCCGCGCTGCGAGCGCAGCGCGCCGGTGTTGGACGCGGTGAGCCCGTCGAGCAGGCCGCCGAGGACGATCAGGAGGATCGAGATCAGCGTGAGGATCGAGGTGGCCACCGCGAATCGTCCGGGGCGGCGGCGAAGCTCACGCAGGGCGATCCTCACAGCGAGCCTCCGCCGGTGGTCGCCTCGACGGGGTCGATCGCGAGCACGCGACGAGCCGCCACGAGCGCACTCGCGACGCCGAGCGAGAGCAGCAGCGCCCCCCAGAGCAGCACCGCGCCCGCGTCGAAGCCGAGTGACAGCTGTCCGATCGTCGCCTGCGAGACCGGCAACCAGATCAGGGTCCCGAGCGCGATTCCGGCGCACAGAACGATCACGACCTGGAGTAGCAGCGATCGCACCAGCGTCGTCCCCGGAGCGCCGATCGCGCGCAGGAGCGTGAGCGAGCGCGCCTTCTGAAGGGTGACGATCATGAAGAACAGTCCGGCGACGAGCGGCACCACGCTCGCGAACAGCAGGAAGATGACGCTGAACGAGGCGCTCACGGCTTCGACCCCGGGGGTTCGCCGTGCGGCGTCCGCGCGCGTGAGCGCCTCGGCCTCGGGCGCCGCGGCGTCGATCCGCGCCACGAGTGCCTGCGCGCTCGTCCCGGGCGACGGACTCACGCCGATCGCGCTCGGCGGCACCGCGCTCGCATCCGGATTCGCCGCGCGCACCCACGCGCCGTAGTCCGGCCAGGACACGAACAGCGTCGGCAGGACCTGGATCTCGGCGTCCGGGGCGATGCCCACGACTCGCAGCGCCGGCGCCCGGGGTGTCGCCGAGAGCCGCACCGTGTCGCCGAGCGAGAAGGCGCCGCCGCTGCCGACGGCCTCGCCCGGGGACTTGGGCATCCGGCCGGCCACGAGCCGGTCGGGACCGCCCACGGAGGCGATCTGGTACCCGAACAGGGCGACGCTGGTCCGGGCGCCGCCGCTGATCCGTGCGGTGAAGGTGCTCAGTCCGATCATGCCCGCCTGACCAACTCCGCCGGCGCTCTCGATCGTGCGCCGCAGGCGGGGTGAGATCACGCTCGCCTGAAGCGTCCTCTGACCATCGACCGAGTAGACGAGCACCGGCGCCGACTGCCTGTCGATCGCGCCGGTGAACGCCCCGATCAACCCGTCCCGCAACGACTGCTGGACGAGGATCAGGAACAGGAGCAGCGCGATCGCCACCACCAGCATCGAGAACCGCGCCTTTGCCCGTCTCATCTCCCGGAGGGCGAGGAACATGCCGCGCCAGACCTTAGAGACGCCCGTGCCCGGGTCGGGAACGCCGCGCGTCGCCGGCCACGGGCCACCCGACGACGGCGGCGGCCGTCCGCGCCGGGCTCCGCCTCGCCGCTAGCGCCTGTACGGGTCCTTCGGGTCCCTGTCGTCCGACAGGGACCCGCGCGAGCGCTCGACCAGCTCCTGGATCGCGTCGGCGAGGTGGACCTGGTCGATGCTGCGGTCGCCGCGCGCCACGCGCAGCCGGTGGGCCGCCAGCAGCACGTCGGGATGCGTGAACCCGGCGGGAGGCTCGAAGCGATAGGACGACAGCTCTATCAGCAGCCCGAGCGGGTCGTCGAAGTAGATGGAGTCCATGAAGCCGCGGTCCCTGACGCCGCTGTGGCGGATCCCGCGCTCGTCCAGCCGCTCCACGGCCTGCCGGAACGTGGCCTGCGAGACCGAGAACGCGAGGTGATGGACGCAGCCCGCGTCTGTCGCCGTGCGCGTCGCGTCCCGTGCCCGATCCTCGTTGGTGAACACCGTGACCAGACGTCCGTCGCCGGGGTCGAAGTAGAGGTGGTTCTCGGCCGGGTTGTCGAGGTTGGGCTGCTCGAACACCAGCGGCATCCCCAGCACGCCCTCCCAGAAAGCCACCGAGGTCCGCCGATCGGCGCCGACGAGCGTGATGTGGTGGACGCCCTGGGTCTGAAGCTTGCGCACGGGCCTGCGCCTGACGGTCATGCGGCGGGCAGCCAGGCTGAGCCGGGCGACCCGACGGCGCTCCGGATGGCGACCGGCTCGCGCACGTGAGATGGGCGAGGGTGAGCACGCTGCGCATCCGCTCGGACCATGCTCACGGCGCCCGCTGCACCGGCGGGGCTCGCCGCGCCCACACGCGCGTCGTGCGCCGCGAGGGGCTCGCCGGGCGGTTGGCCGGTCGGTCCGCCTGCGCCGGGAGCCATGACGACGCCGTCGACCACATGGATCGCCCGCTCGACGAGCGCTCCGTCGGCGTCGCGATGGCGGATCACGGGGTACTCGGGGCTCTCCGGATCGACTCCGACGACCGCCCCCGAGCTTCCGTCGGGCAGCGTGATCGTGTAGCCGACCGGGTAGGGCATGGCGATCCGAAGGAAGTGCGCGACCACCTGCTCGTCGAACTGCGTTCCGGCCCCCTCCCGGATGACCCGCACGCCGACGTGCGGCGCGGTCGCGGGCTGATAGGGGCGATCGGCGGTGATCGACTCGTACACGTACGCGACCGCGGCGATCCTGGCGAACTGGTGGATGTCGGTCCCGGCGCGTCCGGCCGGGTAGCCCTGCCCGTCCCACCGCTCGTGGTGGTCGCGGACGATGCACCGCGTGAGCGGCGAGATCCGTGGTGAGGTCAGCATGGATACGCCGGCGGTCGGGTGGGTCTTGATCAGCTCCCACTCCTCCGGGGTGAGCTTGCCCGGCTTGTTGAGGATCGAGTCGGGGATCGCGAGCTTGCCGATGTCGTGGATCATCAGGCCCATCGCGAGCTGCGTCATCCGCTCCACGGTGCGATCGAAGCGACGCTCGCCCCGGTAGTCGATCCATCCGTCGATTCGGTCGATGCGCTGGCCGATCAGCAGGCCGAGGGTCGCGACCCGGACCGAGTGGCTGTAGGTGTAGCTGTCGGCGGTGGCGAGGTCATCGAACGCGAGCGCCGCCTCGGGACAGCTCGCCAGCGCCTCCGTCAGAGCCTCCGCTGCCTGCTGTATCTGGGCCAGCGCCCGCGGTGGCAGGTCGGCCAGGTCCGAGGCCACGGACCTGGCCGCCTCCATGCATGAGTGGACGGCCCTCTCGGTCGCGTTGCGCACGTGGTCGGGGAGCGGCTGGTTGGGGACGATGCCGTCGCCCATGTCGTCCTCGATCCAGACGGCCCTGACCCCGAGCGCAAGCAGCCTGGCCGCGAGCGACGGGGTCAGCGACACGCCGCGGCGCAGCAGGGGCGCGGCACCGAGCGTCGCGGACGGGATGTCCCTGGCCAGCTCCATGTCATCGACGATCCAGTCGACCCGGATGAGCCTCATGGACGCTTTATCGGCAGCCGTCGCCGTCCTTTGATCGCGCCGCCGTTCGCGGCCCAGCCGCTAACGAACCCTTCACGACCCGAGGGGCGCAAGCCAACGATGGAGCGTTAGTTTTCCGTCAGGTCGTCCGGCGCACACCACAGGACGGCCCTGTCCCGGAGTCAGGCGCACGCCGGGCCTGCGCGCGTGACGGCGTTGCGCGGCCCGGCAGCGTGCCGCACCAGCCTCGAATGATCACCGAAACCCCACGCACCGCGCGGACGCTGCCGTCGGCACCGCTGCCGTTCGGCGGCGCGTCCGGCTGGTCTGAGCGCATCGGCCGCTGGATGCGCACGCGTCGGACCTCGGTTGCGGTGGTCGCCCTGCTGACGCTCGCATCGGCGGCGCTGCGCACCGGACAGATGGGGTTCCACTACTGGATCGACGAGGCGATCTCGGTGGGGATCGCGTCGCATCCGCTGAGCGACCTGCCGGGTCTGCTGCGCCAGGACGGATCGCCACCGCTGTTCTACGCGCTGCTGCACGTCTGGATCTCCGTGTTCGGCTCGCGTGAGACGGCGACGCACGCGCTCTCGCTGTGCTTCTCCCTGGCCGCGGTACCGACCGCCTACCTGGGCGGGTCCGCGCTGTTCGGCCGGCGAGCGGGACTGCTGGCGGCGATTCTCGCCGCCGGCCTTCCGTTCCTGACCTATTACGGGCAGGAGACCCGGATGTACTCGATGGTGGCGCTCGAATCGCTGCTGGTCGCCGTCTCGTTCGTGAGGGTGTTCGTCGATCGCCGGCGCCGCTGGCTGCCGGCGTTCTCGCTCTCGCTCGCGGCGATGCTCTACACCCACAACTGGGCGCTGTTCGCAACCCTCGCGGCGATGCTGGCGTTCGCGGTCTGCGTCATGGCCGCCCCTCGGCCCCGGGCCGCGCTGTGGCGCGACGGCTTCCTCGGGTTCGGGGCGGCGGGGGTGCTGTTCCTGCCCTGGCTGCCGACCCTGCTCTACCAGGCGGCGCACACCGGCGCGCCGTGGGCGCTGCCGCCGGTGATCTGGTCGCTCACCCAGGGTCTGTACTTCGTGGCCGGGGGGCGGGGTGCGTCAGTGGCGCTGGCGCTCGCGGCCGGGACCGGCCTGTGGGCGCTCACCGGGCGGGGGGTGCTCGACCGGTCGCCGGCATCGGGCCCGTCCGACCGGCGGACGGTCGTCGCGGCGCTGTCGCTCGCCGTGCTGGGCTTCGGGACGCTGCTGATCGCCTGGGTGTACGCAAAGACGACGCCCTCGTGGTCATCCCGCTACCTGGCGGTGATCGTCGGGCCTCTGATCCTGCTGTTCTCGCTCGGCCTGGCCCGGGCCCGTGGGCTGGGCGTCGTCGCGCTCGCGCTCACCTGCTGCTTCTGGGTGCTCCAGCCGCGCGCGACGTCGGTGTACTTCAAGTCCAACGTGGCCGCGGTCGCGCACACGATCGGCCATCGTGCCGGCCCGGGCGCGCTGGTCCTCTCCACCCAGCCGGAGCAGGTCCCGACGCTCGCGTACTACCTACCCGGCTCGGATCGCTTCGCGAACCCGCTCGGCCCGGTGCCCGACCCGCACGTGGTGGACTGGCGCAACGCGCTGCAGAGGTTCGAGCGCTCCTCGGTGCGCTCGGTCCTGGCGCCGTTGATCCGCGGGCTGCCGGCCGGCGCACGCGTTCTCCTGGTCACGCCGCTCTCGTTCCAGACCGAGCCGAAGTGGATGGTGCTGATCCACCGCAGCTCCATCACCTGGGCCAGGTACCTCATGCACGATCCCCGGCTGCGCCGGCTTGCGGTCGGCGCCCCCCATGCGCAGGGCCCCGGCGTCAACGTCCGGGCCGAGCTGTTCGTCGTCCGCGGCCGCTGAACCCGCGGATCGCGCCCCGCGCGCGCCGGCCGGTCTGACGGATCGCGCCCCGCGCGCGCCGGCATGGCATCATCAGCCCCGTGAACCTTGACTTTCTCGTCTCGGACCGCGCCATGGCTCGCGTGCCGACCGCGCCGATCGCCGCGGGCGGGCTGATCGCGGGGTTCGCCGTCGCCGTCGCGACCGGATCGCGTCCGCTCGGCGGGGTCGTGCTCGCCGCCTGCGGCCTCGCCTGCATCGCGGTGTGGTCTTCACGCGACGGGCGCGGCGTGACCGTGAAGCTGACCGCGGCCGGGCTCGCCGGCTTCGCGCTGTCGCACGCGCTCGGGCTAGTGATCGGTGCTTGGCCGTCGGTCCTGGTCGTCTCGGCGGTCGTCTCGGCGTTGTGCTGGCGGCTGTCCGACAGCCGCCACCTGCTGGGCCAGGGGCTTGAGAGCGGCTCCCACGTCGCGCACTAACCTCGTGTCGTGATGGCGTACACCACATCAGAGGGCCGCGAGCAGATCCTGGGCGACCTGGGCATCGCCACCGACCGGATCGCCGAAGCGCTGGCGCTGCTCGGCGAGGCCTACGAGCACCTTGACGAGCATCTGGCCGACGAGCTTGAGGAGCGGCTGTTCCGCCCGGTCCAGTCGGCATACGGCCGGGCCCAGCGAACCCACGCCGAGTTCGCCGCCCGGTCGGGCATGCGGTCGCGTGCGTTCGCGCCCGCGACGCAGCCGGGGCCGTCGGAGAACGTGCGCGACCTGATCGAGCGGGCCGCCGACGCCGCCCACGAGGCCGATCAGGAGATCGCCGAGCTGCAGGACTCGATGCTCCCCGTCGAGGTCGGCGACACCGAGCTGCGAGCCGGGCTGGCGGCCGTGCGAGAGGCGCTTGACCCGGTGCCGGCCCGTGCGCGCGAGCTGGTCCGCGGCATCGGCCGCTGAGGCCTGGCCTTGGAGCCGCCCGTCGCGGTTCCGCGTCCACCAGGGGAGGGCGCGGCCGGCGGGTGCGCGAGCGGACTCGCCGCGGTAGGTTGACGGCCATCAGGAGGCTCGCGCACATCTCCGCGACTGTGGTCGCCGTCGCGGCGCTCTCCGCGACGGCTCCGG
>JAJZWB010000012.1 GCA_021846845.1 Actinomycetes bacterium | reverse complement strand
CGCCTGAACAGGCCCCTCAGCGCGTAGGCACACGCGCACAAGCCGCACAAAGTCCCCGATCACCAGCACTCACGGGCGATTCCGGGCTTCCCGCGCACCTACCTCGTGCGGAACTCGGGACGAGGCGACGGCGAGATTGTTGATCAGCCGCGGAAGACCACGGCTGGTGGTGTGGATCAACGAGATCGCGTCGTCGGAGAACAGCGTGTCCGAGCGACCCGCGAGCGCGAGATGGTGCTGCACGTAGCTCGTGGTCTCCTTCGCGTCCAGACCGCCGATCGCGTAACGGACCGCGATCCGCTGGTCCAGCGCGGTGAACGTGCCGGTCCGCAGCCTGCGGCGCAGCGTCGGCTGCCCGAGCAGCAGCAGGCAGAACGGGGCGCTCTGATCCATCCCCATGTTCGACAAACACCGGATCCCCTCAAGCGACTCGGTGTCCAGCAGGTGCGCCTCGTCGATGATCAGCACCACGTGCTTTGAGCGCTCGGCCTGCTCGGCAGCGAGCATCTCCTGCGCTTGCGGGATCAGCGCGGCGTGGTGAAACCGCGGGGTGCCACCCAAGGTGGTGATGATCAGCCCGTAGATCCCGCGCAACCCGACCCCGGGGGTGCCGAGATAGATGATCGTGTGTCGCGAGGCGTCCAGCGAAGCGACAGCGGCGCGCGCGGCGACCGTCTTGCCCGCCCCACACTCGCCCGAGATCACGCCGATCGCCTGCTCAGAGATGCACCACTGGATCCGGGCGACCGCCTCGGCGTGCGCGCCGTGCGCGTGCAGCATCCCCGGCGCGAGGTCTTTGCCGAACGGCATCCTGGTGAACCCGTAATGCGACTGCAACCTCTCGATACTCACTCGTCGTCCTCCTGCTGCTGGTTGGTGTCACGATCCTCGCCCTCGCCCTCGCCCTCGCCCTCGCCCTCGCCCTCGCCCTCGCCGTCGCCGTCGCCGTCGCCGTCGCCGTCGCCGTCGCCGTCGCCGTCGCCGTCGTTGTTGGTGAGGCTTGCGTAGTCGATCCGGTGTCCACCGAGCTCGGCGTCGCGCTTGTCGGCAAGGAGCTTGAGGTAGTCGATCCCGGTGCCTGTCGCCGGTGGCGGCATCTCGCGCCGGGCTTGCGGGTGGGTGTGCCGGCCGATCTGAAGCGGCGTGGCGGAGCCGAACGGGCGGTGCTGGTAGCGAACCTCGATCCGCGTGAGATCGAACGGGTCAAACACGAGCTCGATCTTGCGGCCCACGAGCGCCGGGTCGACCTCGTATTGGTTGCCGTGCAAGGACACGGTCGCGGTCTTCGTGACGGTCCGCTCCTCGGCCCACAAAAACGCCTCGCGCAGCAGTGCCGGGGTCGGAAGCTTCGGTGCGCCGGCGGCGTCGAACCGGGCCAGCGGCGTGGCCTTGGTCTCGGAGTGCACGCGGCGGTGGTAGACGACCTCGAGCCAGGCGGAGAACAGGCGGTTGAGCTCCTGAAGCTCGATACCGTCGTTGATCTCGACCAGGAACTGATCGCGGACGGTCTTCCAAAAGCGCTCGATCTTCCCCTTCGTCGTGGCGGCTCTGGGGCTTGCGTGGATCAGCCTGACGCCGAGCACGGCGCACGCCCGGAGCAGCTGGTGTGAGACGAACGCTGAGCCGCGGTCGACGAGGATCGCCTCCGGGATCCCGCGGCTCATCAGCCCGGAGCGCAGCGCGGCTTCCAAGCGGAACACGTCCTCGCCGGTGCCCCAGCGCCAGCCGACCAACAGGCGTGAGTGATCGTCGATGAAGGCGAGCAGCACCGCCCGTCGCGACTGGCTGCCGGCGAGCTTGGGACCGTGCAACCCATCGCCCGTCCACAACTGGTTGCGCACCTCAGCCTCGAAGCGTCCGTAGACCTTCCCCGGCGCGCGTCCGTCTGCGCGGACGTTCAGTCCTTGGCGAGCGAAATGGGTCTGCAACGTTCGCAACCCCGGGACATGCCCACCGTCGCCGGCGGTGGCGAGCATGATCTCCCGGACCTGCGCCGCGGTCCGTTCCGGCCTCTCGCGCTTGAGCTGGAACGCGAGCTCGAGCATCCCCGCCGGGGTGCGCAATGGCACAACACGAGGCTGCGGAACGAGCGCCTCGAACCCGCCGTGGCGGTACGCCCGGATCCACTGATCAAGCGTCCCGCGCGCGACCCTGACCAGCCGCCCGTCAGGCCCGACATGCACACGCTCGCAGACCGCGCGGACCAGCCGACCACGCTCGCGCCCCGACAACCCCGGATCGGCCGCGTCCCGGACGAGCGCGTACCGGAACAGCCCGACCTCGCGACGACTCTCCAGATCCGTTCTCGCCCGCTCGCTCATCCGAGCGCGGGACGTTCTCAGCTCACATCGCCCACGAATAGGCGGGAACTCGTGTTGCCAACAACTCCCCGCCAGAGAGCCTCGACGCCACCGACCACGGGTCCGCCGGCCCGAACCGCAACACCCACGCCCTGCCGGCGATCGCGATCACCTCCAGTGCGTCCCCGACGCCGCTCCCGGCCGGCATCACCGCCCCGAGACAGGGATCCAGCACGACCGCGCACCGCGTGAAGAGCACCCTGATCAGCTCAGCCCGGTCCCGGAACCGGCGCAGCCAACCACGGACCGTGTCCGCCGGCACCCCAAGCCGCCCCGCGATCCGGCGATACCCCTCACCCGCGACGCTCGCCATGATCGCCAAGCCGATCACCGACACCTCATCCTGCCGGCGCGCCAGACACACATCGGGCAGCAGCACGTGCGTCCCAGAGCAGCCCCGACACCGCGCTCGACGCGGCCGCAGCGACCGGTCTCCCGACCGACCGCGCAGCACCCGCTCCCGCGCGTGCCCCCATGGGCCCAGCACCGCCGCACATAACGGACATGACAACACGCCGCCGAGCAGGTCAGCCTCGACCCGAACCGCATCGCCACCTACGATCTTCATGGGTGCCACCTCCGGCATCCAGAGGGCCCTCCCGGCGCAACGACCAAGCTGGCGGGAGGGCTCTCGCGCGTTCAGAACCGCGCCAAGCCTGCCAGCCACCAACCCGTCATGCCGCCAATGAACGGCACCAACGGCGCCTCCCATGCCGAATTCAAACGGCGCTCAACACACGCCGCGCTCCAGGTCCCCGAACCGCCCCGGTTCGGACGGATCGACCCCGCCTGAACAGGCCCCTCAGCGCGTAGGCACACGCGCACAAGCCGCACAAAGTCCCCGATCACCAGCACTCACGGGCGATTCCGGGCTTCCCGCGCACCTACCTCGTGCGGAACTCGGGTGCTGCCGCCCTTCCCCATGTGGACGGCTTTCCCGTCCTCGGAGTACTACGGCGGCTCCGTCACACCCCCGGCACACGAGCCGGCATCGGACCTGACCGATCGCCACCAGCGACCGGTCGCCCCGGGGGTGCTTCCCACGTTCACCATGATCCGTTTGACCGGGTCGGCAGGCGGCTATACCCCTGCAGCGCTTCCGAGGGGCAATCGCAGCTTCCCCTCGGCCACCACGCCCGCATCTATGAGACGGACGGGGAGCGGGCCGCCAAGCATGCCGGCGGCGCCATTGCTGCGGACAGCCCACATCCGCCAGGTTCGGGGCTGTTGATGCGATCAAGAGGCTTCGACCACCGCTTCGCTCGCGCTCTGCCTTTCGGTCTTGCTTGCGCGCACGCGGGCGTCTGGCAGTACCGCCCGGCCGCTACGTCGTCGGGGCTGCTCCCACCGCCAGCGCGCGATCCCGCGCCGCGGCTGCCCCCAGCTTCTCCAGGCCGCTGCATCAGCCCGGGGCCGGTATTCCAACCGACACGGATGAGAGTTGTTCGTCCTTCCTCTCCTTTCACATGGCGCCTCGTGGCGCACCATCGATTCGCACGGGTTCGTGGAGGCGAGCGTCTTGCGGAGCTTGCCCTTGATCCCGAGGCGGGTGACGGTGAGCGTTTCGGCCATGCCCTCCCGCAGGGACCCGGCCGCGCCGGGGTGCGAGCGCTCGAGCTCTGAGGCGAGGGTCGTGAGCTGCTCGAGCGCCCGCTCGTAGTCGGGCTCCGCCCACGCCCGCCTGAGCCGGCGCTTGACGAGGTCTCGGTCACGCTCGGCGAGGTGATCAAGGACATTGCGTTCTTTGTGGATCTGGCAGCGCTGGACGGGGGTGCGGGTGCCGAGTACGTCGTTGACCGCGGCGCGGAGCGCCTTGGACCCGTCGATCACCACGAGCACGCCCTGTTCGACGTCGAGGCCGCGGTGCACGAGATTGGACAGCAGCTCGCTGGTGACCGTCTTGTTCTCGGTGCTGCCTTCCCACAGCCCGAGCGGGATCTTCACGCCGTCGGTCGTGATCCCCAACGCCACTACGCACGTGTGGTCCTTCAGCCCGACACCGTCGATCATCAGCACCGCCAGGCGCACGTCCGCAAGCGAACGGGCCATCAGCTCCAGCAGCGCCTCCTTCGTGCGCGCGACGAACGTGCGGGACACCGCCGACTTCGACGTCGAGCGCGCCGCCCGCTCGACCTGCTCGCCAACCGGCTCCTGCAACCGGCGGTAGCGGCGGGTCGAGACGCCGGCGAGCATCCGCTCGAGCACCACCCTGGAGAGCTGATCGCGGTTGGCGAAGTGCTCATAGGTCCGGCACGGCACCTCCGACTCGCCGTCCTTGGTGCGCATCCGCGGCCGCTCGACCCCCACGCGCCGGCCGCCGAGCGTCACCTCCCCGTCATCGCTGCCGTGGCGATACGCGGTCCGGTCAGGGTCGTGCTTGCCCTTGGGGCCGCACACCTCCTCGACCTCTTCGGCCATCAGTTCCTCCAGCACGCCGAGCCCGACACCGACGCTCAGCGCAAGCAGTCCCTCCTTCGCTGCCCCGACAAGCTGGCCGAGCGTCTCCTGGACCCGAGGCGGGAGCGGCTCTTCGACAGCCTGTTCGGTCGTGACGACGCCCGGTCGCGATACGGTCTGCATGGCGGTTCTCCTGTCTTCGTGCCGGGGCGCCAACCCCGGCGAAATGGACTTGAAGCGCCCTACACGCTGCCAACGGCAGCGGACGAGGGCGGGAGGACCGCCACCTCAACTTCTACGCCGCGCGGGGCAACCTCCGGCGCCCTGGGGCAAGACGTTGGTCGCAATCGCCGTAGAACAGGCCGGAAGGGCGCTTGGCCGCTGCCGCATGCAGATCATCGAGGACGCGAGCACCGCCTCGCTGCGACCGTTCCTGCTCGACCACGTAGCGCCCGGGACGATCGTGATCACCGACGGATGGCCAAGCTACCCGTCGGCGTGCGGAGAGGAGTACACCCATCAGCCCGAGCCGGTCGCTCCATCGGGCCTGCACGCCCACGAGCTGCTGCCTGGCGTGCATCGCGTCGCGTCGCTGGTGCAGCGCTGGCTGCTCGGCACCCACCAAGGCGGCGTCAAGCCCCGGCACCTGCAGGCCTATCTGGACGAGTTCACCTTCCGCTTCAACCGCCGGCGCTCCCGCGCGCGCGGGATGCTCGTCTACCGCCTGCTCGAGCAGTCCGTCCAGGCACCGCCGCGGACCTACCGCTCGCTCGTCACCGGCCCCGCGTCGCCCAGAAGCGCCCCGCCGCCTCCACCGCCCGACAAGCGGATCCGCCCCGCCAGCCTCGCCAGCCAGCCGCTTGATCGTCCATGGCGTCGCCGGTCAGCCCGCCAAGCCGATGAATCCTGAGCTACTGCACTGAGATGGAGGACCCATTCCGCCCTTTTTGACGGCAGCCGCCCTCCGACGGCGGGCCGTTCCCGGGCCCCGGTCACCAAGGTTGGACGAGGAGCGTCAGCTCGTTACGGACCTCGCTGACTGCTCCTTCGATCAGAGAGCAGCCACCTTGCCGGCCGGCGCCGGACTGCTGCTAAAGGCGTGCTTCAACAGCGCGCGCGGACCGGACCGGCGTGGCTGCATTGGTCATCCGAGAGTCATGCAACTCGCGATCGAAATGGCGACCAGGGACAGCAATCGGTGCGATCGGCTCGAGGTCGCCGCCGCGTGTGCTTCCACGCAAAGGCAGCAGCGTCGCGGCGGCCCTGCGCCGGCGGCGATAGTGCCGCTCCTAGCGCCGAGGGGCAGCCAGCGCAACGCCGGTACCAGCACCGCGGGGCGCCCTTCCTGCGCTACGGTGTCGTGGTGGCCGGACGGGAGTTCAACGTGGTGTTTGAGGATGCGGGACACGGCTGGGTGTATGCGCACGCGCCCGATCTGCCGGAGGTTCAGACGCAAGGGGAATCGCTGGACGATGCTCGCCGGATGGCGCGTGAGGCCATCGAGCTGGTGCTGGACGAGCGCCTTGCACGCGGCGAGCCGATTCCTGAGACCGGCTGGGCGATCGTGGAGTCGGTCGAGATCGCGGCTTGAAAATGCGCGAGCCTGAGCGGCATCTGACCGCTCACGGATGCGCGTTTGTTCGGCAGGCGGCGAACCGGGAGCTGTGGGAGAACCCCGCGACGGGTCAGCGGACGACTGTGCCGCGCCACCGGGAGATCAAGACCTCGACGGCGCGCGGGACCTGCCGCCAGCTGAGCCTACCCCTGCTCGCCGGTCGCTGAGCCGCGTCGTCCGGCAGCCCGTGTCCCGAACCGTGTCCCGAACTTGGCGATTCTGACCTGCGGTTGACTGCTCTGGACTGCGCTCAATCGCCGATACGTGCTCAGAGCAGCGTCAGAGCGGTGCCGAGGAACGTACCCGCGCTCCCGCGAAGGCCGGCGATGTCACCATGCAGGCCCGCCAGCGCCGATGCGCTTGCGGCCGACGTCGTGGAGGTCTCGTAGGCCGTGAGCGCCGACTGCATCCGGCTCGCGTCGTTCGCGTCGACCGCGCCGGACTGCACGAGCCCGCCGATGAGCTGGCTGAGCTCCGGCGGGGTCAGGACGAGGTCGGCGGACGGCAGCGCGGGCGGGTCGGTGGAGGCTCGCAGGGTTGAGGCCAGGGTGAGCGGGCCGATCCTGATGCCGCCCGCGAGCTTGGACAGGACGGCGCGCAGCGCGGCCCCGCCGATCCCGTCCGCGGCCAGCCCCCTGAGCACCGCCGAGGGCAGCTTGGCCGACATGATCTGATGCGCCACCACGGACGCGCCACGTCCCGACACGGTCAGCCTGACACGCGCGGAGGCGAGCGCGGAGGCGAGCGCCCGGGCGTTGGCGTCGGCGATGGCGCCGGCCGAGTGAGCCAGCGCGCCGTACACCGTCAGGGCGGCGGTCTGCAGCTGGACGTCGGTGCTGTCGCCGGCCGCCTGTGCGGTGTTGCCGCGGTCAAGTGTCGTTGAGGCGGCCGCATCGATCCCGTTCACCGCTGCGAGCGCGGTGTCGTAGCTCCTCAGCGCGGCGACGACGCGCCGGCAGGCCGAGATCCTGGCCTTGACCCCTTTGCCGCACGGTGTCGCGCCCGGGGATTGCGAGCTGATGCCGGGCAGGGCGATGGACGTGACCTGCGGACTGGGCGGGTCGAGCTCCATCTGCTTCTGCCTGAATTCGTTCTCCACCTGGCGGACGCAGTCGGCCACGCCGGAGTAGCCGCCGAAGACGTAGTAGGTGATCGGATAGGCCTGCGCTCGCGCATCCTTCTGGTCGCACGCGGCGATGGCGCGGTCGAGCTCCTGCTGCAGGCGCGCGGCAGCCTGGCGCTTGACATCGATCTTGAGCTTGCCCCATTCGACGCTGTTGGCATACAGGGTGCCGGAATCCTCGTCGGTCATCGGGGCGAAAGAGCCGGAGGCTGGGTACTGCTGGGTTCCATCGGCACTCAGTGACAACGGCACTCCGTTGTTCAGCCGCTGGGCGCTGAGCGGGATGAACCATGACTCGAGGCCCTTCTCCGGGCCCCCGGCGCACGATGGGGCCCCCGAATCGGTCGCCAAGATGTGGACCGTCAGCTTCGCCTCCCAGCCATTCGAACCGTCGGTGATGGTTCCCGTCGGCGGGCTGCTGGTGTCCTGGCTCCACGTGAGGGTGCAATCGGACCCGCCGAAGGCCTCCGTCTGGGGGGACCGTGTGTATGTGACGGCTGCGTCCTGGAGCGTGTAACCGCCCGACGCCGCGGGAACGAACACCGCGTTCGCGAAGGTCACCGTCTCGTTGGACTCCCCGAGAACCGAGCCGCTGGGTTGGAAGTACGCCTGATATGTACGCTGGACCTGCAGCGTGCCGTTGTACGAGCTGACCGTCGTGCTCGCCTGCGCAGCCCCGGTCAGCGCGCACGCCGCGCACATCACCGTGAGTGTGGCCAGACACAGCCCCTTGCGTCGCCCCATGATGAGAACCGCCCCCGTTGGTTGGTTGTTGGTCCGGAAGCCTACACGCTCTGAGAACCGGCGACACCGACTGGCGGTCTCGTGTCCCGCCGGTGTCACCGCGAGCCGTCTCGTGATCGACAGGGGCAGTCTGCTGTGGGGCAGGGGCTGCGGGTGGGCGCGCACAGGCGCCGTTCGGACGAGCGCTCACCTGTCAGACACCGTGGCCTACGCAGCCGCAGCTCGACACCGCGCTCGGATCAGGGCTCTCCGATCAGAGCTCGTGGACACCGCGCGTCGACGGTGGCGCCGAACGGCAACCTGCCCGGCGCCCGTCGGCCGGCGGCGAAGGCGATCCGGGACGGGCGACCGGCTCCGATCGTCGTTTGTTCGTAGGATGCGGTGATGCAACCGCGCCACCGGCCCGTTCAGCCAGTCGATCGATCGATGACGCGCGGCCATCGATCGTCAGGGGCGGGCCGATGGGCGATCATCTGATCGCGCTTCACTCCGCGGTCCGGGTCTGCCCCGGCTACAGCCGTCACGAGGCCCCGTCCATCCTGCTCGACGGCTCCTCGATGGCCCGTGACACCGAACACGGCCGCGCGGTGACCGCGCAGCTGACGCGCCGCCACGGAACGATTGAGGAGTCGATCGAGGCGGCGGTGTTCGCGCTCGGCGCCGCAGGGCTGCCCAGGAGCATCTGCCGCCAGGCGCGCGCGGCGTGCGAGGACTACTTCCACGCGCGGCTCGATCTGCCGCCGAGCTACGACCTGGGCCGGAGGATGGAGCCGGTTGCCGCGACCGAGCTGATGCCCGAGCCGATGTGCCGGGCGCTGGAGTACGTGGTCGCCCTGGTCGTCGACGGCGAGTATGACGAGCTGAGTGGGCTGTCCGGCGGTCGACTTCAGGTCGCGGACCTGCGGCGCCGGGTCGAGGAGGACTGCCCCGAGGCGCTGGTGCTGCCGCCGCGGGACGCCTACGGAATCGAGGCGATCACCAGGTCCGAAGACCCCGACCTTCCCGGCTGGACCTACTTCCTCGATCTGTGGATCGATGACGGACCGGCGCGCCTGCGCATCGAGGGCACGCTCGAGGAGTCCGGCGACGGGTTCACGGTGACGCTCGGCGACATCCTGCCCTGATCCGCAGCCCGAGGCCGGCCGGGGCGGCTGAACGGCCGCCCCGGCGTTAAACGCGGAAAGCCCGCCCTTGAGCGGACTTTCGGCCATCAGAAGATCGGGCTGCTTTCGCGGGAAGGGGACGTTCAGAAGAAGGTCTCGCCCTCTGGTTGCCGTCGCTGTCTGACCCGATCAGGGTAGCGCACGCGCCCCGGCCCCCGGCGCCGGCTGCGCCGCGCCACCCTGCGCGCAGACTGCGTCCAGGCCGTCCACCGCCAGCTGCCGCCTGCGTTCGTCGTCGAGCGTCCAGACCTCCCCGAGGTCGACGATCGTCCCCGTGGGATGATCCTCGGCGGCCTCCGCGAGCGTGCGCAGGACGATCCGCCTGTGCGACTCGTCGTCGCCGACCGCGCCGAGCGTCAACCCGAAGGGCATCTCCACAAGGCACGCGAGCGATGGCTTGACGAGCCGCGTCACCTCGGCCACCTGGGTGATCGACACCGTGGGGATCCCGAACTCGTCAAGCGTTCGCTGCAGCAGCCCGACCGACTGCTGGCAGACCGGTCACGTCGGCACCAGGAGCGCCAGGTCGACGCCGTCCGCGATCAGGCCCTGCGCGACCTCCGGGGCGGTCTCTGAGAGCAGCAGCGAGGTGTCCGGGATGTAGCCCATCAGCGCGAACACGCGGTCGGAGACCGATCCGAGGACGCCCTCGTCCGCGAGCGCCGCCAGCGTCCTGCGGGGCAGGACCACCTCGGGGTCACGGTACGCGCGGCGGGTGTCGTAGCCGCCGTGGGAGAAGCGCACCGGTTCGCTCAGGCCGAACGTCCTGTGCGAGCCGTCGCCCTCGGTGCCCTGGGAGAACCTTGCCTGTCCGGCTGCGTAGGCGCCGGACGTGGAGATCAGTCCGATGCGCGCCCGCGCAAGCGGGACGCGCATCCGGTTGCGCCGGGACGGTTGCGCGTTATCGACCCATTCGAAGGTCGGGAAGAAGCTCGCCCGCACGCGTGCGCGCTCTCGTTCTGCGAAGCCTGCCACTGCACTGCCTCTCCGGGGTGATCGAGGACCGCGGCGACCATCCTAGGGATCCGGCCCGACATCGCCGCAGCGCGCCGGCGGCCAGCCTGCCGTGGCTGCTGCTCGACGCTCGGTCCGATCTCGAACTCGGCGCGTGCTGGTGCGCTCACGGGGGCCCCGCCTGGCCAGGGCGACTGCCGCTGCAGGCCCGCTCGCGTCGCCCGCCGCTGGAGTCGATGGCGCCCGTTGCCTCCTAGGCTCGTCCCGTGCGCGCGAACAGCGATCGGGGAAGGTCGGCCGCCCAGGCGATCCGCCCGCTGTGGATGCAGGTCTACCTTCCCAACCTGGTCATCTCGACCGGGCAGGGGGCGATGCTCCCGATCCTTATCTATGCGGCGCGGGGGGTTCACGCCTCGCCGGCTATGGCCACGGCGATCGTGGCGATCAACGGGGTCGGGACGATGTTGTTCGACCTGCCCGCGGGGCAGATCGTCGCTCGGTTCGGCGAGTGGCGGTCCGGGTGGATCGCCGCCGGCACAATGGTCGCGGGGCTGATCGGATGCCTGCTGGCCCAATCGGTATGGCTGCTCGCAGCGTCGGTGTTCGTGCAGGCGGCGGGCTGGGCGGTGTGGGGACTGGTGCGGATGACGCATCTGAGCCGGGTCGCGCCGCCGTTCGCCCGTGGCCGGGCGCTGTCGCTGTTCGGTGGGGTGATCCGGACCGGGAACGTGTTGGGGCCGGTCCTGTTCGTGGTGGTGGCCCGCCGAGACGACACCGCGCCGGCGTTCTTGATCTTCCTCGTCTGCGTGGTCGTCGGGTTCGCGTGGGCGGTCCTGGCGAGGGATCGAGCCGACCACGCCGGCGGCTCGCGGAGATCTGAGCAGATCCACCCCCTTCGGGTGCTGCGCGATCATCGTCGGGGTTTCGCGACGGCCGGGATCGGCGCTCTGGGCGTCAGCCTGCTGCGGGGCAGCCGGACGGCGATGGTGCCCCTGTGGGCGGCCCACCTCGGCCTTGGCTCCTCGACCGCCGCCACCATCTATGCGTTCTCGTCGCTGGTGGAGCTTGGCTTCTTCTACCCCGCCGGAGTGGTCTCCGACCGCTGGGGGCGGCGCGCGGTGATTCTGCCCTGCCTCCTGCTGCTCTCGGTCGGCCACCTGCTGCTCCCGCTCAGCCACGGCTTCGGCACGCTCCTGGCGGTCGCGCTCGTGCTGGGGTTCGGCAACGCGATGGGCTCGGGGATCGTCATGACCCTGGGCGCCGACCTCACGCCGGAGGTGGGGAGGGCATCGTTCCTGGCGGTGTGGCGGACGTTCTCCGACGCGGGCACCACGGCCGGGCCGCTGATCGACTCCGCGATCGTGGGGCTGGCATCGATCGCCCTCGTCGGCCCGGCGGTCGGCGTCCTGGGCCTGGCCTGCACCGCGGCGATGGCCCGCTGGCTGGAGGAGCCGGCGCACCTCAGCGCACGGCCGCACGAGCTCCGGCCTGCCGAGCGCTCGCTGCCCGGATGACACGCTCCGGTCTCCGGTGCGTGCGACCGTCCGCTGCCTGCCGGTCCGCTGCCTGCCGGTCCGCTGCCTGCCGGTCGCTGCCTGCCGGTCGGCTGCCTGCCGGTCGGCTGCCTGCCCGCTGACGCCGCGCGCTTGGTCTACCTTGGGGCCGTGGTCGACGCAGACGGCTCACGCACCCACGGGATGGCGTTCGACGCGATCGCCGAGGCGTACGACCGTCACCGTCCCGGCTACCCGGATTCGCTCGTTGACCGGGCCTGCGAGGTTGCGGGCCTGGAGCCGGGCGCGTCCGTGCTGGAGATCGGCTGCGGCACCGGGCAGCTGACGCGCAGCCTGCTGGCCCGCGGCCTGCGCGTGACGGCGATCGAGCCCGGCGAGCGGCTGATCGCACGGGCGCGCGCCGAGCTGCGGGGCGCCGGTGAGGTGCGGTTCGTCAACGCGCGCCTGGAGGAGGCGCCGCTGCCGCGCGCGCGGTATCGATGCGTGTTCTCGGCCTCGGCCGTGCACTGGGTGGATCCCGACGTGAGCTGGCGAACCGTGGCCGACGTGCTGGTGGACGGCGGGGCGCTCGCGCTGCTGTCCTACTTCGGCCTGCGGGATCCCCGCAGCGAGGCGGATCAGCGGGCGCTTCGGGATGTGCTGGCCGCCGTCGCGCCCGAGATCGCCGCCGACTGGCCGACCTACCGGGACCTCCAGGACACCTTCACCGGCTCCGCGGAGCGGAGCGAGAACGTCTCGGAGGTCTGGGCCTGGCTGGGGAGCTACCGGATCGCGCGCGCCGAGGCGGCGCGCCTGTTCGGGCGCGCCGAGCTGGCTGCCCTGCCAATGCGTTCGGAGCACACGGCCGCAGAGCTCGGCGCTCTGCTGGGGACCATGTCGTTCTGGACGCGACTCTCGCGCCGGCAGCGAGACCACCTGCTCGCCGAGACCGCCGCCCTTCACGGGCGGCTGGGCCGGCCCGTCCGCTCGAGCGTGGTGGCCTGCCTGGTAACCGCCCGGCGTCGGCCTGAGCGGCGGTCGGCCGGGCCTGATTCCCGAGCGGCGGTCGGCCGGGATGCCGAGTGGCGCCTCCCAGGGCTCTTGGGGATGTCCGATCGGACGCCCCAGGAGCCCTGGATGCCGCTCTTATCGACCTAGAGCGCCTGAACGTTCGCCGCGGCCGGGCCCTTGGGGCCCTGCTCGGCGTCGTAGGAGACCTTCGCGCCCTCCGTCAGCGACTTGAAGCCGCTGCCCACGATCTTGGAGTGGTGCACGAACAGGTCCCTGCCCTGGTCGTCGGGCGTGATGAATCCAAAGCCCTTCTCGTCGCTGAACCACTTGACGGTTCCAGTTGCCATCTTCCCTCCCGGGATGTTGCGTGCTGCGAAACGCGGAAGGTGCTGATGTGCAACTGCTACGAACGCTGGCACTGCTTCGCCGGACCGCTGTCCGACCCTTTGGCGCAGAAGTGTAGCCTGCCGCAGCTCTCCGCGGAGCCTGTCGGCGCCGGAGGCCTGAGCCGACCTGCTAGGTTGGCCAGAGCGGCCGGCGAGGTCGGCCGCGACGCAGCTTGCTTGGGTCCCGCTCACGGCGGTTCGGGTCAGCCATCGCGTCCCGAATCGTCCGCGGCCCATCGCGCCGCCAAGGAGCATGCACATGTCAGCAGAGTCGTTCGCCGATCTCGGCGTTTCGCGCGCCGTCGTCGGCGCCCTCTCCGCCGCGGGGATCACCCGGCCGTTCGCGATCCAGCAATCGGTGATCCGCGACGCGGTCGCGGGCCGGGACGTGATCGCCAAGTCGCCGACCGGGTCCGGCAAGACGCTGGCGTTCGGGATCGCGCTGGCTGAGCGGATCGCCGCCGACGGCCCGCGTCCGGCGGCGCTGGTGCTCGCGCCGACCCGTGAGCTCGCGACCCAGATCGTCGACGAGATCCGCGGGATCGCGCACGCTCGCGCGCTCCGCGTGACCGCCGTCTACGGTGGCGCCGGGCTGGTCAAGCAGGCCAGGGATGCCGCTGCCTCGCACGTGCTGGTCGCGACTCCCGGGCGGCTGGAGGACCTCCTCGCGCGCGGGGCGTTCAGCCTGGACAGGATCCGGATGCTGGTCCTGGATGAGGCCGATCGGATGCTCGACATGGGCTTTCGCCCTGCGATCGACCGGATCGTCGCCGCCTGCCCGGCTTCGCGGCAGACGCTGCTGTTCTCGGCCACCCTCGACGGCGAGGCCGGACGGCTGGCGCAGCGCTACTCGGACGATCCCGTGATCTGCCAGCACGGTCCGCGTGAGCGGCGCGCGAACGCGAGGGTGGAGCACAGGTTCGTGCAGGTCGCCCACGAGCATCGCGTCGAGGCGCTGGTCGGCGAGCTCGGTTGCGACCGCGACCTCACGCTGGTGTTCGTCCGGACCAAGCGCGGCGCGGATCGCCTGGTCAAGCGTCTCGCGGCGCACGGCGTCGACGCCGTCGCGATGCACGGCGACAAGTCCCAGCGTCAGCGTGAGCAGGCGCTGGCGCGGTTCGAGTCCGGCGCGATCGACACGCTGGTCGCGACCGACGTCGCGGCGCGCGGGATCGACGTGGAGCGCATCTCGCACGTGATCAACTTCGATCCGCCCGCTGACAGCGAGACCTACGTGCATCGCATCGGCCGCACAGGTCGCGCCGGTCGCGAGGGCGTCGGGATCACGCTCCTGTCGGCGGACCAGCACAGCGACTTCGCGAAGCTCGCCGGCCAGCTCGGGCTCGAGCACGGCCTCGGCGGCGGCTCGCGCCGCCCGGCGGGCGCCGGATCCGCGTCTCATGCGGCCGCGTCGACGGACCAGCGCTCGCGCCGCCGGTCTCGCCACCGCCCCTCCGCCGCGCGGGCCTGACCGCCCCAGCCGCCGCGCTCGCCTGACCGCCCCTCCGCCGCGCTCGCCTGACCGGCCCAGCCGCCGCGCGGGCCCGACCGGCCCGTCGCTGCGCGCGTCCCTCGGCCTTGCGCTCCGGCGGTGCGGCGGGGGCCTTCCGAAGGCGGGGGCTGGTTGAATCCCGCGCGATGGCATCCAGCCCGCGTCGGCGAACCAGGTCGCTGCCCGGCGGCCCTCCGGAGGCCCTTCCCGGCGAGGTGCTCGTCTGGACGGACGGCGCCTGCAGCCGCAATCCCGGCCCCGGCGGGTGGGCCGCGCTGCTGTGCTGGGAGGACGGGATCGTCGAGGAGCGCAGCGGTGGACTTGCTCTGACGACCAACAACATCATGGAGATGACCGCGGCCCTGGAGGGCCTGCGCGCGCTGCCCCCGGGGTCGCGGGCCTGCGTGGTGACCGACTCCCGCTACCTGCACGACGGCATGACCTCGTGGATGGCCGGCTGGAAGCGCAAGGGCTGGCGGACGGCCGCCGGCGATCCGGTCAAGAACCGGGAGATCTGGATGGCGCTCGACGCGGCGGCCTCCGAGCACGAGCAGGTTCGCTGGCACTGGGTGAGGGGCCACGTCGGCCACCCGCTCAACGAGCGAGCCGACACGCTCGCCGTGGCCGCGACGCCGGGCGCCTCGCTCCGCCGCTGACGGTTGCGCCGCCGATCGCCTGCCGCGCGGACGCGCCGTGATTACGATTAGCGCGGTGAGCCGCGAATCCATCCTCGTGGACCGGGATCCCGACGCTCCGCGCAGTTGCAGCCCGCCCGGTTGGGCGGGAGGGAGACGCGACGCCGTCTCGATCCGGTGAACGCTCGCTGAGGCGGACGTTCGATTGACCGGGCGACGGATAGTCATCTCCGGCGGGTCCAGCGGGATCGGCGCCGCGGCCGCGAGGCGGCTGACGCGCGACGGCGCGAGGGTGTGGGTGCTCGCCAGCCGGGAGGAGACCGCCCGCCGCTCACGTGCCGAGCTGGGCGTGGCCGGGGCGAGCGCCTGTGAGGTGAGCGACGAGTCCGCGGTCCGGGCCGCGATCGACGAGGCCGCCGACGGACTTGGGGGCCTCGACGGGGCGTTCGTCAACGCCGGCATCGACGGGCAGGGCGAGGAGGCGGTCACGCTGTCGGCAGAGCACTTCCGCCGCGTGCTGGAGGTGAACGTCATCGGTGCGTTCCTGGTCGCCCGTGAGGCGGCCAGGCGGATGGAGGACGGCTCCGCGATCGTCATCAACGCCTCGATCAACGGCGTCAGGCCGGAGCGCGGCTTCACGGACTACAACGCATCGAAGGCGGCCGTGATCTCGGTCGCTCAGACGATGGCGCTCGAGCTGGCCGAGCGGGGGATCGCCGTCACCGCGATCTGTCCGGGCTACATCCCGACGCCCATGACGGCGCCCTACCTGGAGGACCCGGCGACCGCCGAGCATCTGCGCAGGGCGATCCCGGCAGGGCGGTTCGGCCGGTCCGAGGAGGTGGCGGCCCTGGTGGCCTTCCTGCTCTCCGGCGGGGCCGCCTACATGACAGGAGCGGTGATCCCGATCGATGGAGGTAGGAGTGTCTGAGATGCGGACGCGGCCGCTCGCGGTCATCAACTGGCGCGACGCGGACGAGGGGACGCGAGCTCGGCTGCTGAGCCGCGGCACCGACAGGATCTTCGATCCCGAGCTCCGCGAATCGATCGTGGAGATCGTCGAGGACGTCCGGGAGAACGGCGACGCCGCGGTCTCCCGGGCGCTCGCGAGATTCGACAACTGCGACGTTCCGCCCGATCGGCTGCGCGTCACCGAGCAGGAGTTCTCGGCGGCCCGGTCGGCGGTCGACGCCGAGCTGCAGGAGGCGCTGCGCGTCGCGATCGCCGGGATCCGCGCATTCAACGAGCACCTGGCACGGGAGCGAGAGTGGCGCGTCGAGATCCGCCCCGGGCTCGTCGTCGGCGAGAAGGTGACGCCGATCGCCAGCGCCGGGCTCTTCGTCCCCAGCGGCAAGGGCTCGTTCCCCTCCGTGCTCGCGCAGCTCGGCGCCCCTGCGGTCGTCGCCGGGGTGCCGGAGATCGCGGTCGTGGTCCCGCCGGTTCCCGGCGGGAGCGGAGAGGTCGATCCCGCCGTGCTGTGCGTGGCCCAGGAGCTCGGCATCGCCCAGGTGTTCCGCGCCAACGGCCCCGCCGGCGTCGCGGCCCTGGCGTTCGGCACTGAGCGGATTCCGCGCGTGCGCAAGGTCCTCGGCCCCGGCAGCCCGCCGGTGCAGGTGGCGCAGATCGAGTGCCAGCGCTTCGGCACCCACACGCAGGTCCTGCTCGGTCCCTCCGAGAGCCTGATCATCGCCGACGACTCCGCCGACGTCGACATTCTCGCCGCCGACCTGCTCAACGAGGCAGAGCACGGCCCGGACTCCAGCTCGCTGCTGGTGACCGACTCCGAGCAGCTGGTCGCAGACGTCCAGGATGCGGTCGCCGAGCGGCTCGGCCGGCTCCCGGAGCCCCGGCGGTCCTACGCCCTGCAGGCGCTCGGCGTGAACGGCGGCGCGATCGTCACCCGTGACCTGGTCGAGGCGACCGACGTCGCGAACGCCTACGCGCCCGAGCACATGCTCGTCGTCACACGCGACGACGAAGCCGTCCTCGGGCGGCTGGAGCACGCGGGCGAGATCCTCCTCGGACAGCACACGCCGATCTCGGCCGCCAACTACGTGCTCGGCGTCCCGGCGGCTCTGCCGACGGGCGGGTTCGCCCGCGTCACGAGCGGCGTGACCGCCGAGTCGTTCCTGAAGCGGACGTCGATCGCTAGGGCCGACGCCGGCGTCCTGCGTGCGCTCGCCCCCGCGATCGTCGCGCTCTCGGACCATGAGGGGTTCCCGGCGCATGCCGCGGCGGTGCGCGCCCGCCTGCAGGGGGGCGACGGGGGGACCGGCCGACCGTGATCGGGGGGCGGTGACGGCGTGAACCTCCGTGAGGTGCGCGAGCTCATCGGGCCGACGCGGCCGCGGGCCTCCCGGCTCCAGCGCTGCAACTCCATCGGAGAGCTGCGTGCGCTCGCTCGCCGCCGGCTTCCGCGGCCCGTGTTCGACTACGTCGAGGGGGGCGCCGACGAGGAGCTCAGCCTGGAGCGCAACGTCGCCGCATTCCGCCGCTGGCAGTTCTCGCCGCAGGCGCCGCGCGACGTGTCGGCGGTGGACGCGTCGGCCTCTCTGCTGGGCCGCCGGCTCGCGCTGCCTCTCGTCTGCTCGCCGACGGGGTACACGCGGATGATGCATCCGCTCGGGGAGCTGGCGGTCGCCGGGGCCGCGGCCCGTGCCGGCATCCCCTACGTGCTCTCGACCGTGGCCTCAAGCTCGATCGAGGAGGTCGCTCAAGGCGGTCATCCCGATCTGTGGTTCCAGCTCTACGTGTGGCGGGACCGCGGGCTCACGCGCGATCTCGTCGACCGTGCCTGGAGGGAGGGCTACCGGGTGCTGGAGGTGAGCGTCGACACCCATGTCGCCGGAAATCGCGTCCGCGACATCCGCAACGGGCTCGCGATCCCGCCCCGGCTCACGGCCCGGACCCTGGGAGAGATCGCGCTGCGGCCCGCCTACTGGGCCGGCGTCGTTCGCAGCCCGCCGATCCGGTTCGCCAACTCGCCGCCCGCGACAGCCGGCCGCGGCGGGATCACGATCGAGAACATGACCACGCTGTTTGACCCGACGCTCGGCTGGGACGACATCGGGTCGATACGGGGGCAGTGGCCCGGCGCGCTGATCGTGAAGGGCCCTCTCGGCGCCGATCTCGCTCGCGAGGCGATCGCGCGCGGCGCCGACGGCCTTCATCTCTCCAATCACGGAGGGCGCCAGCTTGATCGGGTGATACCGCCGGTCGACACGCTCGCCGAGGTCCGTGAGGCGGTCGGCGACCGGCCCGCGATCGTCGTCGACTCCGGTATCCGCTCCGGCGCCGATCTTGCGGTCGCGCTGGCTCTCGGGGCCGATGCGGGCGCGATCGGGCGAGCGTACCTCTACGGGCTCATGGCCGGCGGGGAGGCCGGCGTCGATCGCGCGCTGGCGATCATCGCCGGGGAGTTCACGCGCACGATGCAGCTGCTCGGAGTCGCGTCCGTGGCGGAGCTCCGTGCCGCGGGTGCCGCGGTGCTCCGCGCGGGCGCCGCGGCCGATCCGTCGCCGCGGTCCGGTCGCGCGCGCTGAACGGCTCGCCACCGCAGGGGGTGAGCCCGGCGACGTCCGGGCGGCCCGCCTGTCGTGGACGGCCGGACCCCGGCGGTGGACGGCCGGCCCGCCTGCGGTGGGCGGGCGGCCCGCCTGCGGTGGATGACCCCTGACGCTCGCCCGGTAGGGGGCAGAATCAGGGCGCGGGGCCGCGCGGGATTGCTGACGAAGATCGATTCAGGAGCGAGGACGATGGACTACACGAACCTGGGGCGGACCGGCCTGCGCGTCTCGCGCATCTGCCTGGGCATGATGAGCTACGGGACCCACGAGAGCCGGCCCTGGGCGCTGCCCGAGGTCGAGGCCGAGCCGATCGTCAGTCGCGCCGTCGAGGAGGGGGTCAACTTCTTCGACACGGCGGACACCTACAACGGCGGCCTGAGCGAGGAGATCACCGGACGGCTTCTCGCCCGGATCTTCTCGATGCGTGAGGAGTACGTCCTGGCTACCAAGGTGTTCATGCCGACGATGCCGGGCGAGAACGGCGGGGGCCTGAGCCGCAAGCACATCATGGCGTCGATCGACGCGTCCCTGCGGCGGCTCGGGCACGACTACGTCGACCTCTACCAGATCCATCGCTGGGACCCGAAAACGCCGATCGAGGAGACGATGGAGGCTCTGCACGACGTCGTCAGGTCGGGCAAGGCGCGCTACATCGGGGCGAGCAGCATGTTCGCGTGGCAGTTCGCCAAGGCGCAGCGCGTCGCGCCGACGCCGTTCGTGTCGATGCAGAACCACTACAACCTGATCTACCGGGAGGAGGAGCGTGAGATGATCCCGCAGTGCGTCGACATGGGCGTCGGCGTGATCCCGTGGAGCCCGCTGGCCCGCGGGATGCTCGCCGGCAACCGCGGCCGGGCGGGCGAGAAGCACACCACGCGCGCCCGCACCGACGCCTTCGGCGACTCGCTGTACACGCCTGAGGTCGACTTCCAGGTGATCGACCGCCTGGACCAGGTCGCTGCCGAGCGCGGCGCCCCGCCCGCCCAGGTCGCGCTCGCGTGGCTGCTGTCGCGGCCGGGGGTGACGGCCCCGATCGTGGGCGCGACCAGACTCTCGCACCTGGAGGACGCGCTCGCGTCGGTCTCCCTGAGCCTGTCCGACGACGAGGTCCGCAGGCTCGACGAGCCGTACCGGCCGCACGCGATCGCCGGTCACCAGTGAGAGGCGGCCACCGCTGAGAATCCGCCGCGCCGGCGCGCGGGCTCCGGTCCCCGCCGGGGATCCCCGGGCCGCCGCCGGCCGCGGCGCTCACGCCGTCGGGCGCTCCGTGGCGCCGAGGACGCGGGCGACGGCCTCGGTTCGGTTCGCGGCGCCCGTCTTGGCGAGGATCTGCCTGACGTGCCACTTGACGGTCGGCTCGCTGAGGTAAAGCCGCTTGGCGATCCCCGGCGTGGTGAGCCCCTGGGCGATGAGCCGGAGGATCTCCAGCTGCCTGTCGTTGAGGGCCGGCCTGGGTGGAGCGTCGCCCCCGGCGTTCAGGAGCGCTAGCCGTTCAAGCTCCCTGGCGTGTCCAGCGAGCGTGGCCGACGCGGCGGTGAGGGTCTCGCGCGCTCGCCGCTCGTCGGTCATGTCTCGCACCACGCCGATCACGCTGGTGAGGGCGCCGGTGTCGTCGACGATCGGCTCGGCGGTGAACTCCACCATGCGCACGTGCCCGTCCGGGCGGACGATCCGGTGCTCCAGGCGGACCGGAACCTGCTGCTCGACGATCGTCTGGCGCGCCTGGTGGACGCGCTCGCGGTCGTCGGGGTGCACGAACGACTGCGTTCCGTGCTTCTCGTCCGTGCCGGGGTCGGTCGGGTTCAGGCCGAGGAGCCGGCGAAGCCCCGGCGACCAGTGCACCGCGCCGGTCCGCGGGTCCCATTCCCAGCTCCCGGTCCTCGCGATCAGCTCCGCCTGCTCCAGGCGCCTGGCGCCGAGCTCCAGCTGCCGTGCGATCTCCCTGCGCCGGGTGATGTCCCTGACGATGCCAGCGATGCCGATCACGGCTCCGTCGGCGTCGCGGATCGGGGATGCGGTTGCCGAGATCTCGATCACGGTCCCGTCCCCGCGCCTGCGCCTGGCGTCGAACGGCCCGGACGTCTCCCCGCTCAGCGCCCTCATGGCGGCGGCCTTCTGCTCGGCGCGCTCATCGGGGCCGTCGATCACCAGGTCCATCGTCTGGCCGATCGCCTCCCGGGCGCTGAACCCGTATACCCGTTCGGCCGCCGGGTTCCAGCCGGTGATCGTGCCATCCGGCGACACGGTGACGATCGCGTCCGAGGACGATTCGACGATCGCGGCGAGCCGCGCCTGAGCCTCGAGTGCGGCGCGCTCGGCGGTGACGTCCCTGATCTGGCCGATCACGTACCGGGGCGCGCCGTCCGGACCGGCGGCCGTCGCTAGGGACACATCGGCCCACACCGTCCCGCCGTCGGAGCGCAGATAGCGCTTGCGCAAGAGCGTGGGAGCGGACCGGTCGCCGAGCGGCCGGTCATGGACCGCGGTGCTCGCGGCAAGGTCGCCGGGGTGGGTGATGTCGGCATAGGTCATGCCGACGAGCTCGCGCTCGCTGTATCCGAGCATCTCGCACATCGTCCGGTTGACGCGCACGAACCTGAGGGACAGGTCCGAGACGGTCATCCCGATCGGCGCGCTGTCGAGCAGCAGATCGAGCGTCTCGGTGCGCTCCTGCAGCGCCCGCTCGGTCTCGCGGACCTCGGTCACGTCCTGCAGCGTCCCGCGGTAGCCGGGGCGGTCCGGGTCCCGCTCGGTGATCGCGTGCACGGTGCGCCAGCCGTTGGATCCGGCGAGCAGGCGGTAGTCAAGCGTGAACCCGTCGCCGCCGTCGTCCATCCGCTCCAGGGCGCCGCGCACCAGCTCCAGGTCGTCCGGGTGCACCAGCGACAGCGAGTCGGCGGTGTCGAGCGGCCCCTCGGCGGGATCGCGCCCGTGGATCGGGTACATCCCCGCCGACCAGTGGCGCTCGCGGCTGACCGGGTCCCAGTGCCAGCTGCCGACGCGGGCGGTCCGCTCGGCCTCCTCCAGGTCGCGCGCCAGCCGCGCGATCGCGCCCTCGGCGCGGGCGCGGACCGTGGCGTCGCGGACCGTGGCGTCGCGGACCGTGGCGTCGCGGACCGTGGCGTCGCGGACCGCCACGACCGTCGCCGGGCCCTCGTCGGTGGCCAGCGACGAGAGCGCGATCTGGGCGGGGAACGGGCGGCGATCGCGGCCCAGCGCACTCACGATTCGGCCCCAGCCCGTCGTTCGCGGGCCCGGATCCGCGAGGGGGCCGTGTGGCGTGCCGGCGTGCGCGTCGCAGCGCTCGGAGGCGATCAGCTCGTCGCTGCGCAGGCCGAGCATCGATCCGCGCGGGTAGCCGAACAGGAGCTCGGCGGCACGGTTGCCGGCGATGACCACTCCGGCGCGGTCGACGACGATCAGTGCGTCGGGCACGAGATCCAGCGGCAGGACGTCCACGCCGCCGGCCCGAGCGCCGGGCTCATCCGGCATCGGTCACTCTCCTGATTGCCTGGAGGACTATCCGCCAGGATAGCGGAGGTTATCCATCTGACACTTGTGCGATGGGAGGAGGACCTGGACCATCGTCCTTGCCTCCGATGCGTTCGGGCGATTGTCGGGCCCGGCGCGCACCCCCTCATGCCACAGCACCTTCGGGCTCGCCGCCGGCCGCCGGCGGACGCGATCCAGCCGCACCCGCTCGCCGAACCGTCGAGCGGTCCCGAACCGTCGAGCGGTCCGGCTGGGCTCGGCGAGACCGGCCCCCCGGCGGTCGGGACACGCGACGCGGCTGCGCCGTCGGGTCGGCCGGGTGCGGGCTCGACCTCCTCGGACTGGCGGATGGAGCTGATCACCGGCGAGATCGCCGCCGCGATCAAGCGCGCCTGGGGGCGCGGTCCGGTGGCGACCGCCGCCCGGTGGGCCGGGCCCAACCTGCTCGTGGTGCTGATGCGCGACGCCCACACCGAGCAGGAGCGGACGCTGTGCGCCGCCGGATGCGACGGCGTCGTGCTGGAGGGACGCGGTGCGCTGCGGCGGATCCTGGAGCCGGAGCTGCGGTCGATCGTGCAGCGGGGCACCGGCCGTGAGGTGACCGCGGTGCTCGGCGGCGAGCGGCTCGAGCCGGACCTTTCCACCGCGATCTTCATGCTCGCGCCGCGCGGGACCGAACCGGTCGCAGGCGGTCCCTGACCGAGTGGCGACCTGCAGGCAGCGGCGCGCCTGACGTCGGGCGGAAGCGGTCGCCCGGGGCGGCGCTCCTGACGTCGGGCGGAACCGGCGTCCCGGGTCGGGCGGCGCGCCGATGCCGGCGCCGCGATCAGGGGTGGGCGCCGCGGACCGTTCCCGCCCGCTGCCGGGCGCCGGGGTCAGGCATCGGCGGGCTCCTCCGGCAGCCCGCCCACCTCGATCCGGCAGCCCGCACGGTCGGGGTCGCGGGGGATGAACGCCTCGAGCCTGGCGCCCGGCTCCAGCACGTCGAGCAGGCCGCGCGTGATCCCCTTGTGGAGCGTGCAGATCGCGGCCTGGTTCTCGTGCACCGCGTCCCGGTAGGGGCAGTTGCGGAGGCAGACGGTGACCCGGTCGCCCGCCCGTTCGTCGATGGTGGGCCGGAACCCGAGCGCGGCGAGGCTGGTGCGCAGCGCGTCCACGCTGCTGGAGGCGTCTCGCGGCGCGAGCTCGTGGCCGATCTCTCGCCCGGTGCGCTCGATGCCCCGGGGCCCGGCGGGCCGGGCCGCGAGCGCCCGCGCAAGCCAGCGCCCCAGGTCCTGGTAGGCGCGGGGCGAATCGCCCCCCGGCTGGGCGTCCGGGGCGATCGCCCACGAGTCGGGTGGCCGGCCGCGTGGCTGGCGAACCCGCGCGTGCTCGATCAGCCCGGCCCGCTCGAGTCGCTCCAGGTGGATCCGGACCCCGTTGGGGTGAAGCCCGAGCCGCTCGGCGAGCTCCGCCGTTCGCGCCGGCCTGCCAAGGTCGGAGAGCAGGGCGAACAGCCTCGCGCGGGTCGGTTGCGAGAGCGCGTCGTCGGAGCCGGGCATCGCGGGCAGGTCGATCACGACCAGAGTCTTCCATGGCGGGCCTTGCGGGACAACGGTCTGCGGTTCGAGAGCCGGGTTGATCCAGGCGGGTCTATCGATGCGCCGGCGCCGGGGGGATCGCGGCGGCTCCTGCCTGCTCGCGCCGGCGGGCCTCCGAGCCCCCGCGAGCCCCCGCGAGCCCGGCGGCGGTCACGGCGAGGAACAGGAGGATGGCGGCCTCGTTGCCGACCCCGCCCCAGCGCCACAGCGCGCGGTCGCCCGCCAGGTCGCCGCCGACCAGGCGCACGGCCAGCGAAGCGTGCAGGAGCGTGAGGTGGACGTAGAAGCGGCGCCGGTGGGCAAGCGGGGCGCGGACGATCGCGGGGACGATCACGGGCGCGTGCGCGAACACCATCGACATCACGAACCCGAGGAACAGCGCGTGCAGCGCCGCGTCGTAGGCGGCGCCGTCGCCGAGCGGCGCGTCCGCGGCCCACAGCACCCCGGCGCAGGCCAGCCACGCGTAGCCTGCGAGCAGCGCGACGGCGATGAACCGCGTCACACCTCCGATCCGCACCGTCCGGCGCGCGACGTCGTGACGCGCCAGCCAGAGCGCCTGCGCGACCAGGCCGATCCCCGCGATCCTCACCCCCGCGCGCTCGGCGGGGATCGAGACGGCAAGCCCGGCGGCGAACAGCGCGATCGCCGCGAGCAGCAGCCTGCGCGAGCCCTGGCCCCGATGCGAGACCCGGTTCAGCTCAAGCCGCTCGCCCGCGACCGTCAGCACGAGGAACCCTGCCAGCAGGGGTGCGAAGCGTGAGACGTCCAACCCCGCCACCCACATCGCCGCCGCCGCGCACCACGCCAGCGCGCCGAGCGCCATCACCGCGTTGTGGACCGACGGCGCGAGCCGGTGCAGGGTCAGATGCGAGCCGAGGAACACCAGGCCGCCCAGCGTCACGAGCGCCGGTCCGAGCGACCCGGGCGCGCCCGCCAGCGCGGCCAGGGCGCCGGCGCCGGCGCCGATCGGCGCCGCGTACCCCCACCAGCGGCCCAGCGCTACCGCGCGCTCCAGGCTGACGAGTGTCCCCAGGAACCCCAGCGCCATCAGCGGTCCGTGCAGCTGGGCGGCGGAGGCGACCGCGGTGTCCGGCGTGAGCCCGAGCCGGATCAGCCCGCCCCAGAGCCCGGCGAACAGCGCCACGACCCCGAGGGCCATCACCGGCAGCCCGCGGGCGCGCGCGCCCGCGACCGGCCTCAAGGGCCCCGCCCGGCCCGGGCCCTGGCCTCGCTCGTCGGCCGTCTCGTCCACGGCGCTGGAGTTTCTCACACAATTACTGTAAAAACAAATAGATTGTGCAGATCGTGTTCGATCCCGATGCCTCGCCGGTGGACGCGCTGACCACGGTGCTGATCGAGTCGCTGGGCGCGCTCGGCGCCGCCGGCAGGCCCGAGCCTGCATGTCGGCTGGCCGGCAGCGCATATGCCGCGCTGCGACGCGAGCACCCCGACCAGGCGCAGCGGATCAACGACCTGATGCACCGCCTGGCCGCCGCGATCGAAACAGACCAAGGAGCAGACGATGTCCACCTCACACCCGCAGCTCGACGTCCGCCCCGAGCCCCCGGCTCGCCGCCATGAGCTGATCTTCGACACCTACGAGCGGCTCGGCCCGGGCGCCGGGTTCGTCCTCGTGAACGACCACGATCCCAAGCCGCTCTACTACCAGTTCGCCGCCGAGCACGCCGGGCGCTTCAGCTGGGACTACCTGGAGCAGGGGCCCGAGGTGTGGCGGGTGCGCATCGGCCGCGTCGACGCCGGTCAGGCAGCGCAGGCGTGACCTTCCAGCCGGGGGCGCGGCGCGCAGACGTGTGCGCTCCGTCCCCCGGGACCGGCCGCCCGCCGGCCGCCTGCTCCGACGCCGATCGGGGCGTTCCCTTCGCCGCTCCCGTCCCGGGACGCGCGCGCCGGCGCTCGCGGGCGCTGGCGCCGCTCTCCCGTGATCACCACCAGGCGCTCATGCAGGCGATCGCGCTCAAGCGCGCCGACGGGGACCTGGCGCCGTCCACCTGGCGCCGGTTCCTGGAGTTCTGGGAGCGCGAGGGACGGTCGCACTTCGCCCAGGAGGAGAGCGAGCTGCTGCCAGCCTATGCCCGCGTCGCCGATCCGGCGCACCCGGCTGTCGTGCGGATGCTCCTGGAGCACGTGCTGATTCGCGCCCGGATCGCGGCGATCGGAGAGCAGCCGGAGCCGGTCTCCCGCGAGCTCAACGAGCTGGGCGTCTGGCTCGAGCTGCACGTCCGCCACGAGGAGCGGGTGCTGTTCCCGCTGATCGAGGACGCGACCGGCATGACCGTGGGCTGAAAGCCCGCCGATGGCGCCGGGGCAGTGTCAGGCCGGCGTCTTCGGCCGTCGGTCGGTCAGCGCGTCGCGGAGCTTCTCGTACTCCTCCACGGAGATCTCGCCGTGCGCGAGCCGCCGTTGAAGGATCTCCAGGGGCTGCTCGGGGCGCTCCCGAGGCGGAGGCGGGCCGGGGGTCTCGCCCCGCACGAGAGCCGATACGCCCCAGGCCAGCAGGCCCAGGAAGGCGATCATTCCGACCACCATGAACAGCCACCAGCCCCAGCCGATTCCGTGCATGTACCACATGACCTCAACGTAGGTCCCGCCGGCCGGCGCGGCATCCGTGCACAGCGCGCGCTCGGGGTCCGTACAAGACCGCGCGCGAGCTATGTGCGATCTTGGGAGCATGCTTGAGCAAGTCGCCGCGCTGCTGGTCGACCTCGACGGCGTGCTCTACGTAGAGGATGAGCCGATCACGGGTGCGTCGCAGGCCGTCGAGCGATTGCGCGCCGGCGGGCTGGCACTGCGGTTCGTGACCAACACGACCGCTCGCTCGCGTGACCGGACGCTCGCGAAGCTCGCCCGCCTCGGACTGGGGGTGGCACCGGAGGAGCTGCTGACCCCGGCGGCGCTCGCCGTCCGGCACTGCCTTGATAGCGGCCACGAGCGCGTCGCGCTGATCATGAACGACGAGGTCAAGCATGACTTCGCCGAGCTGGAGGAGGCGGACGGCCCCGTCGACGCCGTGATCGTCGGCGATCTGGGGCCCGCGTTCGGCTACGACGTCCTCAACCGCGCCTTTCGCCTGGTGATGGAGGGCGCGGAGCTGATCGCGCTGCAGAAGAACCGCTACTGGATGCGAGCGGACGGCCTCTCGCTGGATGTCGGGCCGTTCGTCGCGGCGATCGAGTTCGCCACGGGGCGCGACGCGTACGTGGTCGGCAAGCCGTCGCGCGCCTTCTTCGCCGAGGCGCTGGCCGGCCTCAGGGTGGGCGCGGAGGCCGCCGCGATGGTCGGCGACGACATCGAGTCAGACATCGGCGGGGCGCTGCGCGCCGGTCTGGCCGCGATCCTGGTGCGAACCGGGAAGTACCGGGAGGATCGCCTGCGCGACTCGGGGATCGAGCCGACCTGCGTGGTTGACTCGATCGCCGACGTTCCCGCGCTCTTCGGCCGCACCTGAACGTCACGCCGGCACCCGCCCGCCGCCTGCCCGGGCGTGGGCGCGTGGCGGGATCGGGACGACCGGACCCGGTCACGCGGGACAGCGCCGGCGGAGCGTTAGCCGATGAGGATCCATGCGGAGCCGGAGTCGGGTTCGCCGGTTCGCCGACCTCCAACACGCTGACGCGGTCGGTCCCGGTGGCTCGCGTCGGGATGGCCTCGGGCACCGCGGAACTTCAGCGGGACCTTGGCGGCGCGATCATGCAATCGATCATGGGGGCGTTCCTGACGGCGGGCTACGCCGCCGCCTTCGGGGCCGCGATCTCCGCCTCGGGCCAGAGCGTCAGCTCCTCGGTCCAGGGCGCGCTGACCAAGTCGTACTCCAGCGCGGCGGAGCTCGCACAGCGCTATCCGAAGCACTCAAGCGGGATCGTCGCCGGCGCCCGGGACTCGTTCATCCAGGGCCAGCACTGGGCCTACCTGGCCGGGATCGTCGCGGTCGCGGTCGGCGCCGCGGTCATGCACCGGTTCTTCCCCGGGCGCCGGGCGGCCCGCGGCCGGGTCCGGCGGCCGCGGCCGGGTCCGGCGGCCGCGGCTAGGTCCGGCGGCGAAGCGCCTGCGCCTCCGCCCAGACGTCCTCCGCCTCCTCCCTGACGCGAGCGCCGGCTCGCAGGCACCACCGGGCGATCCTCTCGGCCAGCTCTCCGGCGATCCGCTCCGCGTCGCGCGCGGGGCCCGGGTCTCGCTCGGCGAACGGCCCTCCCTCCGCGCCGGCCGCGGGATCGGTCACGACGCGGCCGCCTCATCCTGCGCCCCGGTTCGGGGCCCGGCGCGCCGTGGCGCCCGCTCGCCGGCCGTGGCTGCGTCCTGCGGCCGGGCGCGCCGCGCTGCCCGCTCGCCGCCCGTCGCTGCGTCCTGCGGCCCGGCGGCGCGCGCGACGCCGCGAGCCGCCGCGATCGCGACGTCGCCGGCCATGAGCGCGCCGGCCAGGCCGTACACGACGCCTCTGCGCGCAACCCGTCGCAGCCGGGGCGACGCCACCGCCGCGGTCGCCGCCACGGCCGCCAGCAGCTCTTCGTCGATCAGCCCCATCAGCAGCCTCCGGAATCGATGCTCGGCGCGGATCCGTCACAACCCGTGTCCCCGGCGCCGTCAGGGGACGCTCTGCAATCAACGCCCGGTGGGACGCCCTGCTTCCCGCGCCGAACGCGAGGCGGCTCCGGGGCCTGGATGCGGCTCGCGGGGCGAGGGCGAGGCCGTTCCCGGACCAGGGGCGAGCCGGGTCCGGGATCCTCAGTGGAAAGCCGTACCGCGACGGGGGGATTCCGCTCTGGATCGGGCCCTTCGGCGGCCGGTACGGTCGGCGGACCCTGGTTTCCCATCGAAGGAGCCGTCATGGAGCTTCTTGATCCCCGCCTGGCAGTGCTGAGCCTGGGGGTCGCCGCGGTCGCGTCGGAGCGAGTTCGCAGAGGGATCGGCCGTGGAATCGGCTACGCCGCCGCCGGGACGATGGCCGTCACGGGCTCGATCGTGCACGCCGGTCGCGACATCGTCGACGAGGCGCGCGAGGTCGCGGGCCACAACGGCTCTGCGCCCGTGGCGTCCTCTCGCCGCAAGGCGGTGACCGGCGCCCGCGGGGCTTGACGCCGGTCGCGGAGCCACCGCGGGTCCTGCACGGACTTCCCGGGCGCCTGCGCATCCACGCGCCCGGGATGCGACGCTCGGCGACCGGTGAGGTCGAGGCCGGGCTCGGGCGGCTGCCCGGCGTGACCCACGTGCGCGCCAGCGGCATGACCGCCAACCTGCTGGTGCGGTTCGACCCCGCGCGCGTGCGGGCCGACGCGATCCTCGATCGTCTCACGCGGGAGCTCGCCCGCGAGCCCGGTGAGGGTGCGCGCCGAACCTGGGATGGCGCCCGCCGCGCCCGGGTCGCGGTGCGTGGCCTGGACCGCGACCCCGACCTGGGTCGCCGGCTGGTCGAGAGGCTCGGCTCAAGGCCCGAGGTGCGGCGCGTCGCCCCCAGCCCGCTCACCGGCCGGGTCCTCATCGAGCTTGAGGAGGGCACCGGGACGATCCAGGCGCTCCTGGACGAGATCGCCGAGCTGGAGCTTCCGGCAGCCGAGGACGAGCGCGAGGTGCCGGCGCACCCGCTCGACGCCGGGCCGATGATCGGGGCCGCGACCAGGGCGCTCGGTTCCGCGGCCGGGCTGCTGCTGCTGGGGGCGCGGCGCGCGCTCGGGGCGCAGGGCCCGCCGGTGCAGGCCCCCGGCCCGGGTGAGCTTGCGGGGTCGGTGACGCTCGTCCAGGGGATCGAGCCGGTGGCGCACCGGGCGCGCGACAGGCTCGGCCCCGGGCGCAACGGGATCGTCCTCGGCGCGGTCGCGATCGCGGGGACCGCCGCCTCCGGCAACGTGGTCGGGCTCCTGTTCACGGGGGCGATGGCGCTGCGAATCGCGACCGAGGCGAGCGCGCGCAGAACGGCCTGGCGGGAGTACGTGCGCCGCCTCGGCGATCAGCCCCCCGTGTACCCCGGCGCGGTCGTGCGCCTCGCGCCGGGCCAGCGCGCTCCGCTGGCCGCGACCGTGCTCGACGGGCTCGGAGTCGCCTCCGCCTTCGACGGCGGCGCTCGGCCGCTGTGCCCGGGCGCGGAGCTGGACCCGGGGGCGCGGATCCACGGCGGCGACGTGACCGTGAGGCTCCGCGCCGGAGCGGTCCATGAGCCGGCTCGGCGGCAGGCGCCCGTGCCGATCGAGCCTCTGAGGAGCTACATGCGCATGGTCCCGTTCGCCGCCCTGCTCTACGCGGTCGGGACCGCGCTCGCGACGCGCTCGGTGCCACGCACGCTCACCTCGCTGCTGCTGGTGAACCCGATTCCGGCGCTGGCCGGGCGTGAGAGCGCCGATCTAGGCGCCTCCGCGCGCGCGATCCGTGCCGGGGTCACGGTCGTCGGCTCCCGGCCGGGTCGTGCGATCACCCGGCCCGACATCCTGCTGATCGACGAGCCCCGCACGATCTGCGACGGGTGGGAGCTGGCCGGGGTGCCGTCGGTCGCGGACGAGCTGACGCGGCATGACATGCTCGCGCTCGCCGGCACCGTCTCGACGGCGGCCGGGTCGCCCTGGGGGATGACGCTCGCGGCTCGTCGTCTCCAGACCGCCTCCGCCGGGGTCTTCGACGGTCGCCGCGCGAGCGCCGACGTGGCCGGGGAGCGCTGGACGCTGGGACCCGCTGACCATGCTCGGGTGCGGCGGCGGACCGAAGCCGACGAGCTGGTGCTCAAGCTCACGCGCGAGCGTGACGGCTTCGTGGCCGGCACGCTCGCGCTGCGGCCGCACCTCTCACGCGGGCTGCCCGAGCTGGCCCGTGCCTGCGCGACGGCCGGGGTGCGGCTGCGGCTGGCGACCCGCCGGCCGACGCCCGCCGCGCGCCGGGTTGCGGAGCGAGCGGGGGTGACCATCGTCAGGGGCCGGCCCGAGGCGCTGGTTGGCGCTCTGCGCCGGGAGGGACTGGTGGTCGCGGTGCTCGGCGACAGCGCGGCTTCGGCAGCGGCGTTCGAGCGGTGCTCCCTCGCGATCGGGCTGAGCTCCGGGCACAGCGGCACGTTCCCCGCCCGGGCGGACCTGCTCGCGCCTCGGCTCGAGGCGGTCGCAGCCGTGCTCCGGGCGGCTTCAAGGCGTGACGCCGCGGTCCGCGACGCCGTCCGCGTGTCGATGGCGACCAACCTCGCGGGCGCGGCCTGGGGTGGCCTGCGCGCGCCGCCGTTCGTTCGCGGCACCCGGCCCACGCACATCGGCGGGCTGATCGCGATCACCGGCTCGCTCGCGCGTCTGTGGGGTGGGCGGCAGGCGCGCACGGTGGCCGAGCGCCTCAGCGACCCGATGCCGGAGCGGTGGGGGCGCCTGAGCGTCGCGGATGCGCTGCGAGAGCTCGGGTCGACGTCGCGAGGACTCACCTCGGCCCAGGCGCGGGAGCGGTGGCGGCCGAGGCCCGGGGTCCAGGAGCGCCGGAGGCTGGCCGGGCTGGTGGCCAGGCAGGTCAGATCCCCGGTCGTGGCGGTGCTCGGCGCGGGCGCCGGGCTGTCGATGGCGGTGGGCGCGGCCGGGGACGTGCTGATGATCGGCGCCGTGGTCGCCGCCAACGCGGCCGTCGGCGCCTGGCAGGAGGGTCGTGCAGGCGCCGCGACCAGGGCGCTCGCGGATCTCAGCGCCGGCCGCGCGCGCGTCCTGCGCGATCGCAGGCAGACGCTGGTCGCGCAGGACGAGCTCGTGGTCGGTGACGTGATCCTGCTCGCGTCGGGCGATCGGATTGCGGCCGACGCGCGGCTGATCTCCGCCCGCTCCCTGGAGGTCGACGAGGCGGCGCTCACGGGGGAGTCGGTGCCGGTTCAGAAATCGACCGAGAACGGCAGCGAGAGTCGCCGCATCGTGCTGGAGGGCACCGGCGTCGTCGCCGGAGCGGGACGTGCGGTGGTGGTGGCCGTCGGTGACCAGACGCGGATGGGGGCGATCGCTCAGGCGCTGGCCGAGGCGCCGGAGGCGGAGAGCCCGCTGGATGTGCGCCTTGGCAGGATGCTCGTGAAGGCGTTCCCGTGGGTCGCCGCGAGCGGTCTGGGCGTGTGCCTCGCCGGGCTGCTGCGAGGCCGCTCCCCGATCGCGCAGCTGGCCCTCGGTGTGAGCGTCGCGGTCGCGGTCGTGCCGGAGGGGCTGCCGCTGATCGCAGGCGTTGCCGAGGCTGCCGTGGCTCAGCGGCTGGCGTCGCGTCGCGCGCTGGTCTCGCGCCTCTCGTCCGTCGAGGCGCTCGGCCGGGTCGACGTCGCCTGCGTCGACAAGACGGGCACGCTGACGGCCGGCAGGCCGGCGCTGACGCTGGTCGCCGAGGTCGGCGGCGACCAGGCGGCGCCCGCGGGGCTCACGCCCCGCCTGCGTGACGTGCTGCGCTGCGCCGCGGTCGCAAGTCCCTCGCCGGAGGCGATCGACGCCGGTTCGCACCCGACCGACATCGCGGTCCTGGCCGGCGCGCGGGCGGCGGGTCTCGGCGAGGAGCCGGGAGCGCGTCGGGCAGAGTCGCCGTTCGAGGCCACGCGGGGATTCCACGCCACTCTCTACGACGGGCGCCTCTGCGTCAAAGGGGCCGTCGAGGTGCTCGCCGAGCGCTGCGGCCGCGCGCGCATCGATGGCCGCGACAGCCAGCTCGGGAAGCGCGGTCGGGAGCGGCTGCGCGGCCGGGCGGCCGAGCTTGCCGATCGTGGGCTCCGGGTTCTGCTCGTGGCCGAGGGACCCCCGGGAGGCTCGGTGGAGGACCCTCGAGGTCTGACCGCGGTCGGGTTCGTCGGGATCAGCGACCCGCTGCGTGCCGGCGCGGCGGAGGCGGTGGCCCGCTGCCGTGAGGCGGGCGTGCGCGTCATGATGCTGACGGGCGATCATCCCGCGACCGCGCAGGCGATCGCCCGCGAGGCGGGCCTTCCCTGCGGGGACGATCGGATGCTGACCGGCGAGGAGGTGGAGCGTCTCGACGACGGGACGCTCGCGGCGCGGCTGGACCGCGTGACCGTGATCGCGCGCACGATGCCCCTCCAGAAGCTGCGGATCGTCGAGCTCCTGCGCGCGCGGGGCCACGTGGTGGCGATGACCGGCGACGGCGTCAACGACGCGCCCGCGCTGCGGCTGGCCGACGTCGGGGTCGCGATGGGCCGCGGGGGGACGCAGGTCGCGCGCCAGGCGGCCGATCTGGTGCTGATCGACGACGAGTTCGCGACGCTGACCGAGGCGCTGACCGAGGGGCGCGGGTTCTGGCGCAACATGCGTCGCTCGCTCGGCCTGCTGCTGGGCGGCAACGCGGGCGAGGTGATCCTGATGATCGCCGCCGCCGCGTTCGGCGGGACGTCGCCGCTCACGACGAGGCAGGTGCTGACGATCAACCTCGTGACCGATGTGCTGCCGGCGATCTCCGTCGCGGTCCAGCCGCCCGAGCACCGCGACCTCGCCGCCCTGGCCCGAGAGGGCGGGGGCGCGCTGGACGCGCCGTTGCGCGCGGACATCGTTCGTCGCGGGATCGCCACCGGCGTTCCGAGCTTCGGTGCCCACCTGCTCGCCTCCCGCCTGGTCGGTCCCGCCGCTGGTCGCAGCGTCGCGTACCTGAGCATCGTGGCCACCCAGCTGGCTCAGACGGTCGACCTCGGGCGGGCCGAGGGGCGCCTGACCGTGCCCGTGCTCGGCGCCGTCGGCGGCTCGCTGGGAGCGGTCGTCACGACGCTCGCGGTCCCGGGCCTGCGCGTCTTCTTGGGGCTCGCGCCGATCACGCTTCCCGGCCTGGCGCTGGCCGGCGGCGCCTCGGCCATCGCGGTCGCGCTCGGGCGCGCCCTCCCGGTCGAGCGCTGGCTCCAGCCGCCCGCAGGTCCGCGGCCGCCCGCAGGTTCGCGGCCGCCCGCAGGTCCGCGGCCGCCCGCAGGTTCGCGGCCGCCCGCCGGCTCTTCTCCGCCGTCGGTCGATCGGGTCGGCCCGGGATCGCGCTCCGCGGCCGCCGTCGATCTGCGGCCGTGATACCCGGCCGTCGAGCGGCGGGGAGGGTTCCGTCCGTGGATCGGAGCGGTCACGCGAACTCGTCGAGCGCCTCGATCAGGCCCTCGCGCGCCTCGGCCGCCGGGCCGGTCCGCAAAACGTTCCGGGCGCGCTGGTGCAGCGCGTGGCCGGTGGCGATCAGCGCCGCCGTCGGCCACGACACCAGCTCCGCCAGGGCAACCGCCCCGACCGCGGCGTAGAACACGGCATCCTCGATCGTCGTGTCGCCCACGATGGGCAGGGAGACGAGGGGCTCGAGCGTGGGCCGGGCCCCGGCGGCCGGCTTTCGGCGGCCGGTGGGTCGAGGGGCGCGCTCTGGCGGCATCCGTTCGTCGGCGTCGCCTGCCGGGAGAGGGCGGACCTCGCTCGATCCGGGTCAGCCGGCCGAGCCCGACTGTGCGTCAGGCCCGCGCTCCGAGGACGGCCTGGCGCGGACGCCGGTAGGGCCCGACTCTGCGTCAGGCCCGCGTTCCAGCCTGCGCGCGAGCTCGGTGCCCCAGTTCCTGGCGCGCTCGAGCTCGCCGTCCTGGAGCGGTCCCTCGGAGTCCTCGACCAGGAAGCTCTCGGTCGCCACAACCTCATAGCCGTGGTGGCGCAGCCGCCGAGCGATCCCGCGAGCGGCCGCTCCCGTGAGCATCGGCGACCTGTCGAGCCGCGTGTCGAACGCGGCGGCCCACGCACCGTCGCGTCCGGGCAGGTCGCGGAGCCAGTGCCGCAGGCCGCGCTCGGCCGAGGCGCCGGCCGCGAGCCCGGTGCGTCCGTCCTCCCTGGCGGCGTCGGCCGCCATCCGCCGGCTGCGCGACGTGGTCAGCCCGTGCATGTGGGTTGGTCCACCCACCACGATCAGGTCCGCGTCCTCGATCCGCTCGCCGGCCTGCGGCACCGGCGCCGTCTCGGCGCCGCCGAGACCGTCGGCGATCGCCTCGGCGACCGCGCGGGTGTTGCCGTAGATCGACTCGTAGATCACGACCGCGTTCATCGCTTGCTCCTCTCGCGCGCCCCCGACCCGTTCGCCTGTCCGGCAGACCGGGTCCGTGTGGGTCGGCATGGCTCACTCCGCCTCGGTTGAGCACAGAACGCACGGCATCCCCCCGTGCTTGCCCCGCGTCGTGACACGGCTGCGATGCGTCCGGCGGCGAACCGCGTCCAGGGGTGCTCGCGGCGGCCCGAATCCACGAAGCGGCCCGGCGGCGCGCGGCCGGTCTCATCCGTGCAGCGTCAGCATCGCCGCGCTCGACGGCCGCAGCTTCCGGCGCGGCCGGTCTCATCCGTGCAGCGTCAGCATCGCCGCGCTCGCGGGAGCGAGCTTCAGCACGTAGGCGTCGCCTGCGGGTGCGACGTCCACGAGTCGTCTGGCGCCGGTCGGCAGGCCGGTGGCGGTCCGCGCCCCGAAGGTCTGGCCGCCGAGCGTGATCCCGCCCTTGGCGGTGATCGACGGGGCGCGCAGCGTCGTCAGGGCGGCGGGCGAGTGGGCCCCGGGGACCTCGATGCGCTCGTACGCGGTCCGCCGGCGGTGCTCGTTGATCACCACGACCCGCGTGCGACCGTCGGGGGCCCCGGTGGCCCAGACCCTGACGCTCGGCTGCGCCGGGCCCGAGGTCGAGAGCAGGCGGGACCCGGGCGGTGCCGCCCGCGCGAACATCAGCAGGCCGTAGTACAGCGGGTCGACCGTCCAGTGCCACGCACGCCCGCTGCGGACGAGCGCGAAGGGGTGGTAGTCGGACGCCGGCAGCGTGTGGATGTTGACTCCGTCGACGTTGACGCTCGCCATCGCGAACAGCGTGTCGAGCGCCCAGAGGGCTGACGCGAACGTGTCGCTCAGCCCCCGCTTGCCGCGGCAGGAGACCGAGTTGAGCTCGTCGACCCTGAAGCGGACGCCGTGCGCGTGCGCGACCGACACTGCCCCGGCGACGCTCTGCGCGAGGCCGGAGGAGGCTGCGGGCGACAGCAGGTTCGCCAGCGTTGGGTAGGTGGGGCTGCCGGCCGCCGAATAGCACCGCGCCAGCGGGTAGCGGTGCGCGGTTGCGAAGCGCAGCCGTGGCGCGCCGGCGATGAACCCCGGCAGGCCCGCCAGCCACGTGTTCGACCCGGTGGCGGGTCCCGCCAGCGGAACGTCGGGGAGGGCCGTCGCGAAGCGCCTGAACTCCGCCGTGTAGGAGGCTATGTCGTACGAGCTGGGCCGCCCCGGCACGGGCCGGCCGCTCGGCGTCGAGTACCAGCCGAGCTGCCCGTACAGCTCGGGTTCGTTGCCGATCTCCAGCGCCGCGACCGCCGAGGGCCCGACCGCCGAGACGAACGCCCGCGCCTCGGTCGCCGCCAGGCGCGTGCTGTCGGCCTCAAGGTTGATCCCGAGGATCACGCGAGCGTTCAGGGCCTGCGTGAGCCCCCGGATCGCGCCCAGCCAGGCGGGCGTGATCGTGTACCGGACCCCGCCCGGCCTGCTCATCCCCCGCACTGGCACCCAGGACCAGTCGGTGGTGTCGCCTCCGATTCGCAGCACCGGAGACTGGCCCGGGTTCAGGTTGCGGATCAGCTGGATCAGGACGCGGTCGCGACCGTCACGGCCCGCATAGGGCAGCAGCGCCGTGTACTCGAACGAGAATCCGAGGAAGCCAGGGGCGATCGGGTCGCTGCGCTGCGCGCCGCCGATGCGCACGGTCGGAGTGCCCGCGGGGGCGCGCAGCGAGATGGTCGCCACCGTGGTCGACGCTCCCGTGGCGCCCAGGACCGCGGCCGCGCCAAGGCCGACACCCGTCGCCACGGCGATCAGGCCCGCGACCGCGACGAGGCGACGCCAGACGATCGTGGCGCGCGACGGCGGGCGTCGACGCGGCCGTGGGGTCTGCGCACGATGCGCGCGATCGGCCAATGCGTGCCTCCTGGCTATGAGCGGAGCGCCGGGGTCAAGCGGAGCGCCGCAGTCAAGCAGACCGGCTCGGATCCTCGACGGGCCCGATCAGGCGCGGCCGCGTGGCGGTGGCTCGTCGGGCCATTCGCCGTACTGCTCGAAGTGGCGCCAGGCCTCCTCGTGCAGGGCCCGCTCGCGGTCTCCCGACACGCCGAAGCGGAACAGGGCGTTGAGCAGGATCACCGAGAGGCCTCCGCCGACCGACATTCCGAAGCCGTCGACGCCGACGCCGGCCGGGTTGAGGATCAGCACCACGATCCCCGCGACGACCATCATCATCCCGATGCCGTACCGCACGATCCACAGCGCCGGAGACATGCGTCCCGAGCCGGCCTTCGGCTCCTTTGCGGCTTTGCTCTCTGACTCGCTCATGGTGCTGCGATGGGGATCTTGGTCTCGGGGTTGGCGTGCGGCGTGAGGGACGTCCTCCAAGCATCGCTGCCGCGGCTCGCGATTTCGATCCGGCCTGCGGGCGAGCGTCGGAGGGTGCCCCCACCGTCGATGTCGGGTCAGCCCTACCTTCATGACGTGCAACAGCGTAGCCCGGATCGAGTCCCCGAGTCGTGATCGCCGAGGACCAGCTGCTGCTCCGGGCGGGTATTCGCCGTCTGCTGTCGGAGAGCCGGCACGCGACCTGCCGCCTCACCGGAGCGCCATTCCGCCGGGCGGCCTCGTCGGACCGCCCGGCGGCACGGCCGCCTCAGCGGATCGCCTTGCAGCCGCTGGCTTTGACCACCCTCACCGAGTAGGACGGGTAGGCCGTGTATCGCCCGACGCTGACCACCGCGCGCACCGTCAGGGGGTAGCCGACGGCCAGCGCCCCGAACGGACCGAACGTGTTGTCGGTGAAGCGGCCGTAGAAGCGCCAGATCCGGTTGTGCGGGTTCCTGCGGGTGTTGGCGAACGGGTACTGCCGGACCACGACGCCGCCGGGCCCGAGGAACTGGTAGAAGGCGGTCGCGTGCGCCGGCCGCCCCCTGAAGCGAGCCGTCACGGTCACAGGCCACTTCTGCTTGCAGTTTGGACTGTGGGTTCCGGCCGTGAAGGTGGCGGTCAGCGGCCCGTCCCGGTAGGTGCCGGTTCCGGCGTAGGCCGCTCCCGCGGCTGCGAGAGCCGTGACCGCCACGACCAGCGGGATCGCCTTGCGTGCTCGCATGTGGGCTCCTCCTCGTGTTCGGGCCTGCTCTTGACGATGGGGCGGGGCACAGCGCGCCTGTGCGGCGCAGCTCAAGGATTGCACCCGCGACGCGTCGGCCGGTCCGGCGCGCCGGCGCAGGTCAGCTCTCGGACCTGCTGCGGCCGTCAGCTCTCGGGCCTGTCGCGGCCGCCGGCTCTCGGGCCTGTCGCGGCCGCCGGCTCTCGGGCCTGTCGCGGCCGCCGGCTCTCGGGCCTGTCGCGGTCGCCGGCCGCCCCGGCGCTCACTCCTCCGGCGGCCGGCGCGCGAACACGATCCGCTTGAGCTCGGAGCGGGCGCTGCCACCCAGCCTCAGCGCGGTCTGGAAACCCTCCCGCCCGAGCTCGCCGGCGTCGAGCGCCCGCCTCAGCTCGTCCAGCTGCGCGCGGTCGCCGTCGAGCTCCTGGTCTCGGCCAGAGTCCAGCAGGATCAGGTGGCGGGGACGGCGTGACGCGTGCGCGGCACGGACCCAGGCCGACCGCGGCTCCGGATCCAGGTCATCGGCTGGAACGACCACCGACTGTCCCGCGGTGAGGCGCTTGGCGACGGCGGCGTCCAGCAGCTCCCGGGCGCGCGCGCCGAGCTGCTCCGTCGCGACCCGGCCCTGGAGCAGGGCGCGGACCCTGGCCGGCGACAGCACCGCGCCGCGCTCCTCGACGACGCGGTCGGCGAAAGCCTCCCGCTCGGAGCCGGTCGCGCCGACGATCACCACCAGGCTTCCGGGCGAGTAGCGCATCCGGTCGGTCGGGGCGAGCACCCGGCAGCTTCCGGAGACATCTGCCGGCCGCGGCTGGGAGCCCTCGCGTTGAGGGCGCTCCGAGGACCAGCCGGTCCGCTCGTCGGCCCCGATCTTGACGCTGCGGGCGGGCGTTCGATCGTTCATGCGCCCATCATCGCGCACACGACGGCGCCAGTGCCGCATGCCGCCGCTGGCCTACCATCCGGCGTCGTGGCGACCCGAGAGGCGCAGGCGCTGCTGGGAGAGCTGGCCGCATCGGCGGTGGCCGCCGGGATTCCCCGCGTCACGCACTCCTACGGCCGCGCGCCCGAGCAGGTCGCCGAGCTGGTGCTGCCGCCGGAGGGCGCCGGCCCGCACCCGGTGGCGGTCCTCCTGCATGGCGGCTTCTGGCGCGCTCGCTTCGATCGCTGCACCCTTGCGGCCGTCGCCGTGGACCTCGCCCAGCGCGGCTGGGCCACCTGGAACGTCGAGTACCGGCGGCTGGGCACCGGTGGCGGCCCGCTTGAGGCGATCGCCGATGTTCGTGCCGGCATCGCGCACCTCACACGGGTGCGGGCGCCGCTGGACCTCGATCGCACGGTCCTCATCGGCCACTCGGCCGGCGGACAGCTGGCGCTCTGCTCCACGGGCGCGCTGGCGCCTGCCGACGGCCGCTCGAGGGCCACGGCGGTGGTTGCGCTCGCGGGGGTCTGCGACCTCGCCGCCGCCGCGCGTGAGCGGATCGGCGGGGAGGCCGCCGTCGAGTTCATGGGCGGGACCCCGGAGCAGGTTCCGGATCTGTACGCGGCCGCCGACCCGATCAGCCGCTTGCCGATCCGTGCCCGTGTGCTGCTGGTGCACGGCGATCGCGACGGGCGCGTGCCGATCGAGCAGAGCAGGGCCTACCTGCGCGCCGCCGAGTACCACGGCGACAGCTGCGAGCTGCTGGAGCTGGCGGGCGCCGACCACTTCGATCTGATCGACCCGCGCAGCGGCGCCTGGGGGGCGGTGGCGGAGCGCCTGTCCGGGCTGGCCGTGCCCCGATCGTGAACGGTCCCGGGGAGATGCGCTCCGGCCGGGGGATCCCGGCCTCGATCGCCGGCGAGGCCCGCCGGGTGATCGACGAGGGGTGCGCCGTGTGCGCGGTCCCGGCGCCGACGTTCGCCGAGCGCCCGCGGGCGGAGCTGGTCATGCGTCTGCTCCGGGATGCCGGCGCCGAGCCGCGCCTCGATTCCGCCGGCAACGTGGTCGCCGGGTTCGGAGCGGGGATCGCTGACGAGGCGGTGGTCCTCGCCGCGCACCTCGACACGGTGTTCGACGCCGGCATCGAGATCGCCCCGCGCGTGAATGGGGGCCGGCTCGCCGCGCCGGGGATCGGCGACAACTCGATCGCCGTCGCCGCTCTGGTGCACCTTGCGCGCCGTCTGCGAGGGGCGCCGCTCCGGCGCCCGGTGACGCTCGCGGCGACGGTCGGAGAGGAGGGCCTGGGCGATCTGCTCGGGGCCAGGGCGCTGCTGGCCGGCGAGCCCTGCGGGGCGTTCGTCGCGGTGGAGGGGATGATGCTGGAGTCGATCGCGGTTGCCGCCGTCGGATCGATCCGCCTGCGGATCGCCGTCCGCGGGCCCGGAGGGCACCCATGGTCGGACCGCGGCGTGCCGAGCGCGGTCCACGGCCTGCTGGATCCGCTGCGCGAGGCGCTGGCGCGCGCGCAGCGGGCCGGCGTGACCGCCAATGCCGGCGTCCTCAGCGGCGGCACCGCCATCAACGTGATCGCCGCCGAGGCGACCGTCGAGCTGGATCTGCGCACCGAGGACGACCTCCTGCTGACGGAGGTCGCGTCGCGGGTGATCGCGGCGTTCGCCGAGACGCAGCCGGGGCTCGAGACCGAGGTGACCATGCTCGGCCACCGGCCCGGTGGGAGGATCGCCTCCGGGCACGAGCTGCTCTCGGCGGCCCGCGCGGCGCGCGCGGACGCGGGCCTGCCCCCGGCGGCCGAGATCGCCTCCTCGACAGACGCCAACGCCGCGCACGGCCGAGGCATCCCCGCGATCACGGTCGGGATCACCACCGGCGCCAACGCGCACCGCCTGGACGAGTACATCGATCTCGAACCGGTGGCCGCCGGGCTCGCGGCGCTGGACTCCCTGATCGACCGGCTCGCCGCCGCGCCCGGCCCCGGCGTGGCGGGCTAGGCCGCCACCCGGTAGCGTCTCCGGCCGATGGCCGGTCCCAGCTTCCGCTTCGTCTGCCTCGCGGGCGCGCTCGAGGGCGCGCCGGGCGACTGGGCGCGCGAGATGCTGCGCGAGGGCGAGGTGGCGCTGCTGCCGGGCGATGGAGGCCTCGCCGCGGTGAACGAGATCGCGGGTGCGCTCGAGCTGCCCGCCGTGCTGGTCGTGCGCGGAGAGCCGGCCGCCGACGCGCAGGAGGAGACGGTCATCGCCTACGCGGGCGAGCTGCCGCTGGTGTGGGCCGCCGCGGAGTTCAGCGACCGCGCGCGCGCCTGGGCGCGTGAGCGCGGGCCGATGACCCTGCTCGTCGAGGCGACCGGACCGCTGTCGCCGGGCGAGCGGGCCCGGATCGCGCGGTTCGTCGCCGTGCTCGGCCGCCAGTCCGAGTAGCGGGTTCACGAGTGGGCGCCGCGCGCAGGGATCTGCAGCTGCGGCGGCTGGGTGCCGCAGCCGCGGGGGTCGCCGTCGTCCTCGGGCTCCTGGCCACCATCGGATGGGCGTTCGGCGTTCCCCGTCTCCACAGCCTTCCGGTGCTGGGCAAGACGACGGGCGACGCCGCGGTCGCGTGCGTCCTGCTGGGTGTGGCCGTGTGGCTGAACGTCGCCGGCCGGTGGGCACGGCCGGCGGCCGCGCTGGCGGCGGTGGCGGCGGCGATCGGGCTCGCGGCGCTGGCCGAGCGCGCGTCCGGGGTCAGCCTCGCGGTCGACCATCTGCCGGCCGGCGCGCGGACCGGGCAGATGGTGCTGGAGACCGCCGCCGCAACCGTGCTGGCCGGAACGGCGGTCGCGGCCTGGGCGCTGCGGCCGCGGGCCGTGAGATGGTCGCAGGGCGCCGCGCTCGGGCTCGGGGCTGTCGTGCTCCTGGCGCTGCTCGGTCAGCTGCTCGGGGCGGGCGAGGGGGTCATCGCGGCGTGGCTGCGGCCGCCGTCGCTGCAGACCACGATCGGCCTGCTCGCGCTGGCGGCGGCGCTCGTGCTCGCCCAGCCTCGCGCGGGGCTGCTGGCGCTGCTGCGCAGAGACAGCGCCGGAGGCGTGCTCGGCCGGCGTCTCGCCGGGCCCGTGATCGTGCTGCCGGCGCTGCTGGCGTGGGCGAGCCTGGACCAGGACAGGCGAAGCGTGCTCGGCACCGACGCCGCGGTGGCCCTCTACGCGGCCACGCTGACGCTCGTGTTCGGATGGCTTTTCTGGGAGGCGGCGCGCAGGCTGGATCGCTACGACGAGACGCTCAGGCTCGGCGAGTCGCGCTGGCGCGCGATCTTCGAGTCCGATCGCGTCGGCGTCGCGATCCGGGACGCCGACGCGAGGCTGCTTGATTGCAACGAACGCTTCGCGCAGATCCTGGGGCGCGGGCGCGATGCGCTGATCGGCACCCGGCCCGATGAGATCCTGAGCGCCGAGCAGGCGCGGATCGCGATGTCCGGCTATCTCGACGCCGGGCAGACGGGACGCGGGGTGAGGCACGAGCAGGTCGTGACACGCCCCGACGGGCGCGATCTCCAAGCTCGCGTGAACATCTACCCGGTTCTCGATCGAGACGGGAAGCTCGCCTACCAGGTGACGATGATCGAGGACGTCACCGACCTGCGGCGGATGGAGCAGGAGCTTGCGCACACGCGCCGGCTTGAGTCGGTCGCCCGTCTCGCCGGCGGCGTCG